>CAYFWU010000040.1:0-1705 GCA_964347025.1 uncultured archaeon | reverse complement strand
TACCCTATTTTTACTTCGGAAAAAACCGAAAATTCAGTCCTCTTAAGGGTAAAAACCGATGTTCTGCGTCCAATGGTAAGCTTTATATACCCATAAATTAACTATTTATTGGTAATAAATTATAAGGGTTCTAATGGTGATGGATTGTGACTGATGGACAAAAAAAGGTAATCGAGAGCGAATACCCTCCTATCTGTAAGCATTGCGGGAAGGGAATAGAAACATCTACGGCAGGATACAATCCCAATGATGACAGTCTCTACCACCCGCCTCCCCATAGCTGCGGGGCAGAGGAATATCGCAAGAACGGTGGTAATTTGGGAGACGATGACGTATTGGAAATAGTTGAACTGAAGGTTCGTTTCAAGAAAATACCAGAGAAGATAAGGTTTGATTTACAACTGGATGGATTGACGAGTGGCAAGAGAAGGTATGTTAATATTCTCGGTAAGAAGTATTACAGGGCTTTAAGACTTGTTCCTGAAAGTGAGGATCCCACACCCCATGAAGAACGTGATTGTGAAGTTAGATTTTTCAGAACTTCCGAGGGTGATTTTAAAAAATACAATGTTTATCAATTAGTGAAAATCTTGGGCGAAGAATATCCCGTAATATGGGGTAGTTTCATAGAACTTGATCATGAAACTGTCTTAAAGTTAAAAAAGGCTGCGGAACATTCAAAACCCGGGGGAAATAAAAAGGTAAAATGAGTAATTATTTAATGGTGGATTAAATGAGCGATACAGGTCGGTTTGATACGAAGCTTGTAAATCTTTACGCAGAACACTACGCTGAACACATTTCAGTAGATCAGACCGGGTTCGATCCCGCGAATGTTGAAAAGTATCACGGCTGTATTATAACGACAAAACGCGATCCAAAGCACTATTCAACTTATGTTATCACGAAGGATGGAAGGATTTCCGGAAGGCCCAGCATAGAGGGTGCGAAGATCGAACTGATCGGAGGGGTGGACCCCCAGCTCTTCAAAGAGTTATATCACGGTCTTGCATGGTGCCTAAGGCCGGAAAAAATGATGAGTAAAGGGGAACTTAACGCCATTATCAGAAATTTCGGGCAGAATCTGAAAAGAGGACTCAGACTGTTTCTGAGCATAACCCCGGAATACGAAGAAAAGAAACACAGGACCGGGATGATAACATCACCGATTGATCATATTGAATATATTCAGTGATTTCTAGAAATATTTCAAGGTTTCTTTTCTTATCTGCTCAGCCACCTTAAAGTTTTTGTTCACAATAACGTTTACATCGAATTTGCCGTGCGAAATGGCTTGGTATATTTTTAAGATGTTCGTTGGCATGATTTTTCTGAGACTCTCGGCGGAAGGATACCATATCTTTTTCAGATCCTTCGGCCAGTACACCTGTATCACAAAATCATCTATCACGAAAATATCGCAATTTGTTGCGCAGGGGATTCCTAGCTTTACCTTTACATTTATTTTTTCCCATGATTTTGCAAGCCACCGGTCAACAAAATTCTTTTTATTGCATATGAAATAGAACCTGTCCTTTGATGCTATTTTTTTCAGCCTCTCGAAATTCTTCTTGGAAAGAAACATTGGTGAATTCATGTGATACCATTGGGCAACAATCTTTCTGGAATCTCTGTCTTGTCCCAATGCCAGCATTTCGACTATGAAGTCTGCAAACTCCATGGGATTATTGAAAACCAAGTTTGT
>CAYFWU010000039.1:0-1959 GCA_964347025.1 uncultured archaeon | reverse complement strand
CCTCGCGAATTTTCAGGTGACAACGGAGCAATGATCGCCTGGACAGGGATTCTGGATCATAAAAACGAGATCAAGAAAGAAAAGGCTGATGTGGATTCCAGATGGAGAACTGATGATACCGAAATTCCGTGGATAAAATAAAAAATATTAAAACCGTTAGAATGGATATACATCTACTCTTCTTCTGTCGCATATTCCTATGAAATTGTCTAAAACACTTTCTCCGTCATCCCCTGGAACCAAAATTTTAACTTCACGGGTACCATTTGGTGATCCATCAGGTTTACCGACAACTACAAGCTCTTCCCCTGTTTTCCAGTCTATTATCTTGCCGATATCGTAATCCCCCTCTTCGTAATGGTACTGCGGATTGAATCCTTTCCCAAGCGCTTCAAAAAACGCTTTTATTAAGCCTGTTGTGTTAAACTGGAGATACATGCTTTTCCCTTCTTGATCAGCCATTACATCACCTCGAATTCCTTATTTTGGAAGAAAATTTTAAATTAATAATGTGTAACAAACCAAATTTAAATCCTGTCCTCAATTCCTATGTATGAAGATTGCGATCCTGTCTGACTTCCATTTTGGTTTTGGATCAGGGACAGAGAGGGAGGAAGATCCTTACGAGGCTGTGGTGGAGGCGATGGAGAAAGCGAAGGAATGCGATCTCATTTTGTTCGGCGGGGATATCTTTGATACCCGGAATCCGAGCACGGAAACCTTCACCAGAGCGGTGGAGATCTTGGTTAAACCCGTGCTGAGCAAGGGCGGAGCAAAACTGGTTAGGGGAGTGGATAAAGACGTTTCAAAGGTCTCGAAAATCGCACTCATGGGAATTCCTGTAGTCGCGATCCACGGGACTCATGAAAGGAGAACGAAGGGCCTTTTGAATCCTGTCCAGGCTCTTGAAAAGGCAGGATTCCTTGTATACCTCCACTGCAACGGCGTAGTTTTCGAGAAAAACGGGGAAAGGATTTGTATACAGGGAATGTCAGGCGTTCCGGATCAATACGCCGAATCCGTTCTGAATAACTGGAACCCGAAACCTATCGAGGGGTGTTTTAACATATTCATTCTCCACCAGTCAATCACGGAATTCCTCTACGCTCCCCATACACTCGATAAAAAGATCATTCCCAAGGGATTCGATCTGTATGTGAACGGACATATACACGAGCCCAAGAAGAGTGAACACCACGGTAAACCCTTCCTTTTGACCGGCTCACTCATACCAACACAGCTCAAGGAAGAGTCAACGAGGCCCAAGGGTTTTTGGATTATGGATACCTCAAATTCCGAAACCAAATGGATACTGCTGAATAAACAGAGGAAGGTGTATTACAAAACTTTCGAAAACCCTGATTTCGAAGCGATAGAAAAGGAACTCAGAAAAATTCTGAGTGAAGAACACATAAAGAAACCCATGGTAAGACTGAACCTGAAGGGAAAGGTAAAGGATACGCTGACGAATGAAATAGAATCGAAATTCGGGGAGAAGCTTCTCGTTTCCTTTAAGAGAGAGGTTCGCAAGGAAGAAGTCCCGACCAGAACTCTGGAAGAACATAAGCTGTCAGTGGAGGAGATGGGAAGGAAACTTCTCATGGAAAACCTTGAGAAATCAGGGCTCGATCCGAAGTTCTTCGAGGATATTTTTGAACTGCTGGTTGAAGGTAAAACCGAGAACGTGATGGGACGAATGATGAAGGCTCCAGAAAAAAAGGAAGCCAAAAAAGCAGAAAAACCAAAAAGAAAAACAGAAGAGAAAAAATCTATTAAAGGTCAGAAAACAATTTTTTCTTATGAATAGGTTCGAGAAAATCCTTAGTGACATAGGATCCATGAAGATCCAGGGAGCCGAGAGCGTCGCGATTAATTCTGTGAAGGCATTTCAGTACAAGGCCCTAAAGATAGATACAAAATCATACGATCGCTTTTTCGATGAACTGGAGAAGATAAAGG
>CAYFWU010000038.1:0-2023 GCA_964347025.1 uncultured archaeon | reverse complement strand
AAGATAGATACAAAATCATACGATCGCTTTTTCGATGAACTGGAGAAGATAAAGGAAAAGATTTTCAAGGTCAGGCCTACAGAACCCCTGATGAGAAACTGTATTCGCTACGTTATTTCGAATCTTAAGGGATCACCCGGTGTCGATATAAGCGATCTGAAAAAACTTCTGAAGAAGTTCTGCGGTGAAGCTCTGGATCACATGGACTTCGCCGAGGGAATGATAGCGAAAATAGCGACGCACAGGATACATACGGGGATGATTATTTTTACTCACTGTCATTCATCGACGGTTATGAACATATTCAGGCAAGCCAAGAAGGAAGGTAATTGGTTCAGGGTATACAACACAGAGACGCGCCCTCTCTTTCAGGGAAGGATCACTGCTCGTGAGCTTTCGAAGATCAATATCCCTGTCGTACATTTCGTGGATTCCGCTGCAAGAATAGCGATAAGAAAGGCGGATATCGCTCTCTTCGGAGTGGATGCGATTACAACGACAAAGATATACAACAAGATAGGATCAGAGATGTTTGCCGTTATCGCTAACAAGTATGACGTCCCTCTATACGTTTGCGGCGACTCATGGAAGTTCGATCCCGAGGGGATCTACGGATTCGAGGAGACCGTGGAAAAGCGCGGTCCGGAAGAGATATGGAAAAATCCTCCGAGAGGAGTGAAGATCGAGAATCCGACCTTCGAAAGGATAAACCCTGATCTGGTCACAGCAATCATATCCGAGCTGGGGGTTTACTCCCCGGAGAACTTCGTGGAGGAAGTCAAAAAAGCGTATCCATGGCTCTGCAGGAAATGCTGAAGTAGAAACAATTCTAGATATTCTTATTCTTGGCCTTCCTGTCCGCCTTCTTTCCGTTTTCCGGATGTTTTGAGATGTCCACCACAAAGTTGTCATGAATAATGTTTCTCCCGACTATGACAGGGTATTTCATGTGGGAGCGGTCGTTAAGGTTCGCCTCCCCCTCGTATCCCCTTCCGTTGATCTCTACCCTTACCTTCACGACAGGCCTCTCTTCGGTCTCCTTGGTTATCGGGGCTTTTACCTTCTGTATTCTGAGAACCGGACCAACCTGCGCCTCCGCGGCGATCTTGTTGTCTATGGATGTCAGCCTTGCGCCCGTATCGAAGAGAGCGGTCGTTTTAACGACATTCTTCCCAATGATTTTTATGGGCTCTATCAGACCGATTATTTTCTTCGCCATGAAATCACGACCTTGCTCGCACTTTATAATTGTACGGGCTTTCTAATAAATTTTAATAAAAATTATTCTAAATAATTAATATGAGAATTTACATTTTAATTGGACTAATTTTTGCTATAATTTTGATAAGTGGATGTGTTCAAGAAGGAACAAATGGAATAATCCCTAAAACTGAAGGAGAGTGTATTAAACAAGGAGGAGTGTGGGAGAAAATAGGAATGAGGAACATAGAACAGTGCAATCTTCCAACATCAGATGCAGGAAAAGCATGCAATGACTCCGATCAATGTGAGGGTACGTGTATAGCTGAAAATGTTCAATATGTGTCCAAGTGTTCAGATACAACCCTATCAACAGACGGTGGAAAAGAATGCGATTCCGATACAGATTGTGAAGGAACATGCTATAATTTCAAATGCAGTATGGATAAATATACTTCTGATGGCGGTAAAGAGTGTAGTGAAGATAACGAATGTGAAGGTTGGTGTAGTCGGTTTTATCCCGTTGAAACAACTGGTAAATGCAGTGAATGGAAAATCTTGGTAGGATGTTATTCCTACGTTGAAGACGGGAAAGCCAATACTATTTGTGCAGATTAGAATAGGCGCTCAATTTTTATGCTATATGCCCAATCTATAACTATGGCGTACGTTGAACATTCGCTCATTCGAAAGGGATCGCTCGAGTCGAGAATGTACCAGGAAGCGATACTGGGAAGAGCAGTCGAGAACAACTTACTCTGCGTTCTGCCCACAGGTCTCGGTAAAACCCCGATAGCCATAGTTTTGTCTGTCTTCCGCCTGG
>CAYFWU010000037.1:0-2788 GCA_964347025.1 uncultured archaeon | reverse complement strand
GAAGGAGATCAAGATCGCCTTTGACAAGAACGATATAGAAATTCCCTATCCAAAGAGGGTAATGATAAGTCCTAAAAAGCCTGTTGCCAGAAAGAGAAAGAAATAACTTATTAATCGGCTTTTTATTATTTATAAGTGGTCTGATGTTTAACATTACGGCTTTAACAGGAATTCAGGATGGCAACCTAATTCTTTTCTTTGAGATCGTAGTTATACTCATAGCGACCATAATACTAGCCAAGATAATAAGTATGGTCCTCGGGAGATCATTTAGGAAGATGTCGAAGAACATAAAGATAGACCAGACCCAGTTCGTCGTCCTTCAAAGGCTCGTGGTCTTTGCCATATACATCATCGGCGTTGTTGTCGCCGCAATGATGATCCCTGGGTTTTCCGCTCTCGGGGTTTCGCTCCTGGCTTCAGCGGGCGTGGTCGCCATAGTAGTGGGATTCGCTGCCCAGCAGACTTTCTCCAACATAATCTCAGGCATATTCATCGCAATATTCAAGCCATTTAGCGTGGGTGACAAGGTTACCATAAAAGACGAGTACGGAACTGTTGAAGACATCACCCTTCGCCATACCATTGTCAAGACGTGGAAGAACGAGAGAGTTGTGATACCGAACTCTAAGATAAGCGAGGAGTACATAACCAATTACTCAATGAAGGACTCCAAGATACTGGGAACCGTTGATATCGGCATAAGCTACGATTCGAATATAGACAAAGCGAGGAAGATAATGCTTGAGGAGGCTGAAAAGCATCCGGACGTTATGAAGGAAATCAGGGGGGATGATAGCGAGTTCCTGAGGAGGGACGAAGTCATGAAAATCAGGCTTACCGATCTTACGGATTTCGCCCAGAACATGAGACTTTATTTCTGGGCCAAGGACAAACCGACTTCGGTGAGGACCAAGTTCGAGCTCACGGAAGCGATAAAGAAAAGGTTTGATAAGGAAGGTATCGAGGTCCCCTTCCCCTACAGGACAATCGTCTACAAGAGGGACATGGAGAAAGAATCCAAGAAAATAAGGAAAAAATAGTTTATTAATCATTCAGTTCTAAATTTACTCGTATGGGCGTTACTCTTAGGACCAAAAAAGAAGTAATTAAGATAGCAGGGAAACTAAACGAGATCATCACAGTCACCGATGAGAAAGGCAACATACTCAAGAGGGTTGTAAAGCCCATGATGGTCAAGTTCTACCCTAGGGACGTCATGCAGGTGATAGTGGGTGCTTCTATTCTCGCTGTCCCCGTGGCATTCACAGAAGAAACCTGGAAGCTGGGAGAATCGCTTCCCTTCGCTAACATAATCGGGCTCTTGATACTCTCGTTAGTGTTCATAAGCGCTTTCATATACTACAACTACTACAGAGGCAACATGAAGGAGCACGGTGGGGAATTCGCAAAAAGGGTTGCCACAACTTACATAGTTTCTTTCCTTGTGGTTACACTTCTCCTGATTTTAATCGACAGGGCGCCCTGGAACACAGATTCAATCCTAGCCCTCAGCCGCACGATAATAGTTTCTTTCCCGGCCTGCATGAGCGCCGCAGTGGCGGATATGATCAAATAATTATCATAATACGAAACGATATAAACCTCTTTTTTAATTTTAATGTTAAGTTTTTAGCATGACCTTCAATTTCGACAGAGACTTCGATATTGAGCTCTCGGACTTCAACGTTAAGAAGCGCGGAATTTCGTACAGGTACTGGATATTCGAATACGGGGGATCAACCGAAAGCTGTCGCGTGGATGATGGAATCGTCTATTCCGGGGCATGCGATTACTATCTTTATGCGATAGACGCGAAGACAGGAAAAGAAGTATGGAGGTTCAAGACCGGGGACTGCGTCGTCAACCCCCTCCCGGAGGTTGATGACAAAAAGGTCTACATACTTTCTTATGACGGCTACCTTTACGCGATAGATAAAAAGACGGGCAAGCTGGTCTGGAGATTCAAGTCTGGTGACAAGTGCTGGGCGGCCGCCGCTCGTTACGAGGGAATCGTTTACTTCGGCTCAAAGGACAATTTTGTTTACGCAGTGGATGCTGAAACTGGTCAGGAAATCTGGAGATTCAGGACAGGAGACATGGCCATAACCACTCCCACCGTCCATGGAAATAAGGTCCTGTTCGGCAGCTATGACGGCTTCCTTTACGCGGCTGACAAGAAAACCGGGAGAGAGATATGGAAGTTCAAGACCGCGGGAAGCATAGTGAACGTCAGAAAGTTTCCGGTAAGGAAGGGCGTAGTATACTTCGGAAGCTTTGACAGCAATTTTTACGCCCTTGATATTGAAACAGGGAAGGAGATATGGAGATTCAAGTCAGGCTACGGGATAACCAGCGCCTCTTTCATTGAGGACAACAGGATATATTTCGGTTCCCATGACCATCATTTATATTGCCTGGACGTTGATACGGGCAAGGAAATCTGGAGATTCAGGACAGGAGACAGGGTAGGCGCGTGCGTCAGTCTTCATAAGGGTAGGATTTACTTTGGTTCCAAAGACCACAACTTCTACTGTATTGACGCGGAGACTGGAAAGGAGATTTGGAGGTTCAAAACCTTCCATGAGGTGTGGTGCCCGCCCGGATTTTACAAAAACAGCGTCATATTCGGTTCCCTTGACTGTCATGTTTACAGCCTTGATCTGGATACAGGAAAGAAGATATGGACATTCCAGACAAGCACAACAGCAATCGCGAAATACACCGCTCCTGAGGAAATAGCAGCAGAGATAACCGTTAAAAGGGAGGAATGGGAAGAGACCGCGGA
>CAYFWU010000036.1:0-3049 GCA_964347025.1 uncultured archaeon | reverse complement strand
ATGAAAAAGATTCTAATCACCGGTGGTGCGGGGTTCATTGGTTCACACATTGCAGAATTTTATGCTAGTAACGGCCAAAAGGTGTTAGTACTCGATAATTTGTCAAGACATAAACTTATGGGTAAGGGAAGTTTATTAAATTCTTATAATTATGAATATCTTAAGAAACATAAGAACATAAGCTTCCTTAATTTCGACGTATCGAATGTTGAGGGCATAGAGGAAATAGAGGACGAGCCCGATGTTATTTTTCACACTGCAGCTCAAACAGCTGTAACCAGGTCTTTGGATAATCCGCAGCGAGATTTTCTTGTGAACGCCGTTGGGACTTTTAATATACTTGAGTGGGTAAGAAAATCGAAAAAGAATCCCCCTATAGTATACTGTTCTACCAATAAGGTGTACGGGGAAAATGTTAACAAGATTGGTATTATAGAGAAAGAAACCAGATATGAATTCGAAGCTGCTTATAGAAAAGGGGTGGCGGAGAACACGGGGATAGATCTATGCAAGCATACCCCGTATGGATGTTCAAAATTGACAGGGGATTTATATATGCAGGACTATGCATACGTATATGGAATGAAAATAGGTATATTTCGAATGTCTTGTATTTATGGGCCTAGGCAGTTCGGAATCGAGGATCAAGGCTGGGTTGCTTGGTTTGCTATCGCGACATTATTAAATAAGCCCCTAACGATCTATGGGGATGGAAAGCAGGTAAGAGATGTTTTATATGTGTCTGACTTATTGAAGGCGTTTGATATTTTCATAAACAAGGATATTCCTTATGGAGTGTATAACATTGGAGGAGGCCCTTCGTATACTATATCTTTGCTAGAGCTATTGGATTTGCTGGAAAAGATGACCGGGAAACGCAGCAAAATACGTTTCAAGAACTGGAGAGAAAGCGACCAAAGAATTTATGTCTCAGATATTCGGAAAATAAGGGAGGAGCTATTTTGGTCTCCCTCGGTACCCCTTGAGGAAGGTCTGACTAATCTCGTAAAGTGGATTCGTGATAATCATAATCTCTTTTGAAAAGGACGGAAACATTTTATGAAAAGGATTATGCTCTTATCGCCATGTGATATTTTCCCTCCTGTTCATGGCAGTAGTACCGCTATCTATCATACTATTAAGCACATATCGGAAAACAATTTGATCCGAGCCTTGATCGCTCATGTTCACTCGGAAGATGGTCAGATCGATCTACATATCCCGAATGTGAGCTTTAATTATTACAAACCCATATTGAAATTCCTTGGTTATAGAGCCTTATTAGTAGACCCAAGATATTTTTATGTTTGTATGTCTAACATGAACAGCTTTAGAGGAGATATAATTCAGTGTGAATTATTGTGGACAGCCCCGGTTGGTATGCTTTTGAGGAAAAAGTTTAAGAAACCCATGATATTAGTGCAGGAAAATGTTGAGTTTCTTAAATTTAGAAGGTTCGGATTTTCATTACCTATGATTTGCTGGATAAAGTACCTAGAAAAGATGAGTTGTCAAACTGCCGATCATATAGTCGCTGTCTCCGAAGTCGATAAAAAATTTATTATGAAACTTTATGGTATTGGCGAGGAAAAAATTTCCATAATTCATCATTGTGTCGATCATAACGTATTTAATTTCAACCCTGACGGGAGAAATGCCGTCAGGGAAAAGCTGGGCCTTGACGGCTTCTTGACTTTATGTTTCGTCGGAAAACTGGATTACATTCCAAATGTAAAAGCGGTCAAATTCATTGCTGAAAAAATTTTCCCGGAAATCATGAGAAACTGCCCAAAATCCAAATTCTTAGTCATAGGGCAGAACTTTGAGAGCTTAAAGCATTATCAGAATGAAAACATAATCTTCACAGGCTTTGTTGACAGCAGAGAAACTATTTCACCAAACTTAAAAGACTTTCTCTCCGCTTCAGATATTGTCCTAGTGCCATTGGAATCGGGGTCGGGTACTAGACTAAAGATCTTAGAAGCGGCCGCCTGTTCGAGGCCCATTATTTCGACGAAAATTGGGGCCGAAGGACAGGATTTTATTGATGAAGAGGAGATCATTTTAACCCAACTGCCAAATGAAGAATTCATTGATGCCGTTTTACAACTGATTAAGAACAAAGAAAAAATGCTTCATATCGGGGAAAAAGCTAGGTTAAAAGTTTTGCAGAAATATACCTGGGAAAAAGAAACGAAAAAATTCGAGGATATCTACAATCGGGTGTCAAACCAAAACAAGTGAGGAATATCATAAATCGCAAAAGTATTCTTGGGGGCTTGAAATGATCATAGAAACGTGAATGAATTTTTAGTACCCTTTTAGAAAAATACTTCTGAGCAAATCTTGAACCTGGATACCTATGCAGACTTATACTATCGCCCGGAGGTTAAAAGGATAGGCAATTCTCTAACGAAAAACCCTTACGATAGATGTTTGGGTTCGAATGATCTTGTCCAAAGAGAAAAAAACCATCTCGCGAAGATGCCCAATATGCAGTGTGGCCTGTTTTCGCGAGACTAGGATAGCTAAAAGAG
Source organism: uncultured archaeon (assembly GCA_964347025.1). Taxonomy (GTDB): domain Archaea; phylum Aenigmatarchaeota; class Aenigmatarchaeia; order QMZP01; family QMZT01; genus CS3-C152. Next base: position 512 of record CAYFWU010000036.1, on the reverse strand, counting down.
CTGAAAAAATGTGTCAGATTTCTCCTACTAATGACTAAGCGATGAGAATAGATAGCCTAAACGGGTTCAAAACGATTCCAGAAAGTGGGCCTACCGCGAAGTTTTGGAGGTATGTAGAGAGGGTTACAGGCAGGCGTTCCTTTGGAGCTTTTGTTCGGCGTGGGATAATTCTGACACTCTTTTCTATGTTTCCCACTGTCTTGGGATGCGTCGTTAGAGGGAGGGTTTACAGAGCCCTCCTTGGGGGCATTGATTCTCATTGCTTCATTGAAAAGAACGTGCGTTTCAACGTGCCGAGTAAGATCTTTCTGGGCAAAAGAGTGTACGTCGGCGAGGGCACCCTCGTGGATGCAGGTAGGCTATCGAGCAAGATAGTGATAAACGATGATGTACACATCTCTCGCTACTGCTCTTTGCGCTCTGGCTTCGGGGAGATACAGATAGATCAACACGTGAATATTGGGGAGGGTTCGTTTGTTGATGGCAATGGAGGTATAGAGATTGGCAAGTAT
>CAYFWU010000035.1:0-3426 GCA_964347025.1 uncultured archaeon | reverse complement strand
CCATATTTTAACAGAAACCGGTAAGCTTTTTATCCTTAAATTGTCGCCAGGATGAGCTGGATCTGGAGGTTTGTTTGGTAACGGAGAACCCTCTCGTTGGCCGTCCATTTCCTTGGCCTGTTTTTAACGTCAGGGTTTCCGTAGTTTATTGTCTCCCCTCCCAGATGTTCCGGATCCTCCGGCTGGATGATCATATAGTAATCCAAGCTCGGCTTGGTTGTCAAAACCTTTCTTATCAGTATGGGTGTTATCTCGTCTGCCACCTCCCTGCAGTCCTTCTTGATGGATTCATCTTTCGTTAGTTTACACTTCTTACCCAACCTCGTCAGCGTGCAGTAAAGGGTATCGGAAACCGTTTCACACGGACTTTTATAGCCAGTCTTCGCCCGCATGACAGAGACCAAGAGGTTATGTGCGTAGAGGTTGTAGTATTCGGTCTCTTCCACCGTAAATGCCGATATCAAAAGGAACAGACCAACAGCTACAAATACAATTATCATCAGGACTATCAAGACCAAGCTCGTCTGTCCTCGAAACTTATTCATAAAAACCCACCGTCAGTATTCCGATCTCAACATTCCTTGTCAGGGTTCTGTAAATGTTGACAGGAACATCGTAAGCCATGAACTGGGGATTATCGGTCTTGCAAAATTTCCAAACCCCGCATCTGGGATAGTTCTGATTTGTACATTCCCCGATTGAATCTATGACCTTTACCTCTGCAAACACATCTCTACCCAACAACTCCTCAAGATCGCCGCAATCCAAAACCGTTAATTTCGAATCCTCAAGCATGCCGCCTTCTTTGAATCCGTCTTTATTGAGGTAAGGAGAGTTGGCAAATGCCTTAAGCAGGAAGGACGCCTTCTGCTGTTTAAGTGTGGTCTGTCTTGATGATGTTGTTCCTATCTGCCATCCCACGATAAAGAATACTATGACAACTATTACCATTACAATGAAAAAGCCCAGCAATACGTATTCCATTATGTGAGCCTGTCCTTTCATGTCAGCACCCCATCTCCTCCAATAATCTGTAAGCCTCTATTGATTCTTTAATCTTTCTGGTGAGTTCCCTCATGTCATCCTCATTCGTGTAGTCTCCGTTATCAATTTTGTTTCTGAGAGAACCAAGTACCTGAACGAACTTTTGATAAACACTATCACAGTATGGATTGGTTGATTTTGATCTGAGGAGGCTTGATTCCCTTGAAGCAAGATCGCTCGCTATTGATAGTTCTTTAAGGAATTTTTCGTTTGTGTAATCATACATCTTCTTCCCGCCGAAAAAGAGGGCGACTATGTCAATCGGGTTTTTGTAAAGATGCCATTGCCAACCCTGTTCGGTGGTGTTGATGTAAACGTAACCCATTTCGTTATCAATCGGGACGACCTGGAAATCACTGCCTATCGGGGTTTCTGAAACAGTTATCATCCTGTAGCCCTTTCTCTTTCCGCAGAGGGTGAATTCATATTCATTGGTATACAGCCATGGTAAAACAGTTCTCATGAAATAATCCCTTTCCCATTTGCTGAAAAAGAAGAATGGTTCGCCTCCCGTATCGTTACAACCGATACCAAACAAAACCTTTACATTCGTGTTCTCTGTTGATGGGAAATATTTCGTTATGTTCCCTACGGTATTCCAAACAACCTCTGATCTCCCCAAGGGAACAAAAACTACCTTGGTTTCAGGGAGGGCATGAACAAAGTAAAACTTCCACCACCCCGTATCGTACTCGCTCCTGTGGATAGAAATAGTTTCCCCTGGAACCAAAAAGGTCGGGACCGGATCTAGGTTTATGGATGTCACTGGTGTTTCGATATTTGGAGGTGAATAGAAGCTTATTGCTTCCTCCAGATCCCTGACCTCGAAATCAGTCGAAATCCCTGTCGTGTAAACATCCTCTATTGTTTTCTTTAGTCCGACCAATATCTCTACCTCCTTGCTGGATTCCCCGATCTCGGTGTAGGACAGAGAGAATCTTAGTATTACCATGAGAATAAAGGCTGAAAGTATTATCCCAAAAATTATCTTGAATATCTGCATTACGCTAATCACTCTAACACCTGCTCAGGAAAGTTTTACTACAACGAATGATCCATCATTATTCAAGAGTAATGTTTTCTTTGAGGATACGCAAAAATTATACTCCGTTGTCAGATGTTCTATCTCGTATCCCTTGAAGGTCTTATCCGTGTTAAAAACTATCATGTTGTAATTGTATGCCATTATCATCCTGTTTATAACGTTGTTGGTTTCCCAGTTTCCGTATGAAGAGGGATCATCCGGGTTGACAAAACATATCTTCTCTATGCAGTTGGGGACTACCAGTGCGTATTCCTGCGTGGCTCCCATGGAAAGCTGGAATGTTTTGCTCACCTGTTCTCTCAGCTTTATTATCTGATCTCCAAGAACTGCCTCGCAGTTAATACTGAACATTTCGTTTATGTACTTGAAACCAAAAAAGAAAAGGAATCCTATTATAATTGCTGTAAAGATTATGCCGAAAACCAACCCCACGTTCATAATTAATAGATGTGTTTCCGGCAATAAAAATCAATTACACTGAGTTTATCTGCAGTGGTAAGGTCGATCCCCAGTTTGTTGTTGTTCTGTCACACTGAGCGTATCCCATGTCCTCACAGGCAACTATGTCGTACTGGTAAACCCCTTTCACGACGTTGTTAGGTAGCGTAACTGTAACGTCCCAGAACTTGAAGAGGTTTGGCTGAATCGTGTAGCTTTCCTGCGGGTAAGTAACCCAGTTGACCATGTCATCTTGCAGTGTCGTGCAGGCAGCGAAATTACTGCAACCGTAAGAGCTTATTATATCACTGCTTGACATCGCAGGATAGACGTGTACGACAAAGGTATGTTGCTGTCCGTCCCTGTCGTCATTTTTAATACCCACTGAAAGCTTTACCGCTCTCCCGGGCTGGAGCGAGTACTCCTTCGGATATACAGCGAAGTTGGTCGTTCCTGTGTTGAACGTCTCTGACAACGTGTCGTGCGCCTTCTGTGTGAGATCGTCCGTCAGCGTCCCTACGGTTCCTATCAGTCCTCTCAGCCAGGTTACCGCCAGGCTCAGCAGAACAACGGCGAAAACAACCGCCACTATGAACCCCAAACTCAGTTGTATGGCTCCTTTCTTATCCATAGTATATATTTCGGGCAGCCCGTATAAAAACTTAACCAAATGCTTCGGTCAATAAATAAAAGTCTTCAAAAACAATTAAAAAACATGAAAAACGAATATCTGATCTTATTGATCGTGGTAATAGTGGGTCTCGTAGCGATATTCGCCTTAACTTTCCTTAACGCAGAGAATCAAGAAGATCTTACAGGTGCATGGGGAGGGGGAAGCTGTGAAGATTGGGACAGAGAAATCTCCATGAAACAGCCTAAGAACAAGAGGGACTGCGAAG
>CAYFWU010000034.1:0-4751 GCA_964347025.1 uncultured archaeon | reverse complement strand
CTCATAAATTATTTACATGATCATAGGAATTGATATCGGAGGATCCACAACACAGGGAATTCTTTTGAAGAACGGTAAGATCACGGGATTCGCCTCCATCCAGGCAAGCGATGAGCTAGCGTCAGCTGCCGGGTGTCTGGGGAAGATACTGAGCGGGAACAGGATCGAGATTAGGCGGATAAAACTGGTGGCCGCAACCGGAGGAGGATCCAAAAAGAAAATAAGTAAAAAGATACTCGGGATACCTGTCAAGAAGGTGGATGAGGTTAAGGCGATAGGCCTTGGGGGTTTAAACCTTACCAGAAAGAGCAAGTGTTTTGTTGTCAGTATAGGAACAGGGACGGCAATGATTGCTGTTAAGGACAACGGCAGATTCATAAAGCATGCAGGGGGGACAGGAATTGGCGGAGGAACCCTGAAAGGGTTGTACAGACTCTTGCTTAACAAGCACGACATAGACAATCTTGAGAACCTCGCCAAGAGAGGGGATCTGAGAAATATCGATCTGACAGTGAAGGACATTGTTGGAAGAGGGATCGGAAAGCTCCCTCCAAAAGCCACGGCAGCAAACTTCGGTAAGCTTTCTGATAATACTGAAAAGAATGACATTGCTCTTGGCCTGCTCAACATGGTCGGAGAAGTAATCGGAACACTCTCTGTGTTCGCCGCTAGGAATTACGGCCTTGAGAAGGATATTGTGTTCGTAGGGAAAGTCACCAAGAACCGAACCTTAATGAAAAACATACAGCAGGCAGTACGGACTTTCGGCGGGAAATCGATCGTCCCGAAAAACGCGGAATTTGCGACAGCGATAGGAGCGGCGAAGGCACTGAACAGTAAATAATTGATTGAACCAGATTCTATCGGTGTTTGTTATGAAAGAAATAAAACTTGTGTTGCCAGCAAAGAATCGAATTTTTTTCACATCCGAACATGATGTGCCACCCTCAAGATACTATGGTAATCCTGTTGTCAATTATTTTTACAGAAAAAGACTGAAAATGGTAATTGATATGATTGAACCGGGAAAAAGAGTATTAGATATTGGTTTCGGAAGCGGTATTCTCATACCGACACTAAAAAAAGCTTTCAAAGAAGTCCATGGAGTGGACATTCATGATAATGTGAAAAGGGTGCAAGAAATTTTTGGTGGCAATCTTAAAAGAGCCAGTGTTAAAAACATGCCTTATAAGAATAATTATTTTGATTGTGCTGTCTGTATAAGCGTACTTGAACACATGAAAGGATTGAAAAACGCACTCAATGAGATACGAAGAGTTCTTAGACCAAAGGGTAGTGTGGTTTTCGGTATACCTTCAGACAATATATTAGTTAACACATGGTTTCGGATCATAAAAACCGGAGTATCGGATATGCACATCAATTCGTATAATGATATTACGGTCAGCGTTAATGATGCTTTTGAAGTTGAAAGGAAAGAAAAATTTATGTCGATCTACACCAGTTTAAAATGCAGAAAATAAAGTTTTATTTGTACTCTGATTCTGTTTTATATTCTGATTTGACCTTGTATTGAACATCTTTTTTGTATTCTCCCATCTCCTCTGTTTGTGTTCCGAAATCGAGTTTTTCCTTTTCCTCCTCTTCAGGAGCTTCAGATGTCTTGAACTCTACCGAGATCTCCTCCTGGATTTCAGAAGGCTGGCTGCTTGAGGTTTGGAATCTCCATTTCTCTTTTCCGTTTTTCGGATCGATTGCGTACAGGTGACAATCCCATGAACCGAGATAAAGAACTCCTTTATGTAGGGTCGGTCTCGCGTAGACGGTCCCCCCGACTTTGAACCTCCACAGTTCTTCTCCTGTCTTGGTTTTCAGGCAATGGACGAAATTCTGGTAGGAACCGAAATAGAGAACATCCCCATCAAGGAGTACATCCGTCCCCCCGTATTTTATAGTGGTCTTGAAACGCCAGATCTCCTTCCCGGTATCGCAGTCAACTGCGTACAAATTTCCATCTGTTGAGGTGAAGTAGAGAACGTCACCATGAATGAAACTCGATCCTATATCCCCCCCAGTCTTGAAACGCCATATTTCCTTTCCGTTCGAAATTTCTACAGCGTACATGTTACCATCGAAACTTCCGAAATACATAACCCCTTTCCTAACCGGATTTTTGTACCAGTTGTTGACATTTCCTCCGGTCTTGAACCTCCAGATCTCATTACCTGTAGGTCTGTGGAGGGCGTACAAATAACCGTCATAGGAGCCCACAAAGACTAAATTTTCACAGACTGTAGGCATTGAAGCGACCTCGTCCCCTGTCTTGAACCTCCAGATCTCATTACCCGTCTTTGCATCTAAAGCGTATACATATCTGTCCTGCGAACCGAAATAGACAACCCCTTTGAAAACATTCGTGGTTGAAACGATCTTCCCCCCGGTCTTGAATCTCCATATCTCCTTCCCGTCATCTACGGATATTGCGTGGAGGTTTTGATCATAAGAACCTATGTACAGAATTCCTTCATTCGTAATGGGAGAACAATTTAGGATGATGCCGTCTGTTTTGTATCTCCAGACCTCTTCCCCTGTATCCGAGTTCACAGCATAAACATTATGATCACAGGAACCGAAAATAATCTTGCTGTTATGAGCAGCCGGAGAACAACATACAGATCCCCCGAAACCAATGTTCCAGCTTTCAGTAAATCTCTTCTTCCTCCTAACAACCAGGGATCCCATCTCAAGTTCGAATTCTTTTTCGAAATCCAGTTTTCTCTCTTCTCTGACCATAATCCATTTTTGAGCATAAGAAATAAATAACCCAAAACCAAGAAATACGCAACCGTGATCTTATGTTAACACAAGAACAAAAAGTTCAGATCTTGCTGGGGGTTTTTATTGCAGCACTCATCGCAGGGAATTTGTTAGGGACTAAAATAGCGAACCTCTGGATCTTTATCGCCTCCGTAGGGATCTTCATGTATCCTATAACGTTTCTCGTCACTGACATTGTCGAAGACGTTTTCGGGAAGGAGAAGGTGAAAGGTTTCGTGATCGCTGGTTTCATTTCCATCGTAATCGTCATGCTTTTCACGGTTTTATCCGTTCTACTCCAGCCTGCTGCCCGCTATCCTTCGAATGAGGCTTTCCTTGAGGTGTTCAACCCCTCGATAAGGATCATGATAGCGAGTCTGATCGCCTTCTTGCTGGCGCAATACCACGATATCTGGGCTTTCAACTTCTGGAAGAAGAAAACGAAAGGGAGATTCTTATGGTTGAGGAACAACCTGTCCACGATCGTTTCCCAGTTCATCGACACGACAGTTTTCATGTTCATTGCCTTCTACATGGCAACCCCTGCTTACACGGTTGATTTCATATTCGCCCTGATCGTTCCATACTATTTGCTCAAGGTTCTTGTCGCTGTCTGTGATACGCCCTTCGTTTATCTTGGGGTGTGGTGGCTGAAAGGGGAGAGGCCAAGGAATAGTTAAAAATTATTTTTTAGGTGGGTTTTTTAAGCCAGTCTAACATATAACTTGGAATTAAGCTGATTTTTCATGTCAGAGGAATATACCAAGAACGGAAAGAAAATAGTGAAGGTCGAGTACAAGATTGCTGAAGAAATAATTGAAAATCCAATAAATCTTAAAATTGAAAGGGATTCGGAGAATTACAGAGCAGAGACCGATTCTTCTACTTCTAATTCCCAAGAAAGTTCGAAAAAGCCCGAGGTAAAAAGAGAGGGGGACAAAAGATGTTGGTGCGGGAGTGGGAAGAAATTTGAGGACTGCCACGGGAAACATTTACGGGTGGACAAGAACCCAGGAGCTTCCGTGAAGGAGTACGAAATCAAACTGAATGTAAGGGATATTGATGAATACGAAACTCCGAAGAGCGTGAAGGAATACGAAGAGGAAGGCAAAGAGAGCAGGAAGTCTGAAGAAGAAGCAGAGAATGAGAAAGAATTTGATAACGAGTACAAAAAGAAAGAAAAAGATGAGGAAGAATCATAGAATTTCTTTCACGTTCCCTATCAGATAAATTGATCCAGTAACCAGAATGGCATCATTCCCTTTCGCTAGCGATCTCGCCTCCTTCAGGGCGTCACTAACGCCTTCTTTTATTACGAAATTCTTTTTCACCTCTTTCCCCAGTATTTCAGGATCCAGAGCCCGGTACATTCTTGGCTTGGTTATTACAGTTTTGGAAGCCAGAGGTTTAAGGTATCTTATCATTCTCTTGTAGTCCTTGTCTTCCAGCATTCCGGTGACAAGTATCAAATTCCTGTAATTCAGGGGTTTAACGAATTTTCGCAGAGCCTTAATCCCTGCCGGATTGTGTGCACCGTCAAGGATGAGCAATGGTTTTTTCCCTGTTATCTCAATCCTTCCCGGCCATTCGGTTTTCTCAAGACCTGTCTTTATTTTTTGTGCGGATGGGTCGAATCCGAACCTCCTGATACTTTCGATAGTCTCAAGAGCGGTATTCAGATTTTCAATCTGAAAATCTCCGAGCAGTGGAAAATCTATTTCCAGGTTTTTGTAGACTATTTTCTGTTTATCCAGACCAGAACTTATTTTTCTCACATTTTTCTTAACCCTGATGAGTTCTGATTTTTTCTCTCTGCATATCTTTTCAATCACATCGAAAGCCTCGCCTTTCGCATTGGTGACAACGAGCGAATTCCTCTTTATTATGCCTGCCTTTTCAAAAGCGATCTGCCTTATCTCCTCTCCCAGGACTTCTGTATGTTCCTTCGAGATGTTCGTGATCACGGAAACAAG
>CAYFWU010000033.1:2510-5027 GCA_964347025.1 uncultured archaeon | reverse complement strand
ACCTGTCCACCTTGTCGAGGTTTTTCTGTTTGAAGAGCTTTATGAAAACGGGCTTTCCTAGATAATAACCGAAGGCGTAACCTATAACCGCTCCTATGAGCGATCCTATCGTAGCAACGACTGCCACAAGGAACGGATCTGCTCCCAGGACAGTGGCGGGCGTAACGAAGAAAGCGGTAGGAACGGGAAAAATGAATGATTCGAATACAGATATTATAAAGGTTCCCATCAATCCGTAGGTTTCCACGAATGCCTGCGAAGCGAGGATCAGTGGGGTGAAAATTGTCGGCATAACGTTAATTGGGGGTATAAGTTAATAAAATTATATTAAAAGAAGCGTAATGAAAGAGATAAAAAGTTTTGTTTTAAATGTAAATGTATGAGTAAGGAAAAAGATGAAGCCATAAAGGCAGCTTTAATAAACTACACCAAACAAGAGCAGGGTTCTATTTCATTGAGGAGAGATGGCAGGCTAATCGCACGGATAGATTTCTCAGACAATGTCTCTGAAATTTTAGGGGAAACAGAAAGGAGCGACCCCAGTATAACAATTACTTGCACAGGAAATGGATGTAATGAAATATTTAAAATAAAGAACGGAGATTTGCACGGTGACAAGGAAAAATACAGAGAGCTCATGAAATTAGTTGATTGGGGACCAGTCATTGATTATTTGCCTCATGTTGGAAAAGAACTAACTAAATATATTTAAATACTTTCTTACCAATTAAAGGTTAACTCGGAAGGGCGTTAGCCTGACTGAGGAGGTGATGAGATGTTCAAGGTAGTGGTTTCTGACCCGAAGACAAAGAAAACATATCAGAAAGAGATTTCTCAGAAAGAATCTGGTCTGCTTAACAGAAAGATCGGAGACAAGGTGAAAGGTGATTTCTTGGGAATGTCAGGATACGAGCTTCAGATCACAGGAGGTTCTGACAAACAGGGATTTCCAATGAGACCGGACATGCAGGGAGTTATCAGGAAGAAGGTTCTGCTGACAGGAGGACCGGGTTTTCACCCAAAGACAAGGGGCGAAAGGAGAAGAAAATCAGTCCGAGGAAACACGATCTCCCCGGATATCGTTCAGGTGAACACCAAGATCCTGAAATACGGGACAAAGAAGCTGGAACAGATCTTCGGCAAAAAAGAGGAAAAGCCCAAGGAAGAAAAGAAAGAGGAAGTGAAAGAAGAGAAAAAGCCTGAGGCGAAACCGGAGGAAAAGGCTCCGAAGGAAGAAAAGAAAGAGGAAGTAAAGGCAGAGGAGAAGAAAGAACCGGAAAAACCCAAGGAAGAAAAAAGGCCGGAGGAAAAGCCTAAAGAGGAATCAAAACCGGAAAAGAAAGAGGAAAAGAAGCCTGAGGAAAAAGCAAAAGAAGGGAAGAAAAAGTAAGGAACAGAGACTCTTTTTAAATTTTTTATTTTAATTATTTTAATGGGAAAAAGAGCTCCGCATATAGAAGGATACGTCTCTGTTTCTGAAGCTGTAGGGGAATTAGGCTCAGGTTTTAATCCTTATTCCAAAACAAGGGAGTACCGTGATAAAATGGTGACTCTGGGCGGTTTCATTTACTTCGAAGATAAAGTTTTTGCAGAGATAAAAAAGGATTACAAATCGGGTTTTCCGGTGAAAAACAATCGAAGAAAATTCTATTTTCTGAAAATGAGTCCAGAGGAAATAATTAAAACTGTACAGCATGCTTCAGAAAAGGAAATGATGTTAATGCCCGTAGAAGCTGACGAGGCTGTCTATGGTAAGGGGAGAAGGAATGGGATAAGTGGGTTGGTGGATGATGGCACAGTAGAATATGAAATAATAGATGATGAAAAATGGTTACCAGCCACCACTGTTTTGAATCTAATAATAAATGGTTATGGTCAATGGAAAAATATGTTATTTGAAAGGGTTAAAATAATTGTTTCTGAAACTGTTGAAAGAGAGATGGGAAAACTTTCAAAAAGGATTGATAAAAAACTGGTCAATCTTCTGGAATTGGTAGAAAGTGATGAAATTCATGAAACGGTGGATTATGTTAATGATCTCAAAAGATTTTTCCATAAAAAAGGTGTAGAAATAGGGGGTAAGAAATTCCGTGGCAGATATGAAGATAATATTTTGTATCTGGGTAAAGGAAGTTATCCTTATGCGGAAAGAGTTATAACATCTATTTATAGCTCAGTAGGTAAAGAAAATTTCAGTAAAATTGAAGAAACCATGAGGTGGATGGCAGGGGCAAGTCCATTCACTAATAACGGTATCGATATACTAGAAGGTCTTGCAAGCACTTTGATTTTTTTGGATAGGAGCGAAGAAACTACATTGAAAAGTAAACTAATATCCATTATTTCCAAGTATCATATTTTAGGCGAAAGAGGATATGAACCGTATGAAGAATTTATTAATTTGTCAGGAGTTGAGGAAAGCACTGATTTAAAGTCGAAAACTAATGAGGTTCGTAATAAAATAGGTCGTTTGAAAAATAAATTATATACCTCCAAAGAATGGAAAGATATGAGAAG
>CAYFWU010000033.1:0-2410 GCA_964347025.1 uncultured archaeon | reverse complement strand
GTGGTCGGGATTTTTGTTATCGGGTCTGTCATGGGGTTTTATCTCTGCCTGTTCAGAAATGCCTTGGTGTTGTTTTCTGATGTCCTCTTCCCTCACGTTTTTGTAGAAATACCTGTTTACATAGTCTGTGCTTCCCTGGGTTTAATGATAGCAGAGAAAACGAGAGAATATATAATGGGAAACGATATCAGGAAAATGGAAGACAACATTAAAAAATCCTTCAGGCTTTTCGTGCGTTTTTGGCCTGTAATAATACTCGTTCTCTTGATTTCTGCCTATTTGGAGGCCTTTGTCTAATATCAAAAATTTAAGTTTAGCGTAGCAATTTAAAGTATGAGATCCGCTTTTGTAGCTTTGTTCTTGGTATTCGCTTTCACAGCACAGAATGCTTTGGCCCTCGAAATCTCTGAATACAACATAACCTTCGATATACTCATGAATGGGTACGTTAACGAAGAGGTGTCGATGGTCTTTACAGAAGAGCTCAATGCGAGCACGCTCAATTACGTGGTTCTCGGAGACATATCAGATCTCAAGATATTGAGTGATGGGAAAAACATAGATTACGTGCTTGAGAAATCAGGGAGCGAACATGACGTTAAGTTTATTGTTCCTGAAGGCACGGAAACTCTCCAAATAAATTTCATAGCCAAGGACCTTGTTTTCGCGAAAGACAACATCTACAGTTTCTTCACCACCCTTCAGCCACCTGCTTCTGAGAACGTGAATGTGATAGCCTTTCTTCCGGCGGGTTTTGCGATCTACAGGGACGTTGTTTATCCGGGTGGTTACGAGACCCTCACGGATGGGGAAAGAATTTATATTAAGTGGAGTTTCAGCAATCCTGAAGATATTCCTCTGTCTTTCAAGTTTTACAGTATATACAGCGATTACTCCCTAGCGATTTTGATAATAATGGGTTTAGTCGTGATAGTGATAGCAGGTTATTTGATCATGCATTACAGAGGGAAGGTTAAGAAGGAGTTCCTTAGAGGTTTCTCAGAGGATGAGAGGAGGGTGTTGAAGGCGCTTTCAGAAAGAGGGGTTTGCATGCAGAAGAAGTTGGAGAAGGAATTCGGTTTTTCGCGTGCGAAGATGACCAGGGTGGTGAAAAACCTCGAAAGCAAAGGTCTTGTGGAGAAGGAAAGAGTTGGAAGGACCAATCGTCTTTTTTTCAAGAAATAATTGTTTCAGATTGTTTCACGGAATTTTCTAATAGTTGAAACATTAAATTATATACTAGAGAAGTCAAAATATAAAAGGAGGTTTTGAAATGAAAAAGTTATTGGCATTGGTAATTGCTTTGCTCGTCATAGGAGTTGCAGGGGTTTCAGTGATTGCACAGCAGGTTGGAGCACAAAATCCTGTAAGAGCTAGGATACATAAGATGGGAGCGTTTGGTACAGGTATAGCTATTTCTCAGTCAGACCCAATGGATTTCGAATTGATCCGAGTGGGTGTTGCAGGAATGAAGGTTTCGCTGGCGAATGAAACGAAAACTGTTAAAGTTGGAGTCCTGCATTTTGGTGAGGATAAATACAGGCTCAAAGAAATTGAAATAGGAAACGGAACGGCTTCAGCCAACATATACCTGAACGACAGCCAGGTAGGTTCAATCTCTCTTGAATCGTATCCAAAGGGTAACAAGGAAGTATGGGCAGGTACGCTCACACTCAACGATGTGACCTACAACGCCTACATAATACAGGTGCCCAGAAAGTTGAAGGCAGTGGAGAAGGCAAGAAGGGTTTTCGATTACTGCGAAGATCACCCGGCAAGATGTCTCGGAGTAATGAAAGGGATAGGAAGCATAATATGCGATCCAGAGCAGGAAGGAACGAGCTGCAGGGACAAGATAAAGACATTCTGCGAAAGCAATCCGGAAGACAGGAGATGCATTGCTTTGCGTCTGGCGTACTGCAGATTCAATCTTGATGATGCAGACTGCAGAGCGGACCTGATGGAGGTTTGCAAGCAGAACGCTGACGATGAGTCATGCGAAAAGCTGGGAACGGTCTACGACAAACTTGCAGGTAAAAGACCTCAGGCCATCAGGAAGATACCACAATGGTACAGGAGATTCAGGAGCGCACAAGGTGGGTGATGATCCATGAAATTAATTGCAGTGGTATTATTGGTCGCCTTGGTATTAGCGGTATCTATCAGTGGCTGTGTTAAGCAACCGGAAGGCCCGCCGACAGGAGGGCTCACGCAGAAACAGGCAGAGGATCAGGCATTGCAAACGCTGGAGCAGGAAATGGAGCAAAACATAGAGGAGATGACCCTGGAAGAGCTTGAGAACGAATTACTTCAGCAGGGATAAAAACCCTCTTTTTCCTTTATTTTTAATTATTAACTATTTATAAGTGACAACTATACGAAAGCTTTATAAACCCTTAAAATATAGTAT
>CAYFWU010000032.1:0-5661 GCA_964347025.1 uncultured archaeon | reverse complement strand
AAACCCGCCTAAAAGAGTTACCTTTTTGTTCGGCCACTTGCCCTTTACCTCTACTGGTTCGACTGTTTTTATTGTTCTGCTTCCTGTTTTCTCGACCTCTTCGAGTCTAGTGCCCACCTTGATTTCCATTCCAGGAATTATCTCATCCCCGATTATACCGTCAGGCTGTCTTACGACTTCTCCCTCAGGAGTAACCGATACCGTATCTTCGAAAAGTCCATGTTCAGCCGCTATCCTGTTGTTCCTTCTTGCAAGTCCCTGCTCATTCATGCCTGGATTGTATTTTTCCACAATTTTCAGAAGTTTGTCACCTTTCTCCACTGTGTGGATCAAATCCCTTTCCTCGAGATCTTTCCATGTGTATTCGATTTTCTTTTCACCTGGCCTGTACGTAATTTCCTTGTATTTTACAGCTGATCCTACTCCGGCACCAATTAAAATCGGAAGCGATATCCCGGCAGCGATCAATGCTTTTCTAACCTTCTTTTTCTTCTTGAGGTATTTCTTGGACGCCTCTTTCCCGTCTCCGTCGGCCTTTACTACATATTTCTCGAGCCTGTTGACCTTCCCTCTTTTGCCCATCAGTTCGTATATCTCGATCGCGTTTTCTATCTTGCCTTCCTCCAGATACTTTTCCGCCTGTTCCTTGAGGTATTTCCTGTCCTCTCTGCTGTCAGGATACAGTTCACCTTTCTTGATTTTTTCCTTCCATTCCGGGAACAGATCGGCATTGTATCCTAACTTCTTTGCATCTCTCTCCAGTCTCTCTCTGTAGCCCTTTTCCATCTCATTCTTTTTGCTGAAGTATTTCTTTTTCTCCTCCAGGTAATTTTCTATTGGCTTTCTTCTCCTCTCTTTTAATTTTCTAATCTTACTCTCAACATCGGAAAGCCTGTTCTTGTACTCTTCTATATCTTCCTCAAGCTCCCTGTATTTTCTCAGGTTACTGCAAAATTCTCCCGCTTTGGGATCACTAAATTTCAGCTTTTTGTATTTCATTTTATCCATTTCAGAGAATTCGACATCTCTAACAATGCTCAGTGCTCTATCCAATTTTTTACGTTCTACCTCAGCCTTTCTCAGCTGGGTTCTTATTCCCTTAACCCTGCCTACAATTGGCTTCCTGAGGCTTCTGTAATCCTCTGTTGGCTTTTCAAGTCTTTTTTCTAGATACTTCTCCCTTCTTTCCCTCATCTTCTCGACTATGTTCTTCAAATAATAATTCCTGAGTTCTATCCTTTCCATCTTATCATACTGATTAGTTCCTGCAGCGATTGACTTTTCAAAAAAGTCCAGCATTTCTTCCTTCTTGATTCCGGCAGAACTGAAAACCTTGGATGCCCGGCCAAAATCCTCAATCCTCAACATATCAATACCGATCCTTTTAGCATCCTTATCTTGTCCAAGCCTTCCATAGGCCTTGCCTATCTTGAAGGTGGACGTAACGTCAATATCAAGTCTTTTCTCCTTCCATTGCTCGTAATCTTTTATCTCTCCCAAAGCCGTCTGAGAAACAGCTTCAAACGAAGGCTTATGTTTTCCTCTCGTTATGTGTTCCACGCTTTTCTTGTAAGCGTTTTCCGGAGAATAACCCCTCAAAAGATAAACCGCCATTTTTCTGGCTGGGTAAGTCTCTTTCAGTGCTTTACCCTTCATGGATATTAAATTTTCCATCACACGATCACCTCATTTTAAAATTTTGTTACTTTTTAGTAATTATTTATCTTAAGTATTTAAATACTTTTCGGTGGTGAAAATATGCTTATTTTTAATCAAAATATAGAAAATTTTATAATAATTGATTGTTCACTCCACTTCCCTTATCCTCGCGAAAGAAACCAGCCTGTCCCCTTCATTCAATCTCATTACATACACGCCTGAAGCGCTTCTTCCGGTCTCCCTGATCTGCTTTGAAATGGTTCTTGTAATCATCCCGTTTTTCGATATGAACATAATTCCATCATCTTCTTTTAACGATGTTATCCCAATTACATCACCAGTTTTATTGGTAATCTTTAGATTAATAACCCCCCTTCCTCCTCTATTTGTCAACCTATACAATTCAAATTTACTTCTTTTTCCAAAACCATTTTCAGTAGCTGCAAACAAGAAACCTCCTTCTTCAACTTTACACATACCAATAACTTTATCATCTTTTTTCTTGAATCTTATTCCTATAACTCCCATTGTATTTCTACCAGTAGGTCTTACACGATTTTCATTAAATTTAATGGCTTGCCCTAATTCCGTCCCTATTATAATCTCTCTTTCACCATCCGTTAACCTCACCTCCACGAGATCATCCTCCTCCCTGAGCTTTATCGCTCGGATCCCGCAGGAAAGCGGCCTGCTGTAAGCCAGCAAAGGCGTCTTCTTGACAAGACCTTTTTTCGTGGCGAAGAAAATAAACTTCCCTTCCTCGAATTTGTTTACGGGTATGATATCCTCAACCCTTTCACCCCTTCCAACCCTGAGCAGATTCACGATAGGCTTTCCCTTTGCATACCTTCCGACCTCCGGGATGCGATATGCCTTGATCCAGTAAACCTTTCCCCTGTTCGTGAAACACAAAAGGTAATCATGCGTATTCGTAACGTAAAGCTCTTTCACGATATCGCCTTCTTTCGTCCGGGTCCCTATGATCCCTTTTCCACCTCTCCTCTGGCGTTTGTACTCTTCCAGCGGAATCCTTTTGACATAATCATCCTTTGAAAACGTAATCACAACATCCTCCTGCTTTATCAGACGATCATCTTCCAACTCCTCTATACCTTCCCCTGTGTCCATTATGTCCGTTCTTCTTACATCTCCGTATCTCTTTTTCAGATCGCTCATCTCGTCCTTAACTATCCCGTAGATCTTTTTCTCGTGTTTCAGAATATCTTTCAGCTCAGCGATCAGTTTCAATAAATCCTTGTGCTCATCCTTCACTTTCTTCTGCTCGAGTGAGGCGAGCTTCTGTAAACGCATATCAAGGATTGCCTGGGCCTGCTTGGAGGAAAGTTTAAATCTCGAGATCAGTCGTTTTCTCGCGACCTCCACGGTTTTCGAGGATTTTATGGTTTTCACAACCGGATCAATCCTGTCCAGCGCTGTGATCAATCCTTCAAGGATGTGAGCCCTCTCCTTCGCCCTGCCAAGCTCGAATCTCGTCCTCTTCGTTACCACATCTTTCCTGTGCTTTATGAATTCCTCAACCATTTCTTTCAGGGTGAGGACCCTCGGCTGGTTATCCACGAGCGCGAGAAGGGTTACGCCAAACGTGGTCTGCAATTGCGTGTGCTTGTAAAGATTATTCAGAACAACATCAGCAGGAACGCTCTTCGAGACGTCAATTATGATCCTCATTCCTTCTTTATCAGATTCGTCTCGGAGGTTTGTGATACCTCTCACCCTTCTCTCCCTCACCAGATCCGCTATACTCTCTATCAGTCTGGCTTTGTTAACCTGATAAGGAATCTCGCTTACAACAATCCTTTCCTTCCCGTCCTCTTTCCTGGCGATCTCCACACGGCTCCTCACAACTATTGATCCCCTTCCTGTCGTATACGCCTGTGCAATTCCCGCTCTCCCTATAATCATCCCTCCTGTTGGAAAGTCAGGCCCCTTAACGTGGTTCATTAATTCCTCAATCGTTAGATCTGGGTTTTCTATCATTGCGATCACACCATCCGCCACCTCGTTCAGGTTGTGCGGAGGGATATTCGTTGCCATACCTACAGCTATACCCGAAGACCCGTTAATCAGAAGGTTGGGGATCTTGGATGGGAGTATTTCCGGTTCCTTAAGAGATCCGTCAAAATTCGCTCGAAACTCTATCGTTTCCTTTTCTATATCTTTGAGCATTTCCTCTGAAACTTTCGCCATTCTCGCTTCGCTGTACCGCATTGCAGCAGCTGAATCACCGTCTATTGATCCAAAATTTCCCTGTCCATCGATCAGGGGATATCGTAGAGAAAAGGATTGAACCATACGAACGAGAGCATCGTATACAGCCTGATCTCCGTGAGGGTGAAATTTACCCAGAACCTCACCAACAATCCTGGCGGATTTCTTATATGGTTTGCTATGGAACATCCCCATGCCATACATCGCGTATAGAATCCTCCTGTGCACAGGTTTCAGTCCATCCTTCACGTCCGGTAGCGCTCTTCCTACAATTACTGACATAGAATAATCGAGATAGCTCTCCTTCATCTCATCCTCGATTATCCGTTCTTTCACATTCTTCTCATTTTTCTCTGCAGCTTTAGGTTTCTCTTTAGCCATCAAAATCACACGTCCAGGCTTTTAACAAACTTCGCGTTCCTGTAGATGAACTCCTTTCTGGGTTCTACCTTGTCTCCCATTAGCGTGGTGAATATCCTCTCCGCTTCAACAACGTCTTCCAGCGTGACCTGAAGTAAAATCCTTTTCTCGGGGTCCATGGTGGTTGACCACAGCTGATTGGGGTTCATCTCACCCAGGCCCTTGAATCTCTGGATTAAAACGTTCCCACCGAGCTTTTTCAGAACCCTGTTCTTCTCCTTGTCCGAGTAAACATAACGAACCTCATTCCTCTTCTTGATCCTGTAGAGAGGAGGTTGAGCTATGTAAACATATCCATTCTCAACCAATCCTTTCATGTATCGGTAGAAAAATGTTAGCAATAATGTTCGGATATGTGCGCCATCCACGTCCGCATCGGTCATTATTATGATCTTATGATAGCGGAGCTTGGAGATATCGAAGAATTCGCCTGCTCCAGTTCCTATCGCGGTGGTCGTTGTCTGTATCTCCTGGTTCTTCAGGACGTTCACGAGCCTCGCCTTTTCCACATTCAGTATTTTGCCGCGAAGCGGCAGGATAGCCTGAAATTCACGGTTCCGTGCCTGTTTGCTCGACCCTCCTGCTGAATCTCCTTCCACAATGTAGAGCTCGCTCTTTGCAGGATCCCTTTCCGAACAGTCCGCCAGCTTCCCGGGAAGGGATGAACCCTCGAATACACTTTTCCTCCGTACGAGCTCCCTTGCCTTCAGGGCAGCCTCCCTCGCCTTGGAGGCGTTCATAGCCTTGTCAACAATTAACCTTGCCTTATTCGGGTTTTCATCCATGAAGGTTTTCAGTCCATCCGAAACTGCAGAATCCATTATGTTTTTTATTTCAGGATTTCCCAGCCTTGTTTTAGTCTGCCCCTCGAACTGGGGGTTGATCATCTTTATGTTTATAACGGCTGTCAATCCTTCCCTAACGTCCGATCCCGAGAGCTTTTCGTGGTTCTTGAAAAGCTTGTTCTCCTGCGCGTATTTGTTGATAACCCTGGTCAACGCATTCTTGAACCCGATTATATGGGTTCCGCCTTCCTCTGTGTTTATGTTGTTAACGAATGAGAGCGTGCTCTCCGAATAACCGGTGTTATACTGGATTGCGATCCCCACCTGTGTCGTTCCCCTACTCTTCTCGAAGTATATCGGTTTATCAAGCAGACAATCCTTGTTCTCGTTCAAGAAGTTGACAAAGGAAACGATTCCGCCATCAAACCTAAACTCCTCCTTCTCCTCTGTTCTCTCGTCCTTCAGTGAGATGAACAGTCCTGCATTGAGAAAAGCGACCTCACGCAACCGTGAAACCAGAACATCATAATGGAAATCGGTTGTCTCAAAAATTTTCCTGTCAGGCCAG
>CAYFWU010000031.1:1217-6761 GCA_964347025.1 uncultured archaeon | reverse complement strand
TAGGAATAATAATATTCATACTTGGTTTCTCGCTGATAAATTTCAGGGGTTTCCCGAGCATGATGGAAGGTCTCCCCTCACTTTTTGGTTTGTCTCCTGATGAGTTGTCAGGGGTTTTGGGAGGAGATGATGGAAACCTCCCGGAAGGCTGCATAAGCGCGGGAAGGCTCGCCCTTAAATACAATCCAAAGTTACCCGTGTTCGAGGACGAGTCAGTGGAGGCAATTATAGAGAGCCAATCAGGGACGGATGTACAGTGGATGTACAGGATCGATTACGATGGGACGGATTACATACTCGCGATAGATACGAATTTCGAGAACATATGCTCGGCAACAATGGACAAATTCTGCCAGTGTATAGAAATACCTTTGTTATAGATTTTATACTTTCTTAACTACGTGTTTTGATCCGCAGGCTTCACATTTTAGGAAGAGGTAGCGATCCTCCTTCAGGAATTTCGTGTCAGGCTTCCCGCATTCGGGGCAGAAAACGTATTCCTTCGCGTATAGCTCGATCTTCTTGTCCACGACATCCGAACGGAACCTCCCCTGGACGATCAGTCTGGTGCCCTGCATTTCCCCGGAGGTCGCGAGCTCTTTTAGCAGGAACTTCTGCAGATGATCAGGTTTTCTCCTTAAACCATTCGCGATCTCGGTAAAATTGGTTATTATGGTTTTTGCCCCTGCGGGCATGATGTTCGCCTTGGGCATCTGGAATCTTTCGCTAGACTCAGATTTATTCGGAAGTTTCCCAAATGCCTCGTCCAGAAGTTTTTCATAGGATTGCATAACTATGAATTTCAGAAAAGGATTTAAATTATTTGTTTTCGAATTCCTCGAGAAGCTTCCTCTCGTCCTCGGGAAGTTTCGCTTTAAGTTTGTTCAGGGTTTCGAAATCCTTCTCTCTCATTACGGTCTCCAGTGTATCTCCCTCGCTGATCTGCCTTCCGATCGTTACGCCTTCTATCGATACCGCGACTCTATCCCCTGTTTTCGCCTTCTCTATGTTATCCCCTTCGGATTGAAGTTCCTTCACCTCTCCTATGACCTTCTCTCCCTTCCTCAGTTTGTAGCCGGTCTTTATCGTTCCTCCAAGGACCTCAACACCGAATATCGCTGGCTTGGACTGGCGGAAAACGTAGCCTGGGAGGATCTTCACCCTTCCCGGGTGCGTCACACTCTCAAGAAGTTCCCTTTCTTTTGACTTCTTCTCTTCTTCCTCCCATTTCTGATAATCCTCTATCAGTTTGTAAATAATGTCCGATTTGAAGATATTCACTCCCTCCTTTTTCGCAGCCTCTACGGCGTCAGGAAGGATTTCGACATGGAAAGCGAATATAACAGGCTTTTTCATTCCAGAACTCTCCATAACATCAGATTTCAAGACATTCCCAACCTTGGCTTTCCTTATAGGTATTTTCAAATCCTTGAAAACCTTGATTAAACCCTCCAGGCTTCCCAGTGTGTCCGCCTTTATTATAATCCCTTCATTTTCCGTTTCAATCTCCACTTCTTCGATTTCCTTCTCTATGTCAGCTTTCGCTCTATCCACATCTTTCTCCTTCTCAACGAATCTTACAGGCGAACCGGCTATAACACCCTCCAGGTTAGGAGCGGAAATCTTAACACCGGTTGCCGCAGATACCTGATCTATTGGCCTGAACATCTTCTCCACCCTCATTTCCTTGAGGGGTTCCGGTTTCAGCAAAGCCTTGACCTTTGTTGTTATAATTTCCTTTCCGCCAACGATAAGCGTGTCTCCCTTGTTTATAATACCATCGTAAAGTATGACATCTATGGTCGTTCCCAAACCTTTGAATTCCTTAACCTCCAGTATCGTTCCTTTGCCCATGCCTGATGTTACCTCCAGTCTTTCCTCCATGTACCTTTGAGCGAGTCCGGTCAGTACCATTAACAGGTCAGGAATCCCCTCGCCTGTCACACCTGAAACCGGAACGATACAGATCTCCTTTGCGAAATCCTTCACCCTGTCATAACGTTCTGCCTGAAACCCTTTCTCACCGAGCTGACCTATTATCTTGTAAAGCTTGTCCTCGAATTCGTCCTGAACGCGATCATCCTGCTCCTTGAAGTTGGGGAGAAAGCATTCGTCCTCGGATCTCCACCCAAGGATTCGATCTATCTTCGTTGCTGCGACAACGAAGGGGGTTTTGAACTCCTTTAGAAAGAGAAGGCTCTCATCCGTCTGCGGCTGGAATCCCTCGTTTATATCAATGATCAGGATCGCTAGGTCCGAGATCGATCCCCCTCTTTTCCTGAGGGTCGTAAAAGCTTCGTGACCTGGCGTATCGATAAATAACAGACCAGGTATTTTAACATCCACGCCCATTTTCTTAACAAGATCACCGCATATATCAATTACATTCTTGATGGGAATCTCCGAAGCCCCTATGTGCTGCGTGATCCCTCCAGCTTCCCCGGGAGCAACAGTAGAACCTCTTATTTTGTCTAACAAAGTCGTCTTCCCTGAATCCACGTGACCCAGCACGGAAATTATCGGCTGTCTTATAGGCATGGTTATCACTTTCTATTTGTATTTTTAGTGTTATATTTAATTTTATATTTCTGTTCGGTAACTTTTAACTATGTTAACCGACGAGACCATACGAAGGATATTCGATGAGGAGAAGACTGCACAGGGTTTAACAAAGCTCCCGGAAGATTTCTTTGAGCAGGTAAAAACCTATCTGGAAAACAAATCAAAGATGATAAAGATAGAGGCTGATAAATGGGCGCTTGATTCCGTAAAGAGGAGGCTGCACACGATATTCGAACGACGTGAGCGAAAGATCCTTAATTCGGCTCCTTCTTTCATAGATTCAGGTGTTCCTCCCGAGAACATGACTCCAGAGGAGAACAAATTTTTCGAACAGGTCATTGAATGCATAAAGACTTTCGAAAAGGAAAGGGAGGAGAGATTCGAGGAGGAAGAGGAAAACCTTGTTTTGGTAACGATCCTTGAAGACGTTCCCAAGTTCGTCGGGATAAACATGAAGAATTACGGACCGTTCAAGAAAGGGGATATGACAACGATACCAGAACCTAATGCTGATCTTTTGATAAAGAAAGGTATGGCGGAAAAAACGGAAATGAAATAATATAATAAGTTTATTCTTTTTTCTTTTCTTTCTTCTCTTCAGGTTTCTCTTCTTTCGCTGGCTCTCCCTCTTTCTTCTCTGCCGGTTTCTCTTCCGGCTTTTCGCCTTCCTCTGCCGGTTTCTCTTCGCCTTCCTTCGCTTCCTCACCCTCTTTCACTTCTTCCGCTGGTTTCTCTCCGCCTTCTGCAGCTGCAGCAGCCGCTGCTTCCGCTGCCGCCGCCTCTTCGGCCGCTTTCCTATGAGCCTCTTCAGCAGCCTTCATTTCCTCATCGCTAAGAGAACCTTCACCGATTGTTATGCCCATGCTACGAGCGGTTCCCTTAATCTGATTAACATAACGATCCTCATCAGAAGCAAACTTTGCTGATGCGATTTTCTTAACCTGTTGTTCAGTCAAATCGCCAGCTCTTACCTTTCCTGTCTCACTGGAACCTTTCTCAATGCCGAGCTCCTTTTTTATCAGTGCTGCGACAGGTGGAGATCCGACTTTGATCTCGAACTTTCTGGTCGCGGTATCAACTATTACGGTAACAGGGACCTTCATTCCCTCCAGATCCTTGGTTTTCCTGTTGATCTCGTCCACAACCTCCTGTATAGGAACCCCTAGCGGACCTAGGGCCGGTCCCAGCGGAGGCGCGGCTGTCGCTTTCCCACCTTCAATCATGACTTCGATCTTTTCTTTCGGCATAATAATCAGAATATTGAAAAGTAATATATAAATATCTTTTTATATGCCCATTTCCTACATTTAATCTAGTAATCATTAATGATAATCATTAATAATTAGTAAAGAATATATAATCGTTTATTAATTATTAACAACGGGGTTTTTATGATTGGGGTAGGAATAGGAGAAAAGATAATCAAGCTTATTTCCAAGCATGATTACGGTTTAACCATAGAAGAGATTGCCAGCTCGCTCGGAATAAACAGGATGACTGCCTCCAAATACCTCGCGGTTCTTGAGGCCACGGGAGATGTCAAGGTAAGGGAAGTGGGAAAGGCAAAACTCCATTACCCAAAGGATAAGAAAGATCAAAAATGGCTGAAATTAAACAGCAGAAAATCCTCATGCGGCATGAATAACATAGGAGCAATTTCTCTCTTATTCTTTTTTTTCATGACAATTATAATTTTTATTACAGTTACAACCGCAACTCCCGATTTGATAGAAAACAATGTAACCCTGACTGAGGATGTGGATATATACCTGTCAACAGGAGGTCCCACTGGCAGGCATCACTACGTTTACATTGAATTTAACATATCCTCCCTTCCTGATTACTCGTCAATCGATTTCAAAAATGCAACCTTGGTCCTTACCAGAAGCCAGGCCGCCACGGATAACGGTGACATAGATATATACAGGGTTAACAACCAGAACTGTAACGTTACGAGCGATGATTATTCAGTACTTGACGGCTACGCAACAGCCAACCAAACCCAATTCGCGGGACTTGCTTCAACGGCAGACGGGCAGGACATTTTCAACATAACGACTATTTTCAAGGAGGAATGGCAGGCAGGGAACCCCAAGTTATGTTTGAGGATTCAGGACCCAGACAAGGCTACCGGTACACCCAACTCTAAAAGTGATATATCAGCCACAGAGGTGCACACGGGAGAGAATGACGGGGACCCTGCAAGATTCTGGTACACAAAACAGGGGACAACACCTCCTTATCTGACGGCGGTTTACGAGGACAGCCCACCGAATGCCTCGCTAGGAACGAACCCTGTCGCTTATTACAACGACTCTGACGGATCGATTACATTCGATTTGAAGTGTTACGACAATCTGGATGTGGACACAGTCAAGCTTTATGGCAACTGGTCAGGGTGGCATGCAAACCAGACCAATTCAAGTCCGGTAAACGATGTCTGGTGGAACGTCACAGTCGATGGGATTCCGGAAGGGACATGGAAGTGGGGGGTTTGGTGTAATGATACCATAGGCCAGGAGGACTGGAGCGATGTGAACAGAACATTTACGGTTGAAACCTGCAATGTAAATTTCACCATGACGAACGAACTTCAGTTAGGCATCCGTTTCGGCAATCAGGATCCAGGCGTTGCGAACGTTTCCGCGATAGATAACGGGAACTACAACATAACCGACACGTCCACATCAGCCTGCGGGACCGTCAACGTCTCGATAAGGGCAACGGATGACCTGGTGAACGGGAGTTCAAAGATAGGCATAGGTAACGTAACGGTAAACTCGACCTCGCCCAGCTCAGAGACCATCCAGCTTTCCACCACGTATCAGCTCATAAGGTCAGGCGTGCCGGCAGGGGAGAACAACGTAACTACTCTTTATTTCTGGTTAACGGTTCCTTCGGGCCAGGAACCCCAGTACTACAACACGACCATTTACATAATGGAAGAAATGGAATAATCTATCAAGTTTATACTTTTGTTTA
>CAYFWU010000031.1:0-1117 GCA_964347025.1 uncultured archaeon | reverse complement strand
TATTAGTCTTATATGATGGGGAAAGCAAGGTTGGGGGCTCTAGTGTTTTTTGGAGCACTTCTAGTGATGTTTTTCGGGATCTCGTATTCTGGTTATTCGGCACAGCAGCAGACAGGAACAACAACAATGAACGTTACAGTGAGGGGATACGTTTCCGTAACAGTTTCCGATTGTATTACAGCGGGTATAACGTTCAATACAACAGATCCTGGAACAGACGGAAACAACGCGACCTGCAACAGCGGATACTGGGGAGTAGGAGGTACGGGATACAACCTGACAGTGGATCCTTCATCCACAGTTGACATCAACTTCACTCACGCGAGCAACCGAACGAATCTCACGGACGGAACGAATACCTTTGATATAGCAAACGTGACATCGCATTCGAACTCCACAGCAAGCGATGGCGCAGGCATATGGGACAACTCAACTGCCACAAGTTTGAGCAATTCCTGGTTGTCAATGGAGGACTGCGACAGTGTTTCGCAAACCGGAGGAAACTGCTGGAGTACATACTTCATAAACATCCCGGTAGCCCAAGTTCCAGGAGACTACAAGACTGGATACTGCTGGTGCGGTCGACAGGAAAACCAGCCCGAGGCTCTTTGTGGAACGTGTACATAACGATAACCAACCAGAGTCGAGAAAAATCAATTTCTATATTTTTTTACTTTTGTAATTCATTTTCTAAAAATACCAAGAAACCTCTGCCAGAATCCGGGCTCCGGGAATTCTTCTTCAAGCAGGAAGTGGGCGAGCCTTTTCATTTCGATGGAAGCCTTTGAATCCGGGGAGTGGGTAACAACAGGTTTTTTCATCGCTATCGATTCCCTGACTTTTTTGTGTTCGGGTATGTTAGCAATCACGGGCAAATCCAGGATGTCCTCCACATGTTGTGAATCTACTTCAAAATCCTCTCTGTTCGTCCTGTTAACGACAACTCCTACTATCTTCTTTTTCTTATCTTCAGCCAGTTTTTTTGATCTCAGAATATCAACTATGGAAGGCATTTCAGGACTTGTTACAAGTATGACCTCATCTGAACTTTCTATGGAGACGAGGGCCTCATGAGTGATGCCAGGGGCAGAATCTATTATTATGAAATCCCTTCTTT
>CAYFWU010000030.1:0-7150 GCA_964347025.1 uncultured archaeon | reverse complement strand
GATCTCACTTCTTCTTGCATTCATCGAACTTCCTGCCGTACTTGATACCCCAGCTCACCCAGCCTGCGGCCATTATCGCGATGAAGGCCAGTACTGCGACCAGGCCGACCGCGACGTTCTGGTACAGCGTGAACTTGTCGGCGAAGAAGAACAGCCAGACGATGAAGAATCCCACTATCCCGAAGACCGAGATTATCGAAATCGCCACCCTCAGACCGAAGCCCGGTGTGTCCTCAGGACGTTCGTATTCTTTCTCTTTCTTTCCCTTTGGCATTTTTCACCCCTTTGATTTAATCCATTATATTGTTTTCGCGTTATTTATATGATTTGAAATCCTTACCCTTGCATGGATGGTTCCTCCTGGAGCGTTTCGGCCGCGCATCCTGGGGATACCCAATCCTCTTCGTTGTATATGTTCTTCCCCATGTATTCTTCCCAGTCCTCGATGAACCTGGTTATCTTTGCCTGCATTCTTTCTCTGACATGTTCGTCAAGCAACTCGTAGGGACAGTAATTGAGGACAGTCTGTCCCCCTTTCCATACCTTCAGGTCAAACTTGCCGAATTCTGTGAATTCGTTTATGCGGCCGGCCTCTCCGATAACGTCACCGACATTGACAATGTCGCCTTCCTCTACCCTTGGACTGGAGATGTGTTCATAGGATACGCACCACTGATCGCCTTCATACCTGTTCACGCATACGTCATAATCATTGTCTCCAAGGGATTCGATCCAGTAGACGATCCCTGCCGAGACCGCATGGATTTCTGTCCCCAGGGGAAGGACGAACATGGGATGGGGATTCAGCGAGCCGTCACCCTCGTCTGCGCCGAATTCAAGGAAGATTTTTTCGCTGTACTGGAGACCATCAAAAGAGACGTCTCCTGCATAATTCGTGTTTTCGTCCCAAGGTTCCAGATCTATCCCGATATCATAAATTGTAGGGGGGCCTTCCTCCACGGATTTATTCGGAAACTCTATATTTGGCTTTCCTGTTTTTCTGATTCCTGTAAGCTCATTGCTCACGCAGCCGCTCGCGAGAATAAGAAGAATCAGTATTAGGAATAATTTTTTCATATTTAACTCACCTTATACTCCCCAGCCCGCTTGACCCATTCTGCCCATGCGAGCTTCTCTGTCCCGTCATTTTTGATTAATCCGAGCTGGCAGAGGAAGTCGGAGAATATATCCATGAATTCCTTGTTTTCAAGGATGGGGTGATCAGGCTCGATAAAGCTCTTCGCCTGCTCCATACAGTCGTCCTCTTTTCCGTCATGGAGGAGGAAGTAGTTCATGAACTGCAGGCGATTCGGGGCCTGCTCCAGGTAGTTGAAGAATTCTTTCACTGTTTCTCTCTGATCTTCCTCTTTTCCTTGGAGCTTCGGGGAGGTGGACCATCCCACCTCTTCCATTCCGAACTTTCTGCTCCCTGTCAGCTGTTCTATTTCCTTGAGATGTCTTCCCACTTCCGAGGGATCGCGGTTGAAGATGAAGCCGTCAGAGTAGATGTACAAAGTGAAGTCGTCGAAATCCCCGAACGAAAGGTTGTGGTAGACCCAGAAGGCGTTCGACTTCTTCATGTCGTGGTATGCGAAGACCGTTCCCACCGGGAGGTCCGGGTATTTTTCTTTTATGGAATTGTAGACCTGCTGGTAGAGCGAACGGAAGGACTGGAGTTCATCCGGGTGTGAATTTAGGTAGATATCGACCTCATTCCCTATCTCCACATAACTTATTATGTCCCTGTAGCGGTCTATGTATTTGAGAACGAAGTCCGTGAATCTTCGGACGAGTTCCGGGTCGTCGAATTTCTTGAAGGTGATGTCTTCAGGAAGCTTCCCCACAACAGAGGTGTGTATAATGTTGAAGACGACAGAGACTTCCAGGCCCTTGTTCTGGATTAGGTTATTTATGAAGTCCGTTCCAAGCCAGTTGTAAGAGCCTGAACGGTTTTCTATGTCTCCCCAGGCCACGTAGTTATGGGTTATCTGGATCCCTGAGTTCCTTGCGATGTTGTATGCCCTGGCAAAGTCGGAGTAGACAGTGGTTGTGTTCGCAGGGCTTATCACAAGACCGAGCTTTTTGCTCGTTCTTTCTGGGACGCTCCATTTCTTTTCGCAGTTCATTGAGTCAGTGATTTGATTAAAAAGAGCCTCATCGAAGTTGCCTTCAATACAGGAAAAGATCACGAAGTAGCTCTTATCATCGCAGAACATGCCCCTGGTTTTCGTCAGGAAGGTGTACCCGTCACCTGTGGTCATTTTATAGGAAAGTGGTTTTTCGGAAAGGAGGGTGAAATCGTTTTCTGTAATGTAGTTCTTAAGAGCGATCTCATACCATTGCATGGGAGCCTCAGGGGCGTTGAGATAGAAGGTGCATATATTGTCTGCCCTGACCATGGTGATGACATTTAAAGGATCATCGTTTTCTGTTTCCTCCCATTCCGGGTATTCGACCGAGAACGTCTCCATGGAGGAGGAATCAGCGGTTTCGTAACGTGTGAACTGATCAGAAGGGGGTTGTGTACATCCGCTGGCAAGAACAAGGATCACTGTAAGAATAATCAAAAACCTAACCTTCATACTTTACCCCTTTCAGATCCAGCCACAGGTTATATATTTCCCTTTTCGTCCCGTCTTTCTTTTTCAACGAGATCTTACCTGTTTCCGGATCGGAGACGCTGGCCACGATCCCGGTGAGTTCCATTTCGTGGAGGAATAACCAGTTTACCATCTCAATATCCATACCTTTCGTCAGCTCAAGGAATCTTACCAGGAACTCTGCCTGTTCGTTCTCGGTGGTCCATCCTATCTCTGTGAAAGCGATTGGTTTGTTTGTATACGTCTGGATTTGTTTGTAGTAATCTGAGGTTATTTCTTCGGGGGTTTCAAAATGTTTCCATGGGTACGTGGTGAGGCCGATAATATCTGCCCGGTCATTGAACTTTTCAAAAAAATCCCACTGGTCGTTGTCAATGAGATGGGTGAATGAGAAGACGACAAGAACCTTCGTGTTTGGAGAGACCTTTTTTATCTCAGGGTAAGCATTGTCATAGAGAGAAAGATAGGAATCGAGATATTCTGGATTCAGGTAGAAATAATCGTTTATCTCGTTTCCGAGAGAGAGGTATTCGGGCTTAAATTCCTTTGCAATATCCCTGGCCTCGCTTACCCATAGGTTTCTGAATTCCGTATCAGACAGATCGGCGTTAACACCATCCGGAGCGTCGACAACATATTTTAAACCTGATCCCGGGACCTCTTTTATCGTGGCAAAGGAGAGGGTGAGAACTGGTTTGAGACCGTAAACTCTTACAGCGGTAACCACCTTGTTCTGTTTCAGTTTTTCTGCCTGTCCTATGTTCTCGCCCGTCCAGATCATTGTAACTTCACCCAGTTCACCGGCTTCTTTGTAAGCGTCATTTATGTCATCAAAAGTGGTTTCAGGATCGCTCTTCGGAGTAGGCACGACACCTATATAGAATGATCGTGAGGTAATGGGAATGTCATAACTGCTGTGTTTGACAGGGGGTTTTCCCCCAGTGCATCCGCTGATCAGAACCAAAAGAACCAATACCAAGAAAAGTTTTTTCATGGCATTTCACCCCATCGAAAATAACAATATCGCAATAATTCCATATATTAATAAGCCAACCAGTGGTAATAAAGCATACAGGTATTTGGCCCAACCCCCCTTTCGGGTTTCTGTTCTCATTTTACTGATTTCCTCTCTGAGTAGGTAGGTGGGAGGCAGAACCATAAAGGAATAACAAAGAGCAAATAGAGGCAGGGCTACCAGAATAAGGAGAATGGTCTCGAATGGTAAGAACCCTACAGCCATCACTGTCCCTAAGACACCGTCTGCGAAAAAATCGTAAATGCCTCCGTATATAAAAATTGCAAAGAGCGAATACGAATACTTCGTCTCAACCTTCCAGAGCAGGAAAACCATTATTATATACCACGGCATTGTAACCAGCAAATCCAGGAAAAGGTCAGGATGCGCGGCAAGACTAACCCCAAAAACTTTTTCCAGAACCCAGAATTCAAATTCAACCCACACCGCCCCTAAGCTGCCGATAAGGACGAACTTCTTTTTCGGGCTGATTCTTATCATCTTCACCACAGCCGAGACTGGTTTTCTGAAAATCCAGAACAAAAGGGTTGAAAAACCGGCTATCAAAACGCCAACTCCCGCAAATATTGTTCTCATATCTCCTGAAAAAATCCAGAAAGCCAAGGATATCAAAAGCCAGATCCCTAGTAAGAGTTTTTTGTTCATATTAGTATTTGGGTTTTATTTGGCTTAAAACCCTTAGGCAAATGCCGGCTGAAAAGCGCTACCCGAGAAATCATCAATACTCAGATACGAAGTTTTTCTTTTTTCTATTTTAGGTTCTTCGGAATCCAATTTTAATTGTATTATAGGCTTGTAGCCTGTTTCGAATGTTTTACCTACCTCTAACCTTTCGTTGGGAAGTGAATGATCCATGAATATACCTTTGACTGCATAGGGACCATCCAATCGATCAACATCTATTGCTTCCTTCAAATACTCTTCGATCCTTCTGGCAACCTTTCCAACACTCATTTCAAGACACCCACTTGTAACTATTTGGTAGTTACATATAATTATTAGAGTGCCGGCTTATAAAGCTTGCTGTTGATCGGAAGATGTTGGTTTTTAGTGAAAAACAGGCAAATATTACACTGTTATATTCCTAATCTTTGGGAAAGAAACTTTTACCTTCTCCTTTCAAGCAGCTTCCTTATCCTGACCAGTTCCTTGAGAACATCAGAACCCTTGATGTCTTCCTCATAGGTCTCGACTGCCACGGGCTTCTTTCCCTTGACCAGACTTATTATATATTCTCTCAGCTCCTCGAAATTCTTCATCCCGTCTATCCTTATCTCCGAGGATCTCTGATGCGGGCCAGAATAACCCGCGGTCTGTATCTTTATGGAGGCTATTCTGAATTTTCTCGACACAGGTCCCTGTTCTATGTCAACGTTCGTGATTCTGTTGTAGGGGACGACCCCGGTTTTCTTGAACCACACCCCCCTTCTCCACGTCATCTCGCTTCCGGTCAGCTTGTAGATTATGGTGTGGTAATACTTCATGATCCAGTAAATCCCGAAGAAGAAAATCAGCAGAACGGGCAGGACGAAGTAAATCGTGACCCCGATTATAACCGGTAGCGGCGCGAAAACCAGGACAGGCAGGTAAATTATTATTAAAATAAAGAGCAAGAACGAGACGGCATAAGTGTAATACAGGCTCTTCAACTGCAAAGCAGGTTTAAGATCTTCCCCAATTCTCATATCATCCACCTCCAATCAGATTATCTTGATTATTGAAGGCGCGATTTAAAAGATTTCACTTCTTCTCCAGCGCGAGCGCCCCGCCCAGCATCAAGAATATGCAGCCGAAGAGCATGACGGAGAGGGGGATGAACCCCATTAACGATCCCATCATGATTATAGAGAAGAGGAAAGCTAACGGTAGAATCCCTCCGATTATCATTATGATCCCGCCTTTCTTTTCGTTTTTCCTGACGTATATTGTTCCTGCTATCCCGACAATCACGAGTATCGCCAGTATCACAAGGTAGACCATTGAATTGACTGCCTGGGCCTGGAACCCCTGTAAAAGGGAATCCAAAGGACCTCCTCCGTAGGGACCGAATCCTGAGGTAACGGCATACTGGAGTGTAGCATAACCGGCAAAAAGTATGGTTGAAATTATGTTTATCACAGATCCCACAACACCGAGTATGAATTCCGCCTTCATGGTTTAAACTTCCTTAAAGGATTTAAAAGCTAAATCTTTTCTACATTTTTAATTCTCATCATCCCCCTGATTATTAAACCTCTAATATTTTTTGGCAATTTCTTCTACCTCTTTTGCAGAAAGTGGTGCTCCTCTTAGTCTTGTAATAATATCTCTCATTCTGTATACAGTGCCTTTTTCATCCACAATGAGTGGTTTGCCCTCCTCATCGTGAATCCGTGTTTTTAATCTATCAGGCCCCCCGACTTGTTTATATGCATAACCATCTGGATCAGCTACAATAGCTACACCGTCACCATCAGTAATAGGGATTGAACATTCTTCTCCCAACTGGGTATTCCTAGGGTAGTACTCGCTGCGTTTACAAATACGATTATGCGAATCTTTTATAGTGCTACAAGCATCCGCATCTTGAATTTTTTTCATATTATCTGTCGTATTTTTTCAACTCCCTTTCTATAGCATCTTTTCTCGTCCTGTTTTCTTCGATTTTGTTTCCCATTAGTTTTTTAACAGTTCCTATATGTAAATAAGCCTCAGATTCACTTACTCCTGTCCCTTTGCACCCTTCTCTTATTTTATCTGAAGAACTTGTTCTACTTATGGTTTGATTGTAAGCTTTTTCATCTCTTTCCAGTTCCTTTTCAACTCTAACGTATTCGCTAATAAGATGCGGCAAAGAGCTTCCTTTATACAGGGTATCAGAACACTCTTTCAGACTTTCAAGCTTTTTGTCACTATCTTGCATCGCTTTCACAGAGACAGCACTCCTAACCATCTTGCCTATTATTCCCATACTAGCACCTCCTTTCAGCGCTTACCATGATAAGAGCAAGAAAAAACATCGGATATATCTTACGTTCAATAAAATACAACCAAAAGGTTTAAAAATTCTAAATCTGGGATATTTAAAATGGGAATAGACATTGTTATTCCGATGTTGGGTGAAAAGAAGAATCTGAGGGAATTCGTAATAAACTTCCTGATTATGGAATACCCTGTTTCTACAAGGAGGATACAGAATGCGGCAAAGAAGAATGGTTTGGAAGTGAGCTATCAGGCTGTTCACAAGATGGTAAAAAAACTCGTGGAGCAGGAAGTCTTGATCAAGAAAGGCATGAAATACCAGTTGAATATGGAATGGGTTAAGAAAGTGAGGAATTTCACCGAAAGAATGGAAAATTCCTTGGAAAGGGGAGAACCTGTACTTAGGGACGTATTGAAAAAAGAAACGACAAACTTGGTTTTCAATAATCCCATGGAGTTTGCAGACTTCATAGTCGAAATGTTGGAAATTGGGAAAAGTGAAACTTCAAGAACAATTGTAGCCCAGTGGTATCACATGAATTCACCAATGTTT
>CAYFWU010000029.1:0-7566 GCA_964347025.1 uncultured archaeon | reverse complement strand
CTTTCATTCTGTACGTTGTATTGTGACAGGTTTGTATCCGCATATATTTCAGCCTCTGAATAATCCCAGGAAACATCTAAAGCATGTACGAAGTAAAGCAATGCATTCTCAACCTCGAAGTGCTCATTGTAAAAATCGGATATTATGTGCATCTCCTGCTGGATCATCGAACGGTTAAAGAATATGGCATCCACCATCATTGGATAACCGTACATTCCAGATTTCGTTTGACCGAAAAAAACAACCGAATCATCCTCTCCGATTATGTCCGGGATTGTAAAGTTCGTTACGTTTACATTGAACTTAGTTGGCGCATACCATCCGGGAATTGCTAATCCCAACGCCGTGTTGTTTATGAAATTCCCTGAGGAATCAGTTACACGGAAGATTATGTTTACCAATTCCTTTACCTCAATCGTGCTTGTATCTACATTGTTAGAGGGATCGTAATCATCCGTGCAGTTAACCATCAGCTCTATCATGTGTTCTCCAAATTCCTTTGGTATCCATGATACAGTATAGTATTTGTAATTGTATGGAGAGTAATAGCTAGCTGCCATACCCTCTTCCGAAACGCTCTCTGTTGAAACATCTGATTCGGAAGCAACACCGAAAGGTAAAGGAATCCCACCGCCGCCTCCGCCTTTTTTGAATACCGAAGTTAGGTTAATCATTTCGTGAAAGATCAGCGATCTTTCATTGTCTGGCAAATGGACATATAAGCTAACGTTTACATTATTCGCTTCCTGTCCTCCCATGTTCTCTACATTGAAATGTATTCTGTTACTTTCGTTAACAATTGCATAGGAGGTTTTCCAGGTAATTCTTCCTATCACCTCAGGAGCGTCAGGAACAACATAAACCATTCGGTAATCTTTGTTGTTCTTGAAGTTCTCATCTCCGCTGCAGTTGAAAACTGCCAGAAGCGTGAAATAACCTGTTTCATTCGGTTTCCAAGAAAAGTTCAAATCCCTCATTTCATCAACAGGCATCTCTCCCAATTCCTTCTTACCAATGAACACGAAATCCTCTTCTTCAAGTATGGTTTCATCTCCGATAATGGACCTGATGCTGCCTTTTGTGTAATACATACTTACAGTCACGTTCTCTGCGGTCTTTGTCCCTACGCTTCTAGCGGTCACGTTAATTTTTGCCTCTTCGTCCAGAAGAAGATACATCATCATGCCCGTGCCTCCTATAATACGACCGGTAACGTCAGGAGCGTCAGGGATCACATCCACAAAACCGTAATTGATGTTGTTGTAATATTTGGTCTCGTTCGTGCAGTTGACCATGGCAAGTAGTGTATAAGGTCCCCAATCTTCTGGTGTCCAGCCTATCTCAACTTTTTTCCATGAATCTGCATCAAGATCTCCAACATCCACCTCGTCTATCAGTGTGAAATTTTTAGTATCGCCCCATTTGGTGTAACCCTTCTTATAAAGTAACTTCACCTTCACGTCCTTTGCTTCCGCAGCTCCTATGTTTCTAACTGACAGACTAGCATTAAATTCCTTGCCGACAAGTATCTTTTTCCCCCAGTCAAAGTACATGCTAACGGAGACGTCAGGGACATTCTCAACCACGCTCAGGTAGGTGTGATATACGTTGTTGTGCAGATCAGAATCACCGGTACAGTTTACCTCAAGTCTTAGAATTAAGCCACCTGCTTCCTCTGGTTTCCATGAGGTTATGATTTCCGCTGATTCGGTAGGAGAAAGCATACCGACATCAAAGCTTTCTATAAGTTTATAATTATCCTTGTATTGTTTGGTATAATACAATTTAGCGGTTGTATTCGTCGCGTTTTCAGCACCCCTGTTTTTTACTGTGATCGAGATGTTAACTTCCTCACCAAAGCCAACAGTGGGTTTGTGGTGCATATAACCCGTGACATCAGGGGCTTCCAAATGAACGATCACTGTGTACAACTTTCTGTTGTTTTCCTGATTTTCATCGTTAGAGGCGTTCATGACCAATTGAAGTTCATGCCAACCGATCTTTTCAGGCTTCCATGTAAATGTGAATTTTAAATCATTAAACACAGGTGTCCTGGGCTCGAGATCTCCTATTGTTTCCTCCCATAACAAAACATCTGTTCCATTTGGGAGGTGGTCGTAAACCTTTGCCCAGGTATCCGTTGCGTTCCTAATACCATTGTTATAGATCGTAACGTTTATCTCTATCTCTTCTCCGAGTTTGATGTGTTTACTCCAGTCCATCTCTATGTAACCAGTAACATCAACTAGTTGTTTATATACGTTGATTATTGCTTTGTCTTCGTTATTGTCCGGGTTCCTGTCTTTTGGAGTTTCTGCTACGACTTTCAGCTCATGATATCCTTGCGTCTCGGGTATCCAGGTGAAATTAACAAATGTTTCAGAACCTGCTTGTATGCTATCCACGGTCTCTTGGGATACGATGTCCTGGTTATCGTATAAAGCGATATTTACTTGTCCTGTATCGTTTGATCCTATGTTTTTGAGCTTGACTGTTATGTCGTATTCTTTATTAACAACATAGTCTTTACCAATGTTCTCAAAAGAGACCGCGACATCCGGAAGTTTTTCTATTACAAACGTATGTCTCTCTGTTTTTTCTGAATAAACCCCGGTCCCATCGAATTTGACAGTAAGGTTAACATGATCATGTTCGTAATCATCTGGGATGATCCATACAGTCTTGACATCGCCTTTATTTGCGGTGTAAAAGTAAGGAGGTCCGTAATACCAACATGAAGTATCTGAACATTCAAACGAGGATTTGTCAGTTTCATGGAATTCGTCATTTATGTGGAATTCGACTTTAAGACCTTCAATGCCTTCTCCGTTATCCAGAAGTCTTCCGCTGAATTCCATTGCTTCCCTATCATCCACAATTTTTGATTTTAAAGTAATTCCGAAATCCAGTTCCCGTTCTTTCATAGAAATCGGAACAAATGTGTACTTTATGGAATTATTGTTTACATCGTTTATCTCTATTTTCAGGTCAATTTCTTCAGCATTCGGATCTGTCACCGTTATCCAGGTCACATGGGTAGAACCTCCTACAGCAAAATTTATCGGATCTGACCATTCATTTCCGGTTCTATAATACATCTTAACTTCCCCAACCCCCTGATCGTCTCTTGGTATAAATTCCACTTTAATCTGTTCGTTCAGATTAAATCTGGGGCTTACCTCCAAATGTTCGAGATAAGGAGGATTGACATCACCTCCGGGCCAAGAGAATCTCGCATCTATGTACGTATTGTTCATTATTGGATAGACTAAAGGTATGTGCATTTTGATGAGATAATCTCCTGGATCCGGATAGTATTCTTGGTAGCCTCCCTGGCAGATGAGCGACAAGTTGATAGCCCACCAGGTATTTGAAAAGCAAAACTGTTGCTCTTTATGAAGAGAACCATTCAGATAGACCTCTAGTTTGCCCTGTGGTATATATTTGTTGATAGGGGACTTCCACATGTTTGCGTTCCTTTCGTGGCTGAAAACCGAATGTGTGTAGCGGTTTCCGAACTTAATCTTGTAATTCGTGTTGCTGAAGTTCGCAAAGCTGTAGGGCATCACGCCGAAATTAAGTGTGTCTGAAGGTACATTCTCCCCTACAAAAGGATAGGTCATGTAGTAGTAACCGTCTTTTGTCAGGTTGTATAACCACCACGTATTTTCCTGTTGTCCAATACGCAAAAGAAGTCTCTCCCAGTCGTCTTCGTGGTATATGTAGTTCATGAACATGGCAAGTTTTAGCCAGGAGTATTCGTTCGGCGAATAGGCATATATCGCTTTATTTTCAGGTAAAGCAGCATCTCCCCACCCACCTGCCCCAAAGGACAAGGAACTCCCAAAAAAGAACATCTCTTCACTATCAATAGGTTGGTAACCGGGATAATCTGATTTTCTTTCGAGTTCAGCGAATTTGTCCTTTTCGTAGTCAATCAGATCAGGTCCAGTTATAGTGTCCTGAATCTCAATATTCAGAAAATAGATTTCATCCGAGAGGTCAGGTGTTTCCCAGAGTCTCATGAAGTTTTCAATTCCAATTGCCCCTCTGTTGGCAGGATGTTTGCCTGGGAATCTTGTCGGAACTCCTCCCAGGTGTATAAGCACTGTGTTGTTCTCCTCTTTACTGAATTCGCTGAGATAAAGTTTAACGTCCTCACCCTGGAAACCGAAGCCTGTCCAACCACGTCCAGTTGAGGTGCAATTACCATCAAAAACATCAAGTATGAAAGGGTGTTCCGTGTAGTTTTTGCAGTGCACAAAAAATATTATCCAATCATATCTGTCCATCGCTATCCCATCAGGTGTTTTGCAGTTCAGCTCAAACTCTCTTGTATCATCAATGTTCAGTGTAACCTTTTTGTAGGTCTCTCCGCCTACATCGAAATCTTTTTTCACCACGAAAGCGAATTCGTGAATCATTTCGTTATCATCCTGCTCACCAAGGGCGACTGCCGTGTATTTTCCAGGAGGCAGTTCGAATGTATAGTTGTTTCCTATGAAATCCCAAAAAGAACCTGCATATGCCAGCTTGCTAAAATCATCATTGTAAACCAGAAAACCGAAATCTACTGTATTTTCTTCCAATATGCTGCCCACAAGTTCTAAGTTAACTTCATGAACCTTTCTCATGAACTGTGAAACCCTGTAAACATTCGAACCGTCGTCAAATTTTACAAAGCCGTAGAAATATTCTCCTGTAATAGGTCTTACGTCAGTCGTTAGCTTTACATATCCTGTTTCACCAGCCCCTAAATCCAATTGTGATGTGTTTACAGTAGAAACTTCATAGATGTTGCCTGCATCGTTGTAAAGACGGTCCGCAGATATATTAACCTGCAGATTCTCTGATTTCAGGTTCTTGATTTTAAAAGACCCGGAAACAAATTCTTGACCCAAAACATTACCAAAAGATATGGTTTGGGGATCAATAAATATCGATGCACTGTACGCCTTCAGAACATCTATTCTCCCTGTTCCCTGGTGCCATGCCTTTTCTCCGAGATCCTTGGATGTTGTCATTAAAGCGGACTTCACTTCATCAGGTCCCCAGTCAGGATGTGCCTGTAAAAGTAGGGCTGCTGCTCCCGCGACATGTGGCGTCGCCATTGAAGTTCCTCTCAGGTACTTGTATCCAGTCGGGCTACACAACGTACAAGAACCCTTGGGAACACTTGAATAAATTGATACGCCTGGAGCCATCACATCTGGCTTTATCATGCTTCCGTTCGCCCATACAACAGGTCCCTTTGATGAGAAATCTGCGATGTTATCATATTTATCCGTTGCCCCAACAGTTATAGCCTTTCTTGAAGTCCCAGGTGAACCAATTGCCTTTTCACTATAATCGTTTCCAGCTGCTATTGCAGCGACAACTCCTGCATTCACGGCGTTATCTACAGCAATAGAAACAGGATCGTCAGGACCGCAGTCTTCATTGTAAGTCCCCCAGCATGAAGCCCCCAGACTCATAGATATAACATCAACATGATCCGAGAAGTTTCCGTCCTGGTCTGGATCAACCGATCTTTCGATCCCTGCGATAACATCATCAAAGGACCCACGACCATCAGCGCTCAAAACCTTGTATGCATAAAGTTTTGCATCAGGGGCGACCCCTGTTATATTCCCATTTCCTGTGGCGATTCCAGCACAATGTGTTCCGTGTCCCTGATCGTCCATTGGATCATTATCATTATTTACGAAATCATATCCTCCTATAACCTTACAGTTTGGACCAAAACACCCTCCAAGGTCGGAATGTGTGTAATCGATTCCCGTGTCTATGATGGCGATGGTTATATTTTGACCTGTTATATTCCTTCCCTGTGAATCCTGCAGTTTCCATACATCGTCCGCGTTTATCAAAGGAACGGATTCCGCAAGAGTTAGGTTTACAGGCAGGTTGGGATGAACATCCTCGACTTCTGGTAGATCCTTCAATCTCTCGGCATCTTCTTCAGATATGTCCAGCGCTATCCCGTTGAAGACCTTCTGGTATTCGCCGAGTATCTTGTCCCCTTCGCTTGCAGATCCCTTTGCTGTCGCCATTCCCGTTATAGGGAAGCCTTCTTCCCTCATCTTATTCTTGAAGTTTTCATGTGAAGTAAGTATCATCCCCTTGTATTCCTCTACATCATTTATGAAATTCTCCTCGAGCCTCCCATAATAAGCTTCAGCATTCGATAGTTCGTTCCCCTTTCCTATCTTGGAGGCCCATGCAAATGGGTTTATTATGTTCAGTCCCTCTATCTTTATATCCTCGTATTCTTGCTTCAGCTTTTCAACCCTTTCTTCGCCCCCCTCTATCTCTTCCTTCCTCTCTGTTTCAAATTGTAAAATCGGCTTTTCCTTGAATTCAACAATATATCCCTTTATTTCCGGGAGAGGTTCTGACTCACCTCCGCTCAAATCCGCCGGGTTTTCCAGAATAAAGGATTCTCCTCCCTCCCCTGAAAGGGATTTCACCATGAATTCCACATCTGATGCACCTTCAATAAGTGGGGACCTTCGCATGAAGCTCTTGTCATATGTTTTATAATAAGAAGCAGACATGTCACTTGACGCCCTCACTTCGTATATGTTACCCTGGGGTGGCTCTAAAGTCAAGGCTGTTGGCTGGGAAACAAAAGAAACGCCAAAAAAGGCCTGTATCTGAGGGCTGAAGAAGAAAAGAGCTGATATTATCAGAATGAGAATAATAGGTATGATATAACTAAATTTGACCCCCATAATAATTAATATATGTAAAAGGTATAAAAGAGCTATCTGTTTATGAAATTCATCAAACCGTTCTTATCCTCTGTTTCGGAGGTTTCCGGCTTTTCTTCCTTTTCAGGGATTTGCGGTGTTTTTGGGGCCTCTGCATCTTTCTTTTCGGGCATTTCTGGTTTTTCTTCCTTACCGCCCAGGAAACCCTCGACCTCGTTTATGAACTCTTCCTCTTTCTCTTTCGGTATGATCGCGGCAGCCGCTCCCAAATGACCTCCACCCTCGCCCCCCAGTTTTCCAGAGATCTCGCCCATCAGCTCGTTGAGTTTCAGTCCCTTCTCAACCAAAGAATCACTCGCCCTTGCGGATATTTTAACGCCCTCCTCTGAATCGGCAAAACCGAACAATGGTTTTTCGGGAAGAATGCCGGAATGGTTTACAATTGAAATGGCGTTCGATATCAGATGTTCGGAAACGTTGGATCCGGTCAGAACATATATTCCTTTCATTCTCTTGACTATCTCCGGGTTGTTGACGTTTGAATGAATCCAGTTCATTGCTTTGCCCACTTCCCTCCTGTATTTCTCCAGGATTCCCCTTATCTTCTCAAACGCCCTCTCTCCGTTCATGCACAGCGAAACCCCGAGGTCCGCTTCACCCATCTTTCCGCACGCGTTCAACATGGTTGCGAACTCATTAGCATCCCGGAATTCGCCGCTCTTGTCAAGGAGTTCGTATACGTCTCCGAATATGTATTCCGGGTTTTCGTGATCCCCGCGTATTCTTTCCTTTATAATTCCTGTCGCCAGCTTCCTCTGCTCTTCGATATTTAGGTCCGAAATCGTTCGCCAGC
>CAYFWU010000028.1:0-8615 GCA_964347025.1 uncultured archaeon | reverse complement strand
AAGCCCGTTTTCATAAAGCTCTTCAAACAGAAAAACCTCGACAAGGTGGACAGGTGGTATCAGAAATGGGGCGAGTGGATCGTATTGATAGCGGCAGCGGGCCCGATCCCCTTCAAGATCGTTACATGGTGTTCGGGGATGTTTGAACTGAATTTCAAAAAGTACATGGTGTTCTGCGCTATAGGAAGGACCTTCCAGTTCTTCGTGGCTGCATATGTAGGGAACTTAGTAGGACCCTGGATTCTGGGGACGTTCCTTTAAACTTTAAAAAATTTATTACCATTAAAAGATAAAATGGGGGAAATAATAAACGAAGGCAGAAGAGAATTTTTAAGAATACTACCTATTTTAGTCGCGGGTGTGCCTATCATAACTGACAGCATAGACCAGGACCCGCCAAAACCTAAAATAGAGATACGGAAAGAACCTGAAATGATCACAAAGGAGGCATTCACGCCCATGCAGGTCCTGGTGAATGTGGACCCCCCGAAATATGATATGGATAAAGTTCACACCTTTTTCGAAAGAAATTACCCCGGTTCTGAATACATCATTCCTATGGTTTTCGAGGCGTGCGAGAAACACTCCAAGACATATCATATGGATCCGCTCCTCGTGATGTCACAGATATTTCAGGAATCAGAATTCGATCCTGCCGCTCTTTCCTGGGTGGGGGCAGGTGGACTAATGCAGTTTATGACTGAAACAGCCAAAGACATGGGGATAGAAAACGTTTACAGTCCCGGTTATTATAAACAGGTTTTAAAGGAGCATGAACAGGCAAAAAATATTTTGAAAAGGGCGGATCTGTACAAGGACCTTTCGGTAGGAGAAGCCAGAATGGATATGCGCGCGATTCTGAGGAAACGTAAAAAGAGAGTAACTGAACTGAGTAAAAGGGAAGTAAAAGAGATGGAGCAGAAGCTTTACAGACACTGGTCAAACCTTGAAAGTCTGGGCGAAATTGTGGATTTAGCCGGTGATGAGGCTACAAAAATTGTTCTGGATTTCTACGATATGTTTGAGAATCGATTAAAAGATTTTCAGGAAGGGCTGCTGGAAATGGTAACAGGGAGGGGGTTTGGTAAAATTGAGGAAACATACCAGGAGGCTTTGTATAATTTTAACTCCATACTCGATGAATTTTCCGTTCTGGAGGAATACAGAGAATTGCTCTCTGATAAGGCAAAGCACGGATCAAGGGTCATGAACAGGATTTTTGAATCCGCCTTTAAAAGAGAGGAGTATGAAGAAAAAATGAGAGAGGTCAGGAAAGGTTATGAAAGATACATAGATGAAGTAAGGGCAGGCGTGTTTGTTAATTACAGATCTGGAATGAGCTACTGGAAAGGAAGATTTAAGCTCAAAAAACCGAGTGAGAGGAGTGAATTTGACGGGCGTTTCAATGAAAGAACCAACACAGACAAGGGAGTTAAATACGACGCACTGCTGGCGAAAAGGTTCAACGGGAACATGGCTTATGCCATGTGCGCATTCAACAGCGGACCAGATAATGTTTATTTGGAATTGCAAACCAATTCAGGAAAGAAAATATACATGTTAAGGATACCCTTCTTCAGAGAGACTGTTAGGTATTGGGACAATATATACAACAATTTCAATCAATGGTATCTTTCCATCGTTTAACCAAAATTCAATAATAATTTTTAAAAACAAATCTAATAAGAAGCTATGAACCCTGAAATTTACGATCTGTTTTCAAGACAGATCCCGTTCCTGGGAGCAGAAAAACAGGAGAAACTCTTACAGAAGAAAGTGGTAGTCGTGGGAGCAGGGGCACTGGGATCTTTTGTAACTTCAATGCTGGTTAGACTGGGGATAGGTTTCGTGAGGGTGATAGACCGCGACCTTGTCGAGGAATCGAATCTCCACAGGGTCATGTTGTTCAATAGCGAGGACATAGGAAAATCAAAGGCATTCGTGGCAGAGAGAAAACTGAAGGGGATAAACCCGGAGGGCAGGATTCAGGGGGTCTCGGAGAGTCTCGGCCGCCACAACGCAGAAAAGCTCCTCACGGGGTTTGATGTGATTGTTGACTGCTCTGATAACATGGATACGCGATATGTCATCAACAAATTCTGCGTTAAGAACGAGAAACCCTGGGTTTACGGTTCTGTCCTTCGAGATGAAGGATGCTCTTCTACTTTCGCCCCTTCTGGCAAACCCTGCTTTTCCTGCCTATATCCTAGAAAACCCAAACCAGGTTCAATACCGGTATGCAATGTTGAGGGCGTGATCTCACCAATAATAGGAACGATTGCTTCGTGGGAAGTGATGGAGGTCGTGAAAATCCTTACGAAGCTTTCCAAACCAAATTACTCGAAACTGTTAAGGATCACACTTAAGAAACCCAGATTCGAGTTTCTTAATATAAAAACAAGGAATGATTGTGAAGTATGCAGGAAAAAATAATCATGAAATACGGGGAGCTCTGGCTGAAGTCAGAATATGTCCGCAGCAGATTCATCAGAAGGCTTGCAGAGAATTTAAGAAGAATGCTGAAAGCGAACGGTATCAATTTCCGGCTTGAAGTAGCCAGAGACATGATGATCCTGGAGACCGAAAACAAGAAAGCGGTCGATACCCTAGGCAAGGTTTTTGGAATATCCTGGTTCGCAAAGGCGAGGGAAACGAAACCAGATATGAAATCAATCGAGAAGGAGGTTTTATCCCTTGCCAGAAAGATAGGCAATAACGAAAGTTTCGCAATAAGGGCGAGCAGAAGTGAGAAATCCTTCGACTTCACAAGCAAGGAGATAGAGAACGAGATAGGAAGGAAAATCAAGAGAAGAGTTGATCTCACTAACCC
The DNA here is from genome assembly GCA_964347025.1 of uncultured archaeon. Classification (GTDB taxonomy): domain Archaea; phylum Aenigmatarchaeota; class Aenigmatarchaeia; order QMZP01; family QMZT01; genus CS3-C152. Next base: position 5,785 of record CAYFWU010000028.1, on the reverse strand, counting down.
AGATTTCACCATATTTGTGGAGGTTAAAAAAACGAAAGCGTATGTTTATTCCGAAAAGGTCAGGGGTCTGGGAGGCATGCCTGTCGGGGTTTCAGGGAAGGTTTTATCCCTCCTGTCAGGAGGAATCGATTCGGCTGTTGCGAGCTGGATGCTCATGAAGAGGGGATGCTCGGTAGATTTTGTTTATTTTCATCCCGAGGTTTTTACGAGTGAAAAGAACAGAGAAAGGGTTTTGGACATTCTGAAAAAGCTCAGGGAATATTCCCCGGAGAAATTAAATCTTTACATAGTCCCTTTCGGAAAGATCCAGGAAGAGATAATTAAAAACTGCGAGAGGAGACAAACATGCGTTCTATGCAGAAGAATGATGTACAGAATATCAGAAATGCTTGCAAGGGAACTGGATTGTAAGGCGATTGCCACGGGAGAGAATCTCGCTCAGGTGGCCTCCCAAACGCTGGACAATATCTTCGTTGAGAACGAGGTCATATCGATTCCTGTGTTCCGGCCTTTGTTAGGTTTTGACAAAGAGGAAACAATGATACTGGCTGAAAAAATAGGAACCTATGACATTTCGATCCAGACTCACGGTTGCTGCACAATAACGCCTAAAAAACCGGCAACGAAAGCAAGACTCGATTTCATTCTTAAAGAGGAAGGGAGGATAAAGGATATTAACACTCTTTTGAAAAATATAATTAACAAGAGAGAGAGGTTTGTAATATGACTTATTACGTTTTCAGGCTATGTAAGGACACGGGAGGCTGGGAACTGAAACCGAAAAGCGACCTGAAGCTAGATCTTGAGAATCTCGCTGACAGGTTTAATAATGTACATGTAAAGAGCAAGGTTATACTTGTCACAGAGATGGAAGGCGCCCGCATAAGTATTTACCCTTCCGGGAGGATTCTCCTCTTCGATGTGGACGAAGAGGAAGGAAGAGAGATAGCTTCAAAGGTCTATAAAATAATTACAGAAACTCCTGAAAAGGAAGCGAGAGGTAAAGCCCTATTTGTTGGAAGATTCCAGCCCTTTCATCTTGGGCATTTGAAGGCCATAAAGGATATATTGAAGGAGAACAAGGAGATAGTGATAGTGATAGGAAGCGCCCAAGAGGGCAAAACCTTCGAAAATCCGTTCTCTGTGGACGAACGAAAGAAAATGATAGAGAGCGCCTTGAAAAAGGCTAACATAAAAAACTACAAGATACTCTCGGTTAAAGATTTCAACAATGATGAGAAGTGGGCCGGCGCAATCCGAAAACTAACGGAATTCGACGTTGTTTATACAATGAATCCATGGACAGAGAGATGTTTTGAGAAGATCGGAATCCCTGTCAGAAAGCACAAGATATACGATAAAGATGAATATTCGGGAACAGAGATACGAAGCAGGATCTTAAAGGAAGAGAACTGGAAGGATCTGGTCCCGGAAGGAGTGGCGAGATTCATACGCTCGGTTAAGGGTGAGGAAAGAATAAGAAAACTGAACAAATAATTCTAAAAAATTATGTTTGAATACCAGCACGATCCTCTCTTATCGCTCTGAGTTTAGGTTCTAAATCCGTGCCTTCATACAGGTTTTCAATCTGTCCCACAAGATAATCGTTCCCTGTGAATAATGCATGATCATATTTCGCTAATATCCTTCTTGCCTCTTTTTCATCTATCCTTTTCATCTTAGTCACAATAAGTCATTATTCATTAATTTTAAATACCTATTTTCCCTTTTTGCTCGACTTCAGAAGTTTCCCGTTCCTGTCGATCTCCTTCGCCCTTATTCTCCCTGAGGATATCTTTACCCTGTCTTCCGCCAGAACCATGGGTATTTGAACTATTTTGAAGGGCTTGAAACCCCTTTCCCCCCTTTCCTTGTTGATCTCCTCAGCGACCCAGACCCTTTGCTCACTCACAATTATCGCTTCCACATCTGTTTCCTCTTCAAGCAAACGCCTGTCGCAGAAATCGTCCAGTTTTATGATTTCGTACCTGTCTGAGTAACCCTTTGATTCGAGATATTCAATCAGATTCTTCTCCCTCTCTTCGTAAGGCCTTATCATGGTGAATCCTATCTTCTGAAGAGAACATGCATATCTATCGGAAGTCAGGCCTATCAGACAGAATTTCCCGACCTCAAACGCCCTCTTGATCAGGGCCTCATGACCCCTATGAATAGGGATATCAAATGTCCCTCCGAAACAGACCTTTTTGTATTTGTACGTCATGCTCTCCAAAAAATCTTTGGTATTTTAATTTAAATAAAAAAACCAAAAAATAATCAGATTTTAGAGTGGAGGTTCTTCTATGAAAATCACGTGGTTCGGGCATGCGACCTTCAAGATAGAAACCGAGGGAAAGAAAATATACATAGACCCCTACGTTCTCCCGAAGGGTTCTCCGTTAGCGGATATAATTTTAATAACACACGACCACTACGACCACTGTGACCCGGCGAAAGTGAACGAGATCAAGAGCGAAAACACAAAGATAATCACAACAGAGAAGTCCGCCAACAAGCTCGAAGGGAATGTCAAGACAGTGAAGGCAGGGGATTCTCTTGAAATTGAAGGCATCCGTATCCGCGCAGTGGACGCCTACAATGCAAACAAGCCGTTCCATCCGAAGGGCGCGGGGGTAGGATTTATTATACAATCAGAAGGGAAAAGTGTATACCACACAGGAGACAGCGATTTTGTTCCCGAGATGAATTCCCTACAGGGAGTGACTGTCGTTCTCCTTCCGATCGGAGGAACGTACACCATGGGGATAGAGCAAGCGAAGCAGGCCGTGCTGGCGATGAAACCGAAATTCGCTATTCCAATGCACTACAACTTCCTTGAGGGTTTGAACGCGGATGCGAACGAATTCAAAAACAAGGTCGAGGCCGAGAGTAAGGGAGAAACGAAAGTCGAGATCCTGGAAGGTAGGGAACTGGAGATCTGAATGAAAATCCAGCTTTTGTACATCTTGGATTGTCCTTGGTGTGTAAAGACTAAAAAATTAATCAAACAAAGCCTGAAAGAGCTTAATTTAAAGGCCAAGGTAGAAGAAATTTTAATTGATACAGATGAAAAGGCAAAGAAATACAACTTTTTGGGATCGCCAACAATAAGAATTAACGGAAAGGATGTACAAGAAGAAATTAGCAAAGGACAATGCATATGCTGCGAAGAGCTTAGCGAACGAACCAAAGGAACAAGTGAATTCGTGAAACAAGAATGCAAAAGCGGATGCAGAATCTATTTCTATAGGGGCAGGCAATATCCCTACCCTCCAAAAAAAATGATCAGGGATGCTATAAAAAGATCTCACTCTAACTGAAGACCAAACTAGTGATCTTTTTTGTCTTTGTCGTACCGGATTTCCCTTACCTTTATGAGTTTCTTGTCAGAGCCGGGTATCTCTTCTTCCTCAACCTCTATTTTACCCAATTTACCTGAGTCCAAAAAATTAGCTTCATAATAATCTTTGAAATCTTCTGCCAATTCAAGAAAATCAACATCCACCACTTTGACGTCGACTGGGTAAGTATCCTGTACATAGTCAAAAAATTTAATATATAAAGATACAGGCTTAAAATCCAGTCCTACTTTCCCCATTGCCATATGTTTAAAATACTTCTTAAGATCTTTATCTCCCATGTTTACTACTATTAAATAACTAATTTATAAAGTTAACGCCCCGAATGTTTAAACATAACTTCTTATTACAAACGGAAAAAAACCTAAAATGAACACCCGAAAACAATTGGTTTTGGTAATTGCTGTCATCTTAATTCTGGATTTTTCCGCGATCTTCCTTTCGAGCACCACAGGAAGGATAGTCTCCAGCGAGGAAAATCCTTTTACTGTCTCCGAGGTTTTTGATAAAGTTATTCTCGAGGAGGATGTTTTCGTCAAGGGGGAGGTAACGAATATCCTGGAAGACCACGTTTCCAGTAAAGGCTTTAGCTATCAGCAGTTCATGATCTCCGACGGGGAAGAGGAGATAAAGGTATTCTGTTCAGTTAAGTACGGAAGGACGAAAGTGAAGGAAGGGGACCAGATCATTTTCGACGGGGAGTTCAAGAAGTATTACGGGACTTATGAGATATACGGGTTCTGCAGTGAAATCAGAATTCTATAGCGTTCCCTAATGAAATCTCCATTCCCTTCTCAGCACCTAGCCGACGTCGCTTCCTGACATTCTAGCCCTTATTGGATTCTATAAAGTTCTTCCATACCTTCTTTGATCGATTTCATTTCCTTGTTTTTTACATGTTCAATCCGTTCCGATCCCATTTCCTTCCCTTCGTCAAATCTTTTTAACAGGATCTCCAGTCTTCCTTTGTAACCGATTTTCTTGTTGAGATCTCCGTTGACAGGGATTCTGGCGATTTCCTTCAGCAGGTCCCTTATTTCCCTTTGTATTTTCATTTTCTTCCTTTCGAACAGTTCCCTTCTGTACTCATCCCGTTTCTTTTCCAGGCGGTTGTAGAGTTTTGTTACCGAACCCACCAAAGCGCCTCCGAGCACACCTTTAAGCCAGCCGTATTCATCGCCAGGGTATTGGCTACATACGTAACCGAGTCCTCCGGCTGACCCGAGCGCGCTTACTCCCCATAGTCCTGTCCAGTCGTACGCTTTTTTTATAGCGTCTTTTGCTGTCTTAGAAGCAGTCACTGCGCTTTTTCGCAGTTTCCGGAAATCCTGTTCGATTTCCTTTTTTGTTTTTTCCCAGTCTCTGTCTGCGTTTTTATAAGTTGCTGGCACCAAATCGTAAGTCCTGATGCCTTTCGGAGATTTGTAGGCTTCTTCCTTCTCTGTCAACCAGGCGCCGCTCCGAACACCCGGTAACCTGTACATCTCCAATTTAATCTTAGAAGTAAGTTTTTTAAGTCTATCTGTGGTTCGCTAGCTATCGGTTTTTACGAGTTCGCAACGTACCGATTTTTAATAAACTAAAGCCTTCCAAATAATAAGTTTTTTAAATCCTTCGCCCATTTTATAGGTATGATTAATGTTGAGGTTATCAACCAGCTTCTCCAGAACGAATGGGCTATAAAGATATTATGGATAGTCATAACTCTCATAGCTGCAAAGATCGCGATAAAACTTTTCTCCCCTCTCATTAGGAAGTTCGATGATATGGTGGAGAAGGTGGAGTGGTCCGAGCAGACGCACAAGCTCGTGGAAAGGACCATAAAATACGGGATATGGATTGCCGCAATTTTCGTTATTCTTGAGATTCTGGGTTTGAAGGGAGCAATATTCACGGCTCTTGCTGGTATGGGAGTCGCAGGGATAGCGATCGGATTCGCCGCGAAGGACACTCTCTCGAACTTCATTTCCGGAATTTTCCTCTACTCAGACAAAATGTTCAATATAGGTGATACTGTTGAAATTGATGGCAAGGCGGGTAAAGTGATGGACATACACCTTAGGAATACAGTCATAAAGGGCTTTGATAATAAAATCATGATTATACCCAATTCAAAAACAGCAAGCTCTTTGGTGATAAACTACTCCAGACTGCCCACCAGAAGGCTTTCCATTCCCGTAGGAATTGCGTATGAGGCAGACCTGCAGAAGGCGGAAAAGATAATTCTTGACATAATAAAGAAAGATCCGGACTTCCTTGATGAACCAAAACCATCTGTTGTTGTAAAGGGATTCGGGGACTTTTCGGTTAATCTCGAGGCAAGGGCATGGATAAAGAACAAGGGCATGCTTGACAAGAAGGTCAGGCTCATGAAGGAGATCAAGATCGCCTTTGACAAGAACGATATAGAAATTCCCTATCCAAAG
>CAYFWU010000027.1:0-8875 GCA_964347025.1 uncultured archaeon | reverse complement strand
GATAAGCGAATTGAAGGACATAGGCGGGGAGAAGCTGGAGAAGCTCGAACTGGTTGAGAAAAAGCTGCTCGGGGAGAAGAGGACCTTCATGAAAATAATCCTGCAAGACCCCACAGACATCAATAAACTGAGAAGGATAATCGAGGACTGGGAAGGGATCCGTAAACCCTACGAGTATGACATAAGCTTTTACAAGCGGTATATGGTAGACAAGGGCCTCACTCCCCTGGAATGGGTTTCTATCTCTGGAAATGAGATCAAAACTGATTTCAAGGTTGATAAGGCATTCGAGATATCCGAGGTCAAGCCCTCCGAAGGAATTCACCCCAAACTGAATGTGCTTGCGATAGATATCGAAATCTCTGATGAGAACATCATAATGATTTCACTGGTTTCTAAAGGTTTCAAAAAGGTTCTGACCTATGGCTGGGGGAAAGGCAAGAAAGCGGTCGGGACAGAGATACTCAAGGATGAGAGGGGGATGATAAAGAGGTTTATCAAGCTCATTGAAGAGAGGAATCCTGACATAATTGTCACGTACAACGGAGACCTTTTTGATTTTGTAAAACTCAGGGGAAGGGCAGGACATTACAAAATGGATCTTACGATAGGGAGGGACAAGAGTAATATAATGTACACCAAGAGGGGGAGAACGTACTCTGCGAAGATTACAGGAAGGGTGCATGTTGATCTTTACGATTTTATTGGTCACATTCTGGCGGATACCCTGCAGTCCGAGACCTTGACGTTGGACATGGTCGCAAGGGAGATGGTTGGGGAAGGGAAAAGGCCGATAAAATGGAAGGACATAGAGGACATGTGGAAAAAGAAGAAGAATCTTAACAAACTTGCCGACTACTGCAAATGGGATTCTATCCTGACCCTTAAACTTTCCGATCGTCTCATTCCCCAGATAATCGAGCTCTGTAAACTAACGGGACAAACCCTTTTCGACACCACGAGACTGGCGTATTCCCAGCTTGTCGAGTGGCTCCTGATAAAGAACGCGCATGAAAGGAACGAGATAGTTCTGAATCGACCGAAGTACGACGAGATAAAGAGAAGGAGATCGGCTGTTCCCTATACGGGCGGATACGTCTACACACCCAAAATTGGCATACATGAGAAAATCGCTCTGTTCGACTTCGCGAGCCTGTACCCTTCGACAGTCATAACCCATAACATATCGCCCGAAACCCTGGATAAGGATCCAGAGGAATCCAAGGAAAAGAATTCCGTCCCGGGAGAAGATCATTTCTTTTCCCTGAAGAGGGAGGGCTTCATTAAGGCCGTACTCGAGGATCTTGTCAAGAGGAGGATTGGGATAAAGAAGAAGATGTCTTCACTCGAAAGGGATTCCGCTCAATATAAAGATCTCTACAACAGGCAGTATGCCCTGAAGATATTGGCCAACGCCAGCTACGGTTATTACGCCTACGCAGGTTCCAGGTGGTATTCCAGGATATGCGCAAAATCCATCGCTGCCTGGGGGAGGTATTACATAAAGAAGGTCATAAAGAAGGCCGAGGAAATGGGCCTGGAGGTTATATACGGGGATACGGATTCGTTATTCCTCTCGGACTGCAGCGAATCAAAAGCGAAGGGATTTCTGGCGGAAGTTAACAAAAACCTTCCGGAAACCATGGAGCTGGATCTGGAGGGCATATACAAATCAGGGATATTCGTCCCTGCAAAAACAGGGGTTACCGCAAAGAAGAGATACGCCCTCCTGGATAAGGAAAACAGGATAACTATAAGGGGATTTGAGAAGGTAAGAAGGGACTGGTGTAAGATAGCGAAGGACACGCAGGAAAAGGTGTTGCTCGCGATATTAAAGGACAAAGATAAGGACAAGGCAGTTAACATAGTGGAGGAGACGATCGAGAGGCTGAACAAGGGAGAGGTAGATAAGAAGGACCTCGTGATCTACACGCAGATAACAAGACCTGTTGAACGTTACGAGCAGATCGGACCTCACGTGGCTGCTGCGAAAAAATATGTCGCTCGTGGTCACACGATAAAGGAGGGATCGGTTATAGGATACATAATAACGAAAGGGGCTGGTTCAATTTCCAATCGCGCGGAACCTCTCGAATATGCTGAGAACTACGATCCCGAGTATTACATAAACAACCAGATAATTCCAGCGGCAATGCGTATTCTCCATGGTCTGGGATACACGGAAGAGGATGTGTTGAGCGAAAGCCCGGGACAGAAGTCGCTCGATACCTTCATGAAAAAATCCCTTAGCAAGAAGCTGAAGGAGAAGTGGGGGAAGTTCAGGAAGGAGTAATTATTTTATGTAGATGCAAAGAACTAATTATATGGAGAAAATATACGTTCCCAATAAACCAGGACTTTCACCGGATCTTCTTAACAGGGGGGTTAAAAAGAGGGAAGACCCCAACTTCGGTTTCAAAAGAATTGTTTTCTACCCTTTCGGAAGGAATGCCCTCTACAGCATAATTAAAGAAATGAAAATATCAAGAAAGGACAGTATACTACTCCCCAATTTTGTTTGCCATACCGCAATAAGACCTTTCGAGATGTTCACAAAAAAGGTCAGGTTTTTCAGGGTAAGGGAGAATCTTTCCATAGATTTTGATGACCTGGCAGATAGGATTGAAAAAAATACGAAGGTCTTGATGGTTGTCCACTACCACGGGTTTACGGGCAATATTGAAAGGGTTATGGAGATATGCAGAGATAATGATATCTATCTGATTGAGGACTGCGCTCAGGCGATGTACAGCAGGCACAAAGGAAAACTTCTCGGATCATTCGGTGATGCCTCGGTTTTCAGCATAAGAAAAACACTTCCTGTTCCCGACGGGGGAGCGTTAGTGATAAACAACGAGGAGTTTAAGGTGGAAGAACCTTCGAAAGAACTTACAGATAAAGAAGGCGTTGAACTCAGGAATAAAAAACTGACAAACCTGATTCTAACCTGGCTGCAGGTCAGGACAAAATTCTTCCTTGCCTCGTTTTCCAAGGAACTTGAAGATCTGAAATGGGTTGAAAGGAGACTTTATAGTGATCCGAGTAAGTTTCATAAGATCTCTGATATTTCAAGAACCATCATGAACAACGTGGACAGCAATCGTGTAATCAAAAAACACAGGAAAAATTTCAATTTTCTTTCGGAGGGAATAGAAGGCATGAGTGGTATAGAACCCATTTTCAAAAAACCTGAACCCGGTGTTTGCCCTTATGCATTTCCTCTCATGGTTAAGAACAGGAAATCGGTAAGATCAGAACTGCTGAGGAATGGCATAGAAACCCTTGTGCACTGGGATTACCTCCTCCCCAAGGGATTTGCGGAAAAATACCCTGAAATTGAGAAATTGGCGCGTAATGAGATGACCTTGCCTGTTCACCAGGACCTCGAAAGAAAACACATGGAAAGCATAGTGAATGAATTGAAAAAGATCGCAAAATAAAGAAATTATTAGTACTTGTTGCTACATATAAGAATTATTGAGTGATTTCATGAAATTCATAAAAACTGCCGTAACGCGGAATGTTGATACAGAGGGTATTAATCTTATTGAAGAAGGCGATTGCAGGAAGGGGGATATAATACTTGCAAAGGTTATTTCTCCGGGGAAGTTTTACGGATATGTGAGAAGTCCCAAGGCAGAGAAAATTTACCTTAAAAAGGGCGATAAAGTTCTGCTCTGTCTCAGCGACAGGTATGCAGCACGCATAATGGAAGGTATCGTTCCAAAACACCTGAAGAAAGGTGAGGTTATAAGTATTTTGGAACCAGGAGGTACAGCCGGTTTAGTTAAGGAAGCGAGGTCGGACTTTGATGGAGCTAAAATTGAATTCCTTGGCTTTGCTTCGAAGAAGGGGAATAAATTAAATCTCAAGGATTTCTCTATTGGGGTCAGGGATATAAAGAAGGCTCCGAAACTTATTGTCTCCATAGGAGTGAATATGGAATCAGGCAAGACGACAACAACCGCCGAACTTGTCGGGGCCCTGATAAGAAAGGGGTTCAGGGCAGGTGCAGGCAAGATCACAGGAATCGGTAACGTCGGGGATGCACAAAATTACAAGAAAAAGGGAGCAATAAAAACGTACGCGATAGTTGATGCCGGCTGCCCGTCAACATACATGTTGTCAGATGATGAGCTTGTTGATATTTTCATGAAGGTTTTTTCCAACCTTGCCTCAGAAGATCTTGATTTCATTGTTCTGGAGATCGCAGACGGTATACTCCAGAGGGAGACCGCCATGCTGCTGGATAACAAAACCCTGAAAAGCTATAAACCAGAGTTCATATTAAACTGCAATGATTCCCCCGGAGCGTATGGGGGAATGCTTGTTTTGAAAGAAAGGCATAAAATTAAGCCAATTCTCTTCTCAGGCATAGGAGCAATCACCGATCTTGGCAGAAAGGAGATAGAGAACCTGACGGGATTGAAAGCTTACGATTCCATCTCACAGTCCGGTAAGATGGCAGATCACGTGATAAGGGTATTCAAAATGTAGTTAATTAAACCTGTTTTCCAATGAACTTAACTATCTGTGTCTGTTTGATTCCGAGTTTCTTGTACATGTCCACAGAAACCAGGTTCTTCAGAAGATCTATTAAGATTTTGCCTGCCATTTCAGGATACCAGTAGTTAATGAAGGCGTTACATTCAACCTCCATTACTATGTTCTTTTTTATGAAGAGGGGTTTTTTCGTTCTTACCGCTTTCTCTCCCCTGAAAACGGCCTCCACAGTTATGTGAGGGTGAGGGCCTCTTCTCAGGGCAGATCTTATCACTGAAAGGAAATTCTTTTCATTGAATTCCTTTTTTAATCTTCTCCATACTCTTTTATCCGCGTATTTTTCCATCATGTGCATGTCTTTGAGAATGTTTTCCTTATACTCTATTTTCATCTGCTTAAGATCAAAATTCGAGAATATCTCCTTTATCCTGTCTATCGCTCTTCTCTCTTCCAGCAGAATAGAATCTTTGTAGTCCCTGCTTATCTTTTTGAAGAACGGTTCGTATTTTTTGTTGATCTTTTTAACAATGTTTTTAATGATCTCCTTGTTTACTCCCTGACCCTGGTAGGTTACGACATCCATTATTGACGGGAAATTCTTCATTCTCATATATTCTCTGTGAACAAAAACTATTACGTTGCCCAGTCTTTTGACAGTGTTCCAGAAATCTTTGTATATTTTTAGCCTGTGGTGATAGTCTGTTTTACTCTGCGCGGCCCACGCATAATTCTTCCTGTATTGTTTTAGTCTCTCACTGTGACCGTTCTCGATAAACTTGGGCCAAAGTAAGATTGAAAGGTCTTCAGGAGGGATGTCCCTGTTGAAGTCCACACCAAACATCATCTTCCTCGGAATACCGGAAATGAGAAGTGATCCCCCTGTCTGGAGCCAGCAGAGGGTCGCGACAGTGTCAGTATTCTCATCTCTGGATGTTGGAATTTCTAAGGCAGGTCCTGAATGCGGGCAGACCCAAACGGGCCCTTCGCCGTTCCTGTAAACAGAAAAACCAGGCCTGAAATCTATTGTCAAAAACTTCATGTATAATTATTTATTGAAGCATGTATTAATAATTCTTTATATGCTGAAAATATGTGTCATGCACCCAAAACTCAGGAAAACAATTGTTAATTGCAAAATCCGTCATCTTGACAGAAAAAATCTGGATATTTTTCTCGTTAAAATAATAAGGCAGTACGAAATCTTGATCAGAATAGGTAAGGAAAAAGGAGTCGAATTTCTGATCAGTTCTTATGAATATTATAATAAAGGAATCGTCAAAAAAGCACTGGTTTTCGATGGCTCCTGGAAGATCGTAAATAACAGGGAATTTGACATGGTTTTTGATAAATCGCACAGAAGCTATCAAAAAGCAAAGGAAATGGTTAACAAGAAGTTTCTCATGATCAACAGTCCTGTTTTTACAGAAAAGATAGAAGACAAGTATTCCTTTTATAAGATTTTTCGTAAGTTAATGCCCAAAACATTCCTTGTTGACAACAAAAAAGAACTTGATAATTCCATTAAGAAGTTAAAAACCAAAAAAATTGTTTTGAAGCCTCGTGTAGGAACGGGTGGAAAGGGGGTTAAAGTGATTGAAAGGACTCCTAAAAATGTCAAGAAGGGAACCCTTGTTCAGGAATTTGTGGGGACAAAGGAACATCCTAAATTCGGAAAGGTGTGGGATATGAGGATCATGATAATGAACGGGAGGATAGACCATTCCTACGTGAGATCTGCAAGAAAAAATCCTTTTCTAACGAATGTTCACCTGGGAGGGAAGATGTTTTTTGTAAAGAAAAATCAGATACCTGAATCGGTTAAAAGAATCGTCAAGAGTGTTGATAAGGTCCTTGAAAAATTCGGACCGAGGTTTTACTCTCTGGATTTCATGATTGACAAGAACAAAAAACCCTGGTTAATAGAGGGCAACTCCAGACCCGGGATTATGGGTTATTACGAAATAATAGGAGAAGGATTTTTCATCAGGTTGCTTAATTTCTTCAAAAATTCTTATAGATCGCGTAAAAAGGCTTAAAGCACATTTATTAAAACTTGTATCAATATCATTATCAAGTGCCGATGTGGCTCAGGGGTTAGAGCGCTGCGCTCATAGCTTTCGTTATGAGCTTTGAGCTTCCTTCTGGAAGCAATGATATAATTTGAACACGTCTGCGGAAATTTCGTAAAACGCAGATTTCATCTGCGTCAGTTTGGGATACGCAGAGGTCGGGGGTTCAAATGCGCAGATTGCATTTGTAAATGACATCTGACAGGCTTGCCCTGTCTTGCGCTGGTCTTCCCCCCATCGGCATCATTTTTTATACTCATTTTTACAATATGAAATTATGGAAGAACTGTCGGAAGGGATGGAAAAGAAGGTGTTAAAATTTTCGAAAGATGATCCAAAGAAGGTTCTGGAGAGGGACAGGATCATTTTTTCTGATCTCAGGAGGGAGAATGAAGAGCTGAAACTCGAGGTTGAAAAGCTTTTGAAAAACAACCAGGAACTCGCGAAGCTTGCGGAGATCCTGGAAGAGAAGATAATGAAGTTAACAGAGGATATGAGGAAGGAGTATGTTTATTCTTACGAAAAGGGAGGTTGGGTCGAGAAGGGTTCGATAGAGAAGGGTAAGATAGAGATCGCCCCTAGCATGCTGAGCGTTGACACAATAAACAACCAGCTTGCTGAAATACTGAGAATGATAAGAAAACACAGGAAGAACGTTTAAATAGAATTTAAATCTATAAATAAATAGCGAGGTGTTGGGATGGCAAAAAGAAAATCAGTTGATGAGATACATGCCGGTCTTAAAGGTGTTTTGAACACACTTTCCGAGGATGTTGTAAAGGCGCTCGACATAAAGGAAGAACGGAGAGTTCTGGAGAAAAAGGTGAGACAGCTAAAGGATCAGGAAATCCAATTGATAGAAGTGGTTGACCATCTGAAAGTGACCAGAAACAAGATGCAGGTGGAGCTTAAGAAGAAGGAAAAACAGGAGGAAGACCTGCAGTCGAAAATCAATTCAATGAAGGAAGACAAGGCAGAACTCGAATCCGAAAAGCTCATGCTGAATCAGCAGATCAGGAACCTTCAGAGAGAGAGGCAAACGATGCAGAAGTCCTTGGAGAAAACGAATGACATGCTTATCTCCTTGAAACACCAGATCACGGAGTTCGATGAAGAGATCAGGGGATAGAGACCAGATTTTAAGAACCAGCAAACTCTGGTTATTCTCTTATTTTCATTTTTAAATGTATTTCTCCAATTTATATGGATGAGGAAGCTCATTCTTTTTGATCTTGACGGAACGTTGGTAGACGTATTTGATGAGCACATAAATTCTTTCATAAAGATGGAGAAAGAGGTTTTCGGTGTTGATCTCGCTCCAGAGGATCTGATCAAGAATATAGGACATCCTGCACGGGTTGTGATAGGCGCCCCGCTTCTCGAGAGGGGAATTGATCCAAAGCTTATTAAAGAAAAGATGGAAACCGCGTACCAGTCCTACAAGAAACACCTGGGAGAGGCCATGAAGAGAATAGGAGAGGGTGTCGTCCTCCCCGGGGTTGTCAGGCTTCTTGACGTGCTCTCACAGAAGGGGGATATTCTGGGATTGATAACAGGGAATATTTCCACTGTCGGCATGCTTATTCTAGAAAGAACAGGGCTTGTGAAATACTTCAATATCCATTCCTTCGGAGATGTTGCCACCAAGAGATCCCAGATGATCGAAAGGGCGTTGGAACTCGTGGAGGAGAAATACGGTTTCGCCCCCAAGAAAGAGGATGTTTTCATTGTGGGGGACGCAATCCCTGATATTCAGGGTGGGAAGGAGTTTGGTTGTAAAACGATCGCCGTCGCGACAGGCCTGGCCAAGGAAGGCGATCTGAAGAAGGAGAAACCTGACTTCCTTTTCAAATCCCTGGAAAATACGGAAGATGTCCTGAAGGCATTCGGAGATCAGATATAAATTTTCAATCCAATTCTTTTTCATGAGGAAAACGGGTGTTTCTGATCTGCCCTTACATGGAGGTAAATGCCCTCCCTGGTTATTCAAAAGGATGAAAAGGCTCGCAGGTTTGGTCAGCGAAGTCGTAATTTACGAATACGGGACAGATGAATTCCTGAAGAGGATAGCGAATCCCTTCTTCTTTCAGGCCTTTGGCTGCGTCCTGGGATTTGACTGGCATTCTTCAGGCGTCACGACAACTACACTGGGAGCCCTCAGGGAATCCCTCGATCCTGAGAAACACGGCCTGGCGATACTCGGAGGGAAGGGGAGCGTATCAAGGAAGACCCCAAACGAAATCGAGCGTATGAGCCAGATCTTTCCTCTTACAGAGAACGAAACCGATTATCTGAAATACTCC
>CAYFWU010000026.1:0-8914 GCA_964347025.1 uncultured archaeon | reverse complement strand
AACAGGGATCTCATGATAACCGGAGCGATCCTTCATGACGTAGGGAAGATGAGGGAACTGGAAGTGAAGATGGATATAAGGACTTCAACGGAAGGGATGCTTATTGGACATCTGGCAATGAGTTTTGAGGAGGTGTCCAGAAGGATGGAAAAACTGAAAACTCCGGAGGACATCAAGCTGAAAATTAAACATATCCTCATAAGCCATCACGGAAAGATAGAATATGGATCTCCGAAGCAGCCCGCGATTCCCGAGGCGCTTGCTGTTTACCTGGCGGATGATCTGGATTTCAAGATAACCGAGATGCTTATGCACATCAAGAGGGCGCAGACAGAGGATGATTACATCTATGTCAGCGATCTCGGACCAGTTTATTTAAAGTAAAAATTATTTTTTAGGATTGATTTATTATTTCTCAAATCTAAATAATATTATGCTGGGGTTGGGGAGACATCATTCTAGTAAAATCTATATTTCTTTGCTTGTTATTGTTGCGTTTCTTATCGGCCTTGGCTTCTCCTTCTTCGTGATCAACTTCTATCCCTCATCCCAGGAGAATTCTCACTACAAACCAAGCGATGTCGGATACATGACAGGGAATTACAATGTTCTCGGGGACATGCTGAAAAAATATCACATGACCGTTGAGGAGTATGACGAGAGGATAGGGGAACTGGAAAAGGAAAACGAAATCCTCAGGGAAGAGAGAAATCTTGTTTTCAATCCCGAATGCAGTTTTGGTAAGGTGACAGAATTCTCCAAAGAGAGCGTAAGGGAAGCGATGGACCCTGAGATCGTCAGGAAACTTGCTGTCTCTGTAATTTCCTCAGGCAGTGAAAATCCTGTCATCCTCCTGCATCGTTACGTTCACGAGAACGTTAAGTATGTTGATGATCCTAAGGGAGAGGAATACATCGCTACTCCATGCGAGACCATAATGACAGGAGGAGGGGACTGCGAGGATCACGCTATCCTATTCGCCTCCATGCTCGAGTCAGTCGGGACTGATGCGAAGATAGTCTGGCTGAAGGATACCCACACGCTTGTTGGTATAGAAACTGATGGGGACATAAACCTTGAAATAGAGAACATCCAGGGATGCGGCAATACCCTATGGATGGATCATGAAGGAATGAAACTTCTTCTTGCCGATACAAGCTTCGCTCCCTGCCCAGGACAGATAGAGAACATTTACGTGGAAAGGGAGAACGGGGAATGGGAATGGAAAAAGGGGTATGAGGTTATTGTCTTTGATGTTTAGCTGTTCAGGATCAGTTTAACCTCTTCCTCATTTAACTCGATTCCTCCGCCGTCGGGCTTTCTCTTCTTTTTGAGCATTAACCTAAGATAAGGAAGGTAGTAGTTTTGGACAACCTTCCCAGAGGTGTGGGTGTATGAACTGATCTTCCTATAGAGACCGGACATCATCGCCTTCCTCCTTTTGAGCTGGGCTAACTTTAGGAACCTGTCAGGAGATCTGTAGGGGATGAAACGTTTCGAGGATTCGCCCGCAAAGGAAATCCCTGCAAGCATATCTATCATTAATCCCTTGAACCTCCAGTTCTGCTGCTCCATGACCCTCTGTCTGAAAATGTCTGCTCTTGAGAGGATATCAAATGCCTTTGCCATTGAATCAGGGTGTGTGAATTCCTGTGATAGATTATTCTCGATCCACCAGAATATTTCATCCGGATCCTTATCGCAGTTGTGTATGGCCTTCCTTGCAGCGTTCAGGTTCTTTGAGCGGAATATTGTGGGAAGTACGGAGAAAACATTGGTCTCCCTCTCTCTATATCCCAAGGATTCCAGGTCCTTTTCTCTTATTTCTTTCTTGTCCTGACACAGTGTCTGGAGGTCTGTTATTGCTGAGCGGACGTCCCCCGAGGACCAGCGGGCGAGATTTTTCAGAACATCTTCCTTTGCCGTCACCCCCTCACTTTCGCAGATCTCCCTCAGCCTCTTTGCTATTGACATGACGTTGACCCTGGAGAGCCTGACGAGCCTGCAGTAATTCCTCAGAGCCTGGAGTTTGGGAATGTAGGGATCGTTGGCCGTGATTATAATAGGAAACCTGGATTTCTTTAATATCTTTGTTATTGCGCCCACCCCTCCCCTGTCCGTGGACGATATGCCGTCCACTTCATCTATAAGGATTATCTTTCCTGAATGGAACAGACTGGTGTTTTTCGAAACCTCGGTGAGGGCGAGATCTATCGAATTCGAGCTCCTCTCGTCAGAGGCATTCATCTGCATGAGAAACCATTTCTTCTCCTTGGCAAGAACCTCTGGTATGAGAGTCTTCCCTGTTCCCGGGGGTCCGTAGAGCAGGAGGGCCTTCCCCCCCGGTCTCCATGTTTCCAGCCAATCGAGAACTTCTCTTATGGCGGAGCCCTGGCTGAGGATTTCCTTTGTTTCCCTTGGTTTGTACTTTTCTGTCCAGAGATTCATAGTATCACTTAAAAGGATTATAACCCTGCCTTAATAGGTTTTGAACCGGAATGAAAAGCGGTTTTGGAAGTTTATTCCATTCGAACCATTCCCATCTTTCGCATTTTTCAGGTTCCATGATCTTAGGTTCGCCTGAATTGTGCTCTGATATCACGTATAACGTAACGTAATGTTTTCCCTCTTTCCTGAAAAAATCATTGGTGAAGGTTCCCATTCTAGGGTTCTTGATCTGAATCCCTGTCTCTTCCATCACCTCTCTCCTAGCGCAGTCCTCTATTTCTTCGTTGAATTCTAGGTGTCCGCCAGGGAAGCACCAGGATCCTTCACCGTGAGAAGCCTTTCTTTTACCGAGAAGGACTCTGTTGTCCTTTATTACGATTACCCCCACTCCTATTTTCGGTATGTCGTCCATAGTATCGATTTATTTTTAAACATTAAATAAATAATTTATTGATGGTGTCAGCATGGTCTTGAGATTCTACAACACCCTGACCAGGAAGAAGGATGAATTCAGGCCGCTGAAGAAGGGAGAAGTCAGGATGTATTCCTGCGGTCCTACTGTGTACGATTATCCCCATGTAGGGAATCTTAGGGCGTTCGTTTTTTATGATCTGCTGAGAAGGTATCTGAAATACAGGGGCTTCAGGCTCAAGCACGTCATGAACATAACTGATGTTGATGACAAGACAATTCGTAATTCCAGGAGAGAGGGGTTAACGCTCAAGAACTTCACAAATAAGTATACAAAAATATTCTTTGATGATCTCAGCAAGGTAAACGTGGAGACCTTCGAGGTTTATCCGAAGGCGACAGAGCACATACAGGAGATGGTTGATCTTGTCAAGACCCTCCTGAAGAAAGGGATCGCATACAAAGGAAGGGACGGGTCTGTCTACTACAAGATCTCGGAATTCAAGGATTACGGAAAGCTTTCGAAGCTGGACATATCTAAACTGAAGGAGGGGGCCCGCGTCTCCCAGGACGAGTACACGAAGGATGAGGCGAAGGATTTCTCGCTCTGGAAGGCCTGGAATCCGGATGACGGGGACGTTTACTGGGAAACCGAGATCGGCAAAGGGAGACCCGGATGGCACATTGAATGTTCTGTAATGTCCACCAAATACCTGGGACATACCATAGATATTCACACGGGAGGGGTTGATCTGATCTTCCCCCATCACGAAAACGAGATCGCGCAATCAGAGGCAGCGACAGGAAAGTCCTTTGTTCGCTACTGGCTGCACAACGAACACGTGATGGTGGACGGGAAGAAGATGTCGAAAAGTCTGGGGAACTACCTTACGCTGAAGGAGCTCATAGAGAGGGATCACGACCCGCTGGCGATACGCTACGCCCTTCTTTCAACCCATTACAGATCAAAACTGAACATCACGGATAAGTCCCTCTGGTCAGCCAGGCAGTCGCTTGAAAAGATCTATAACTTTGTTGATCTGCTGAAAGAGACTGAAGGAAGGAAGAACGAGAAAAAAGTGAACACCCTGATCAGGAAGGTCCAGAAGGATTTCATAGAGGCGATGGATGATGATCTGGATATAGGTTTGGCGTTAGCGAAGATTTTCGACTTCATCAGGGAGATCAACAAGCTGATAGAGAATAAACAGATGGGGAGGAAAAACGCGCAGGACTGTTTAAAAACGATAAAAAGGTTTGACAGGGTTCTGGGGATCCTCATCCCCGAGAAGGAAATATCCCCTGAGCTGCTAGGGAAGGTGTTCACCCTCCTGATTGATACGCATGAAAACCTGAAAGGAAGGGATGAAAAGATGGCGAAAGAACTTGAAAGGGGTTTAAAAAAACTCAGGGGGAAGGAGGTTGATCCCGGGCATTTCGGGGAGCTTATGGATGTCATTGTTAAAACCAGGGAAGGACTCAGAAAGAAAAAGATTTTTGATGTTTCTGACAAGATAAGATCGGATCTGAAAGAAATGGGGATAGTCTTGGAGGACAAGGAAAAGGGAGTGAGATGGAGACTGGTTTGATCTGGATCTCCCAATGCCTTTAACGTTCTATTTCTTGGTCTGCTTGCCCTTTTCAGGGAAACCCTTGAGTCTCAGTTTCTTACCACAGTTGTAGCAGAATTTGTCCATCTCCTGGTTCTCAGCCCCGCACTTTGGACAAACAAGAACCTTGATTACCTTAACATGCTCTTCGACGGTCGGCTTCTGGGTGGTTTCGAACGCGGGCTTTGAGATCTCCGGCCGTTCCACTCTTTGCTCCTCAGCCTGTTCGGCCTCCTCCAGGAATTCCTCTGTCCCCTCGGCTCTTTCCGGCTCCCTGAACGGCGTTGGTTTGGGCTTCTGCTTCTTTACGATATCTCGCTCTTCAGTTGCCATATAATACTCACCTCTCATCTTTCTTTTTCCGTATATTGATCCGGTCCCTGTGAAAAAGAGACCAACCAACATTATGACAAACGATCCCGATCCTACTGACTGGGACATTGCAACAAGTGTGTAAACACCCACCAGAGAGATCGCGACACCAATAATAAACAACCAGGCTGATCTCAAGAAGTATTCGAGGTCCATATTAAAATTATGAACTGATTGTATATAAATTTTAGAATTATTCTTTCTCCTCTTCCTTAAATTTCATTGGATTCCAAATGAAATCTTCTATATTATCAAGAATTCTTTTCTCCTTCTCGGTTACAGGTTTTTGTTCCTCTTCCCTCATTTTACTTAATTGGTTTCGGAAGAATAAATAAGTTTTCCGAAAATTACTTTTTCTCCTTGCCAATCCCGTGCTGACCAAAGCGATGATCTCTCAATTCCACAGCCCCCATCCTTCTCCCGTAGTGCAGAAAAAACAGGGCGCATGCGTCCAGTGAAAATACAATCGCAAGCTTGAAGAATGTCTCCAAAACCACGGGTTCTGTGAAAAACCTTATGAGAACATCCGTTGAGAGGAAGCCGATCGAAAGTATGAGTATGAGGCCTATTGCGAATGATGTTCCCGAGGAAGGCCTGTATTTCGTTCCTATGAAGAGGACTGTTCCCATTATAACGTATGCCAGAGCAAAGAACGGGTCAAGGAAAAGACCTGTTCCCTGGACTACGACTGACAGTATTAGGATAATGAATACGACCAGGAGCATTCTGTAGTAGCCCATTATTTAAATCTTGGTTACCCATGCTAAAAAATAAAAATAAGTAAAACAAATATAATATACATGGTTAGAAAAAAAACACTTATTCTCTCCATGGTTTTAGCTGCCTTACTAGTGTCTGTAATCCATGTGAACCCTGATGGAGACTCACATTACATGGAATCCCCCCTGTTCACTTCTTCGCTGCAGGGGATTACAGGATTGAGCATAGGGACGTTCACAACGGGAATCCTGATAGAGTATGCGATATTCCTGATCGCTGTCTACCTGCTTCTTCGCGGGGTTTCAAAGAGATTCGGCAGGTAATTTTAATCAGTCGGCACGAGATTCTTTTCAACCATTTCCTTGTAAAGGGATTCTGCTATTATTTCATTCCCCATGTCACCGTAGTGCGGACTGCTCGGATCCTCCTTTGGGTTCTGCAGTTCTCTGCCATCATAATCCTTTGTGAGTTCGTAAATGTCTACATATGGGACCCCGATTTCTTTGGAAAAATTACTTATTTCGCGGAAATGCCCGCAGGCCTGTACCCCGAACGATCCCGGGGTATACAATATCAAAAAGGGGATGTTATTCTTCTCTGCTATTTCCTTCATTTCTCTCATGGATTCCAGGCTGTTTTTCAGGCCTGTCTCTCTCTCTTCGACCCATTCCTCCCCGAAGCCCTTGTTGATAATATAAACACTGTTGAGAATGAACCTGTAAAAATACGAATGTCTTACCAGGAATTTGTTGGTTTCGATTGGTAGCGGGATGCTGACCGGAACGATGTAATCTTCTATCACTATGAAATCCACCGGGTCTATGTAGAACTGCTGTCCCCTTAAACCGCGAACCCATATCCTCACAGGATTTATGTCATCACAGTAAAACTGCAAGATCACGAAATCCGGCTGATAGTTCATTGCTATCTCTTTTAGAACAACAAGTTCCTGAATTGTGTTGTACCCCGGAACGCCAAAGCCGTAAACCTCAAAGTTTTTCGTGTTAAGACGTTCGTTCAGCTTTTTCTCAAGTTTGGTTGTGAACATCTCGTCCACATCAAGCACCTCGCCGGCTGTGAAAGAATCACCCAGAACAGCGATTCTAAATGTGTTTTCGCTCTTGTTTGTATAATATGTCTCGTGGCTGGATTTGAAGGTCTGGCATGGCTTTCTTTCCCCTGTGGTGATGTTCTCAATGTATATGCACACGTTGGCTCTTCCGTACAGGATACTACCATTTAGCATAACATCAGGGTTTGGATAATCCAGACTTTCGTGGGTATAATCTGAAGGTATCATGAAAAACCTACTTGCGACCTCAGCTATCAGAAGGAAAAATATTATGGAAAACAAAAGCAGCATCAGTTTTCCCATTGTTTTACGTTTCATACTTTAAGTTAATTTGAAAATTGTTTTAAAACCTTTTTCAAAAAATGTAAATTTTAAATTCTTTCTGTTACATATCTAAACCATGCTTTTCAGAAAGAAGTGCGAATTCTGTAAACAAAGGGTAGAGAAAGGGAAGGGTGTAAACGAACGGGTGGAGGTGTACGGAAGGGTTGGTACCTGGAAGAAGGATTTCTGTTCTGAGGATTGTCTGGAAAGGTATAAACAGGTTACAGGAGAACTAATGAAGACGAGAAGGCCGAACGTCTGTACACGCTGTATTAAGTGATAAAACGCTCGAAAAACCTTTATAAATTGTCATTACTAATTAATAGTATATGAAAGGAGAAAAACCCACATTAGCGATGTTTCTGGGATCCAGGGGTGGCTATCTAGCTTTCAGGCAATCTATGTTAGAGGTGAGAAGGCATGTCGTAAAGAAAGGTGCTGTCTATCTGGTAGAACATCGTTACAAACCAGAAAATGAATCCCTTATGCTCGATTTCAAGAGTATGGGAATGGATTTAGATGAGCATGAAGTGAAAGACGGGATGTGTTTAAAAAATGGTTTCTACACTTGCCGCGGTATAGAAGACGAAAGAAATCCGCATAGATCGAAAAGAAAGGTTCCTGCAATAGCCTTGAGGGAAGGCGGGGAAGGAATATATTTTCACGATTTTGAAACTGTTCTAGGGATTGAAGACATGTGCAATTTCCAAATAGATAAGGCCCATGAGTCAGGTTATAAAAATGACATGGCCATTGTTTTTCTTAGCGGATACGGTGGGGATGGCTGTAAATCGCTTGAGAATGCAGGGAAACTTGGTACACGGGTTTTTATCCAGGAACCCGAAACAGCAGCCGTTAAACAAATGCCTAACAATGCAATACAAACCGCGAAAATGTTAAACCTTGATTTTGACGTTCTTCCTCCCTACGGAATCGGCAGGAAGATAGACGAATTCTTAACTGATTAGATTTCTAAAAGCTTATAAAATTTGCCCTCCTTTAGTAAATCTATGAAAAATTACAAGCAGTTGGTAAGAGTTCCTGAAGATCCGTTTTATGCCATGCATATCTTGGATAAAGAACTGATACCTAACCTACGACTTAACCCCGAATCATGGGATCTTGTGGGAGCTTACATGGATGCAATGAGGAAAAAATTCGGCTCCAAGAGGCTAAGAATACTGGAGTTTTGTAAAGAAGTCGGAATTCAGCTCTAAAATCTTGCTCATTCTTCCGGCGGGTTGCATGTCGTGCCGTTGCTGTTAAAGAAGGCCCATTCTTCACAGACCCTTCCGTCCGGGAGCGAGCAGTATCCGATCGTTCCCTTCGGGGTCTCCACCCCCTGGAAAACGCCTCCCTTGTCCCTCTCGCAGTAAACAGCTGCCGGGTTGGGAAGTCCGGCACCACCGGAAATATCGACAACCCCGAACTGCTCACAGACTATTGAGAAGTTTCCATCATCTCTCTCAAGGAAGTGGATTCTTACTCTCTTGCCTTCATGGAAGATTGGCTGGTCCTCAACCCACTGGGAAATTACCCCGACAGTTCCTCCCGGAGTTATAATCTGAAGTCTGTCTTCTGTGAACGGGTCTCCCTTTACGTATTTTTCAATCAAAATATCGGCATAGGTGAATATATTTCCACCTTCGCCAAACCTGGACTCAACCTTTTCCACTGTTCCCTCTATAATGTAATCTGAGCTGTTTATGATGTAGTTGATGTCTGCGCATTCCGCTACGAGCATTGCGCTTCCTCCGCCTCCGGCCTGTCTTATGACGATCTTGCCTTCTTCCGGCATTGTCTGGACACACCCCGAGGTTCCCAAGGTTATTATTATCAGTATCAGAAACGCCACGAAAACGAAATTTCTCATATTTATAATGCCCTTCGATCGTTTATAAATACCCTATTTTTACTTCGGAAAAAACCGAAAATTCAGTCCTCTTAAGGGTAAAAA
>CAYFWU010000025.1:9698-10868 GCA_964347025.1 uncultured archaeon | reverse complement strand
CCGCTGTCCTGAGAATTTTGGCTTTTTCGAGTTTCATAATGATTGATTGTCCGAGGTTTTAAAATTAAAATGTCTTTATCTCCGGGGGGTTTCTGAGCATTCTTTTCAGGCCGATCTTTCTTATCTTTCTTTTAAGGGGGTTGAGGGTTACCTTTGAGGTGAAGTCGCAGTAATTGCCTCCTGCTGAGACCGGTTTCCCTGTCCTTCCCCTCGGATCGATATTGAGGAACCAGGGCGGGAAGAGGATCACGGACTGCTTTCCGTGGTCTATGCAGATCTGGCAGTGGTCCATTCCCCCTTCTGTCAGTCCTGCCTTTTCGCCGTAATATTCGCCCAGCTTTTCATCCACTGTCTTGTACGCCCCGTATATCGGGCAGTTAAAGAACATGGTGTGGATTTCGTTCCCCCATTTGTTCCGTTTTATCACGTGATCGGTTTCCATCTCCCCGCTGCTCTTGAATCCCGCGGTCTTCTTCAGATCGAACAGCCTCCTGTTGATCATGCAGGCGAGGGCCTCTGAGTTCTCCCTGATCGCCTTTCCCACCCTTTTCCGGCCGTATTTGATTGTATGGTGGTAGGTTATTACTGCTCCCTCAAGCGTGAAGTATTCCTGGGCAAACCTGCTTAGTATGTACATTTTTATCCGGTCCTCTACGTTTTTGGGTGTGGGTCTGGTTCTTAAAACATTTTTCCGTCCCTCATCAAAATCGATAAATCCGTTTAAAATGTTACCAACCTCTCCTGGAGTGGATGTGAGGGCGGTGCTGCTGTATTTCGTACCCTTAAGCAATTCATGGGCATCGGATAAAAAATATTCCATCATCTTGTTTGTTTCTTCTGTTATCTTCATTTCAAAAGGTTCATCATCGAAAAGGTTTCTCAGAAACTCGGTTCCCATTCCCATTTTCTCGTTCATGAAGAGACCGTAAAGGAGGGAGGTCATGAGCGGTGTGTAGTTGTTTCTGTATTCATCCTTCGGAAGCTCTTTCCTTTCGTAGCATGCGTTGAAAACCCTTTCACCATCGTAAGGAGAATCGCCAAGGTATTCCGACCAGGCAAGCACGTGATCGGCCCACCTGTGGGAGTGTTCGCGGGGGAAATGGAGTGCCATTAGAAGTTTTCGTAGGAAAATGTTAAAAGGCTTTATTGAGCCAGGATCGTGAATGAATT
>CAYFWU010000025.1:6416-9688 GCA_964347025.1 uncultured archaeon | reverse complement strand
CTGAGTTCGAGGCCGTCCAGGGATTGGAAAGTCACGGTCTCGTAATCCATCAGATAGTGGGAAGGTGTGATCGTTACAGGTCTCCTGGGAGGGTGGATGATCGTGTATGAGATGTAGAGGGAGAGGATTGTTATCAGGATCAGGATTGTTATTAAAAGTATGCCTGCTGTCCTGAGAATTTTGGCTTTTTCGGGTCTCATAATGATTGATTGTCCGGGGTTTTAAAATTAAAAGGCTTTATTGAGCCAGGATCGTGAATGAATTATATTTATAAAAGTTGTTATCCAATAATGGTGAATGAGCGAAGGTATAAAAGTGGTGGATTACTGCAGTTCATGCAAAGAATACATGATTTTGTTTAGAAATTACCTTGGGGGTGTGATTAAGGGGGACTACAACTACTGGCAGGGTCTTAGAACCTGTATTGAAAATGCGACGGGTGAGATAAACAGCATTGATGAAGAAATACTGAATGCACTCGACCCAATCTGTAAAACCTGTGAGAACGGGCCCGGAATTTACGCCATGGAAAATAAAAAATGGTCGGAGCTCAAAAAATCATGTGAAGAAATAGGTGAAAAGCTAGATGGGATGTCATCTGAAGAGGCAAGTAAATATCTAAAAGAAAACTTCAGTAAAATGTTTTTGGTAAGCATGCTTGAAAGTTTGGGCGGTGTGCTCAAGAAATTATATGATTGAAAGAATCAAAAGGTTAGTGATTATTATGGGTTACAGGGATCCTGAAAACTACAGTTTTGAAGAAAGGACGGAATTGGTCAGATCGACCGTGAAGACGCTGGGTGATCTTTATAAAAAGTACAAATGTGCTTTTGATCAAAACCCTGTGGAGGATCCCCGTTTAAAGAAAGGCATGCCTCATGTGTTAAAAAGGATGTGTAAGGAATACTCAAGAATTCTTAAAATTATCGAAAAGCCGGAAAGGAAGAGAAAACATAAATTGTTCCGGATCCGGGAGAAGTGGGGGCTGGAATACGTGACCATGAAGTCCAATCTCTGCAACAAGTTACTTTATGTGGAGCAGATTGAAGAAATAAACAGGTTGCTGAACGAGGCGCTTGAAATGGATATTGAAAAACACATAGCGAATTACCAGGATCTACCAGTGGAAACGAGGGGGACGGAACGCATGACTGAGGAAGAGGTGGAAAAGACATTGTCCCTGGGTAAAATAAGCGCAGCCTTTTATTTATTTGGAAATCCGGAAGAATACTGGAAGCGCAAGAAAGCCCTGGCCGAAAAATCTGATTCCCAAGAATAGAACAATAATCCGATTCGAAGGGCTCAAAACCGGAAATTGCTGATTTTGGTTAATTTAAGGATGCGATCCCAATATATTGTTAGAGAAGAAAAAATTATGAGTATCGAAAAAGCAGCAATAAAGTTTCTTATGACTAATACATGCAAGATGTGTGGAAAGGATTCAGCCACAGCTGTTCAGATTTATCCTTCACAGTCTTGGGAGTATTTCTGTAAGAAATGTTACGAGAAGAGGGAACAGGCAAAATAATGTCCGAACAGGCAGAAATTAAGTTTTTCCAGCAGGCTTAGCTTTAAAAACCCTTATCAGCATATATAAAGACATTATATAATAGGGAATTTTATGGAAGAAAAGAAAGACAAGTTCGGAAGAGACTTGCACAGTGTAAAATGTTCCGATTGTGGGAAGGAAACGCAAGTTCCTTTCAAGCCTTCGGGAGACAGACCTGTCTATTGTAGGGATTGTTATCAAAAGCATAGGCCAAAAAGACGCTTTTAATTAGTTTGATTAGAGGTTTCTGGTTCTTTGTTATGATTTGGTTAGTCTTAGCGCTGTCTCGGAAGGTAATACGCTTAGACTGAAACGTCCTGGGAGATTATAAGTGTTTGCTCCATTGGCTCTTCGCTACCCGGCTGGGTTCCTTTCTCGTAAACGTTTACAGTGTAGCTTCCTGAAGGAACGTTTTCAAGCTTTGCCTCGATTTCGGAAAAACAAATGCATTTACAACCTATCCCGCTCCAGACCTCGTATATGTTTATCACAGAACCCGAGGCGTCCCTTCCGGTTACCGCTTTCCTGCAGCACAGGTGTTTGAGCGCCCTGGAATACACTATGTCGTTACCGATAACTTCGATTTTTGGTTCCTGTTCAGTTCCTTCCCCGAATTTTGTTGCCATCCCCTCCTCTGTTTCAGCACATCCCTTCACCAGGGAAGAGAGAACCATTTCCTGGGGGATTATGGGTGTTGCTGTGGTTTGTATGGTTTTCATGTAGATCTTGGGCTTGTTGTTCTTTCTCCTGTCCCAGCCGTGCCACACGATGTTTTTTCCGTAAACTTCGGCGTGCCTCTGCTCGTCTGTGCTGGTCTCCACTACATGGAGCTCTTCCCTGTTCAGGTTGTAGGCGTAGACGTCGAAATCTATGCAGGACATTGTGATCGTGAAGCCGCTTTCAGAATAGTGAACCCTGTACTTGTCACTCCTGCAGCCAGTCCAGGCTATCATGTTCCCGTTTATCCTGGGCTGGGAGATCAGACCGAAGTCAGCCAGTCCTAAGGCTTTCCTTGTCTTGGAAACTGTGTCGTAAACGATTATGTCCATGCTGCCCGGCTCTCCCTGGATCCATATAACCTTGTTTCCGGATATATCCGGCCAGCTGTCGAATGTTTCGTTGTCGGAGATCATGGTTGTCGTGTTGGTGGAGATTTCATACAGGTAGATGTCCTTCTCGTTGAAGTTCTCCTCGCCCCAGACCACGTAATTTCCGTCAGTGGAGGGCGATACTATCTCGTTGTTGGTGTCCAGTTTTATCGTATCGCGTATCTTCTCTGTTGTCTTGTCTGAGATCTCGTACAGATAAAGGAACTTGTCCGTTTTCCTCTCCCTCCAGACCACATACGTATTCGAGCAGTCCTGGTCCTCCTGGTCCTGCATGAAAATGGTTTCCGTTTCTTTCGTTCCCATATCGTACAGGTAAAGTCCATTTCCGTTCTTCTCGCCGTAAACCATGTATTTGTCACTGCAGACCACGGGGTCGTACTGATAACCCCCTCCCTCGGCAGCAGGGGTTTGAGTTTCCTTGGATATGTAGTAAATGAAGATGTCTCCGTCCGGGTCGTTCCAGTCATCCACGTAGGCTATTACGTTCCCGTAAATGCTCGGCTCTGTCTGCCTGGAGTCAGTGGATACCAGAAGTTCCGGCGTGCCTCCAACAATACACCCGCCTTCCGGGCATCCGACAGGGGCGCAGCATATCTTGGTGTCTGAGTAACAGG
>CAYFWU010000025.1:0-6406 GCA_964347025.1 uncultured archaeon | reverse complement strand
GGTAAAGAAATATATAATTTATTAATATATGTCAGATTTACATAAATTAGAAAGATTATTAAATAAATATATGACAGAATTAAGATCTATTAAAATCGATAAAAAGGAACAGGATATATTGGATTCTTCAAATCCTTCCCTGCACAGGGCTTCGGCTATTGATGACTGGCAGTATCCTTCCGCCTGCTCGCAGGGATTCGTATCCGTACACTCCCCGTTCATGCATCCGTGCGGACAGCATTCTTTCATCTCCTCCTGGTTCCCGCAGCTGTCGTACCAGAAAACACAGTCGCCCTGACATCT
The DNA here is from genome assembly GCA_964347025.1 of uncultured archaeon. Taxonomy (GTDB): domain Archaea; phylum Aenigmatarchaeota; class Aenigmatarchaeia; order QMZP01; family QMZT01; genus CS3-C152. Next base: position 6,103 of record CAYFWU010000025.1, on the reverse strand, counting down.
GACTTCAGCGTGCTTACTGCAGGTGGGTGGTGGGGGACCTTGTCCTCCGTCCTGCGGGAAATAGGGCTGGTACGTCACGCAACCCGAGAGAAATACGAGACCGATCAGAAATATCGCAAGAACAGAATAATTTTTTATCATAGTTAATATTTGAAAAGTCTGTATTAATAAAAGTTGGATTCTGATCTGGGGAACGATATATAAGCGGGCGGGGACAATTATAAAACGGTGGTGTTGTGACCGGCTTGGAACATAAGATTGAAAAGGTAAAGGCCATGCACACATCGAACTTTATTTTCTGGATACTGGGCAAGTTCTTACTCGGGCTGGGTATCGGTATCCTCCTGCCAGTTTACATGTACAATACAGGGTGGGCCGTTGCAGGGGTGATGCTTATAGTGTTCGCGATAATAATCCAGATACCGGCCATCATCGCTGTTTTGCACAAGAAAGAGGCTGCCGTCCAGAAAAAAGGCAAGATGTGAGTCCCCTGGCAACATAACGGGGAAATTAGCTGTTCTAATTATAAATAGAAATCAATACAATTATTTTTATGAGGAAAGAAGTACCTTTTGCATTGATGTTGGTTTTCGGAATTCTGGTGACAAGCGGGTGTGTTCAGCAGCCGACAGGAACAGGAACACTGGTTCTGCAGATAACGGACAAGCCGGCATTGAACATAGAGAAAGCAGAGGTTACGATATCGAAGATTCAGGTACACGTGGCAGAGGCAGGAAACGAGTCAGGATGGACTACAGTGGTGGAGGAAGGACAAACGTTTGATCTTGTGGCAATAAAGGACGTCAAGGAGTTTCTCGGCAGCAAGGAACTGAGTGCAGGGATATACACGCAGATAAGGCTGGATGTGGATTCTGCGAAAGTGACGATTGACGGCGAGGAGAATGATCTTACAATTCCCTCGAAAACAGTGAAGCTGGTTAAAAGTTTCGAGATTAAAGAAGGGGAAACCACGACATTAACGCTCGATTTCGATGCAGAACAATCGGTTCACGAGACAGGATCGGGTAAGTACATGATGAAGCCCACAATAAAGGTTTTGTCTTCCCGGTCGGAGATAGCGGATTATGAAAGGCTGTGCGAGGATCAGGGAGGAAACGTAACGACAAGTATGTGCTGCTTACAGACGGATGACTTCCCGAATCTCTGTGTGATCGGGCCATGCGGTTGTTCCCCTGACAACAGTCATGATGTTAAGATCTGCGACTGCGGTGAAGGGAATTGCTTTGATGGTGAGAGATGCATTCCCATAGTGACAAGGTTCAGTGAGTGCGTCAGAGCAGGGTATACAATACTCGAGAGTTTTCCAAGGAAATGCGAAACGCCGGATGGAACGACGTTCTTGGAGGATGAGGATCATTGCACGGCTCCAACAGAAGATAGTATGAGCCTGTTCCATGCCGTGCAGATCGCCGTGAACAGCACTTGTATAGAGAACGCGAGCCTCACGGACTGGGCCATGTGTAGTGAAGACACAGGAACGTGGTGGATCGGTGTTAACATAATGAAGACAGGGTGTAGCCCGGTGTGTGCCGTGGACATCGTGGAAGGAACTGCCGAGATCGACTGGAGATGCACAGAGGCGTAAGGATCAGAAATATTCCCTCTTTCTTATTTTTTTATTTCAGGGACTCGGCCAGTTTGGGCTTTTTGCGCCTGTAATAGAGTTTTAGCACGATCATTGAGATCACGTACCAGAAAACGAAATCTAAAAACAGGAATTCGGGTATGAGTCTCCATCCGCCTACCGGTGGGGGCGCGTTCGGGGGGACGAAGGTTCCCACGCTGTAGCTAAGGTATCCGAGAGGGAATCCTCTTTCAAGAAAGTAGGCGTCCATGACCAGGGGTTCGTAGGCGTACAGCAAGGAGAGCAAAGTCAGGATGATCGTTAGGATTAACAGCTTCCAGAAGCTTTTCTTTATGAATAAGTTTATTCTCGAGTTTACGGATTTGAAGACCAGGTGTGAGGAGAACAGGTAGGAAATTATAAGGAAAACTACAGCAAGGGAAATCCCCAGGTTTTCGCAAGATGTTCTGAACTCCATGTTTCTCTGATCGCATATCTCCTGGGCCTCACCCTGGCGGCATGCTATGCCCCCTGCCCTGCACGACATGAATAAAGGGTGGAGGAAAAGGTAGAGAGCGAAAAATATTAACAGGAACAGAACTATTTTCCCTCTGGTTGGTTTCAGTATTTCTTTGATCCCCATGATATTAATTTGGTTTCATTAAGGTTATAAAATTTACTGGTAATTCAGAATCATGGAAAGGGCTGGAAATTACTGGGAAGGGGATTTCTCAGTGGATCCTTTGGGAAGGATGAGAAAGCTGAGCAGATGTCCTGATGAAGACCTCCTAGGAGACTGGAGGTATATATTTGAATTTAATGGTGAGACGTACGTGGGCGAGGTTGCCAAGGTTAGAAGGCATGATCTTCTTCTGTCAACCGGGGAAGCCATAAAAAGGACTGTCTGGCCTTACTACAGGGTATCTGACAAACCTCCACAGGAAGATATATTATAGCGAAGGATAAATTTTAATAATGGGGTATGAAAAAATATTTCTACTGTTTACGGTCATCGTATGCTTTTTCTTTATCTCTCCTGTGAATGTCTCGGGGGACGGGATGATTATTGTTTATGCGGATGATTCCTGGAGGGTTATTGGACAGAATTCACAGATGGCCGCGATTAAACACGAGGATGGTGTGGAGAAAATGATCATAGCTGTCCAGACAGATTATCGTAATACGACAGGTACGAAATCTGTTTGGATCTTCCCTGTTCCCGGTGATCCCGAGCAGATGGAATTGGACGTGCTTGAAAAGCTTCCAACCTTGGGAGGCAGAAACGTAACAACACAGGCAAAAAATGATCTGACGACGTCACTCTCCCTGATATCGTTCTCGCAGGTCTACAATTTTTTCGTTTTACTGCTGTCTTCCCCCGGGTATTATACTTCAGGTCTCGGCCCAGAGACATACGGGAAACTTGGTGTAGAAGTTTTTGAGCGTGTTGAAAAATTCGGAGTCACAACAGAACTTATAGGGGCTGATGATTCAGAATCCTTCAACAACTACATATCGGGGAAAGGTCTCAGTTTTTCAGGAGAGTCGAAGGACTTAATAGATGAGTATATAGGTAAGGATTACTCATTCGTTCTGTTCTGGATATCTGATCTCGAGGAGTTCAAGAACCACACCATATCTGAATCCATGTGGAGTATGAGGATGTTCACAAATATCGGGGTTTACGTTTCCTTCCCATCAGAAAGGATATACTATCCAATGAAGTTAACAAGTGCCTACGGGGGCAAGACAATTCCTGTTCAGCTCTACATCATTGGTTATGCAGAACCTGAATTCTATGATGAGATAAAGAATTCAAAGGAAAGTTGGTTAAGTGTTAGTCATCTTTTTCAGAAAAATTATGAAATACCTGAGGAGCTGGAGAAATTCTTCGGGCAGAGCGGGACGGTAAATTTTGTTTACACCGATGTTAAAATGCACGTTCCCGCCAATTTATTCGTGGAGGATTTCTGGATAGAACCAAAGGGGGATGAGGAATATTTCTCAAAATACCAGACCCCGATATTCATCAGTGTTAACATCCAGTGGATATCGATCCTTTGGCTGCTCATAATATCCGCTGTTTCAAGCGTTCTGGCCGGATTTATAATTTTCTGGGATCAGAAACCCAAAATTAAGGTTTTCTCACTGCTCGGTTTGTCAAATATATTTAGTCTGATAGCGTTTGCAATCGCTTCCTGCAAGGTCCTGGGGCCTGAGGATAAAAAAGAGGTAAAGAAACAGAACACGACAAAGAGACGTCTTATTTTCCTTTTGATTGTAATTGTCTATCTCTCGTTAGTGAATATCTTTTTTATCTATCTCCCATCCCAATTCAGATACTTCTATTTTTTTGAAACCCTTCCATTCGTACTGACTTTTCTGGTTTTGCCCCCTGCCTTGTTTTTTGCCTTTGGTCATTCGAAAAGGCCCCAGACAACAAAATTCATCCTGGTCTTTACCATTTTATTTACGGTTCTGAATTATTTCGTTTATGCAGGGCTTCTGAGTCTTATCTGATTCTGTAATCAGTCCAGCAGCCCGCCCCTGCAGAGGTCTATAACCACCATCAGGACTGCGATGAATATGATCACGTTCCCCACTGTATCGAAGGGCTCTGGGAAGGTCTGCGTGAGGGCCTGGAGCTTGATTATCCCGCCGATCACTGCTGCCACCACCCCTGCGCTGGCGACCTTATAGGGACCTTTCAGAAGTTTGGCTGCCTTGTCGAGAACTTTGGCGATTTTATCGAGAGTTGTGGACTTCGGCATGATTAGAATTTCGTTGTTCTCGGATATATTGTTATGTTTAAACCGTTGTTTAAACATTTTTCGCGTTTTTGCATTCATCCACGTACTCGCAGTATCTGCACATCCATTCCATCTCCTTCTTGAGCTTTGCCTCGGGATCCGGAATGCTTTCGCTCTTCAGGGATGAGTGGAGGTTCTGGAATCGTTCAAGAATTTGTTTCACAAGTTCGGGGTCGTATTTTATTTCGTACTGAATCGTCTTCAGGGAAGGTTTTTCGACATAAAGGATCATGCCGTCCGGGATTTTGAGGGCGTGCATGTAGAGCTGGATCTGCATAACGTGGGGGAGGCTCGGTTTCTTCACCATGGAAAGGAGTTTCGTGGACTTCACCTCCACAAGGAGTTTTTTGTTATCCCTCTCCACTATCAGGACATCGTCCACCCTTCCTGATACCTGGAACTCTGGGAAGTTCAGGCGGAAGGGAACCTCGGATTGGATTAATCGAACATCTGGGGTCTTCTCAGAGCGGAGGACCTCGGATATGAAATCATGCAGCATCAGGCCGACCTGGAAGACCTTAAGTTTCTCCTTGTCCAGTTCCTTAGGATGCTTGTATGTAAACCATACTTTTCGTAAACAGTTGCCTATCTCCGAGGGGTAATATCTTCCGATCTGTTTTGGCTTGAACTCCCTGTTGAGATGCGAATTTATCAGCTTATCGAAATCAATCATAATCTAGAATTCGGGAGAAAATTTAAAAAAGAATTTAAAGATCGATTTTAAATCTAAACATGAAAACGAAAGAGATAAAACTGGAGGATTTGGATCCTAAACGATTCATAGAACAGAAGGTTAATGAGATTTCTTCTGTTGTTGGGAACGGTCTGGCGATAAATGCCCTGTCCGGTGGTGTGGATTCCTCAACCGTTACCATGCTGGCTCACAAAGCGTTGGGAGACAGGCTGAAAACCTATTTTATCGAGAACGGCTTAATGAGGGAAGGAGAACCTGAGAGGGTTGTTTCTCTGTTCAGAAAACTGGGCGTGAAGGTCGAGAAGGTTGACGCGAGGAAAGAGTTCTTCGAAGCGCTGAAGGGACTGACAGATCCGGAGGAGAAGAGGGAGACGATCACCCAGACCTTTTACAGGGAGGTCTTCGGGAAGATCGTGAGGGAGAGCGGAGCGAAATTCCTTCTCCACGGGACGATCTACACGGATGTTGAAGAAACGATAGCTGGTATAAAGAGGCAGCACAACATACTTGAACAGCTGGGGATTGACACGGAAAAGGAGTATGGGTACAGGGTTCTGGAACCACTGGCTGAGCTGAGGAAGCCCGCTGTTAGAGAGGTTGCGAAGGAACTGGGCCTGCCGGAGGAGATTTACAGGAGGATGCCCTTCCCCGGTCCTGCCCTGGTGGCGAGGGTTTTGGGGGAAGTAACGCCGGAAAGGATTGAGATCGTCAGGAAGGCAACCAGAGTTGTTGAGGAGGAGTTAAAGGGGAGTAAGGCTTTCCAGTATTTCGCGATCCTTCATCCGGACAAAGTTACCGGGATTAAGGAAGGGGAGAGAGACTACGGTCTGCAGATAGAGGTGAGGTGCTGGGACAGCAAGGATGCTGTAACTGCCTCGCCAACGAAGCTTCCCTATGATGTTCTGGAAAAACTGGCAGACAGGATAACTTCGGAAGTGCCTGGTGTCGTTAACGTCACGTACAATATAACCAAGAAGCCTCCTTCAACCATGGAGGTTGTTTAGCCAGGTTTTT
>CAYFWU010000024.1:0-12594 GCA_964347025.1 uncultured archaeon | reverse complement strand
AACCAGAACATCATAATGGAAATCGGTTGTCTCAAAAATTTTCCTGTCAGGCCAGAATCTTATCTTCGTTCCCGTCTGATAAGGGAATCTCCCACTTTTCGTTCTCAGCTTGGTTATGGGGTCTCCTCTCTTGTATTCCTGGTGGTAGATCCTTCCGTTCCTCTTGACATCAACCATGAATTTTTCCGAGAGCGCGTTTACAACCGATACTCCTACTCCGTGCAGTCCTCCTGAAATACGATACGTCTTCTGGTCAAACTTTCCACCCGAATGAAGCTTGGTCATAACAATCTCCAGGGCAGACTTGCTCGGAAACCTCGGATGCTTATCCACCGGAATTCCTCTTCCGTCATCCACGACAGTCACGCTGTTGTCCTTGTGAACAGTGATGTTTATGTTTTTACAGAACCCGGCCATAGCTTCATCTACTCCATTGTCCACAACTTCATAGACCAGATGATGGAGTCCACGAGGACCGGTTGAGCCTATGTACATCCCCGGACGCCTGCGTACGGCTGTCAGGCCTTCCATCACCTTGATTTCTTTCGCAGTATAGCTCTTTTTTTGATCAACCATAGAACCACTTAATTAATTAATTTTATAACTAATTGGTTAATTAATTATTATATTTATTAATATATAAAGATTAAAATACAAAATTTGAGGTAGAAATAACTGTTTAATCCATTTCTGTCAGGGAGAATCTCAGGTCGTCGTCAAATATCTCGATATCGGATTTTTTGTGGCAGAAGGGACAAGAACCCGGGCGGGTTTTACTTGCAAATACGTAATTGCAAAATCCACACTTCCATTCAACAGGCATTACCCAGGCAGGACGGAACACCATAATAATCACACTCTACAATCCTCACATAGCCAGCCGTTATCCTTTTTTTCCAGGGATTCACAAGATTCTCCGCACTCATCACACATACCGAAAGCTGTTTTTTCGTTGCTCAGCTCTGTTAATGTTCTAGCATCCCTTTCGCTGTAAGGATGTCTGTAAAAAGGAAGGAGTCTGACCATTCTCTTCGCCAGGATTGGTTCCCTGTCCGATAGCATGGAGAGCATTTCGGTCAGATAACAGTAAGGACAGATGGTTACCGAATTCTCATGCCTGCATTTCAGGCAATAGGTATGATCGTAATGGCTGTTAAAATTTCCAGCAAATCCCCTGTGGAAAGCGGAAAAATTCTCAATTGCTTCCCTGGGTATAACCTTCTTCACATCCTCTGCTATGCAGTCCACACAGAGGAAGTTCCAGATCGGCTCCTTACAGATCTTACACAATGAGAGGTCCATCTAACCACCATCTTTTTATAGGTTAAAATTTTGGTTTAAATACCCCTCCTAAAATGTTTTACAGACATTAAAAAAAAATTTTTTAATGGTTGAAAAAGGAGGAAAATTTACCCTCAACATATCGGTTTATGTTTTATACAAAAAAACTTTTAGTACTAAAAGCAGAATTTTATTAATAAAAACGGATTTGTAAAAGTATTTAAAGCTTGTGGATAATAAAAACATGTCTTTGGGGGGTGTTAATATGAAGGCTTCATTGGTCGAAAACAGAGGAGATGGAAAGGTTGCGTACGAATCGCTCGTCGTCGCGCCAAGAAAGTTAAGTGTTTTTAATTCCGATCTCGCTCTCAGGATCGTTAACGAGCTTGTAAATACTCCTGGGTGCGCAATGGATCTGGCTCGAAACCTGAAGGAACATGAGCAAAAAATATACTATCACTTACGGAAGCTCGAAGATGTCGGAGTGGTTAAACCTATCGGAACAGAGAAACGATATGGTATGACAGCAAAGATCTACTCCATGACCTGCCCTGTCATCGCAACAAAGCTCTACGAGGATGGACACCCCCTGGAAAAATCACCCTCTGTTAGAGATCACAGTGCAATGAAGTTCTTCTACCCCTTTATCGAGGATGGGGAACTAACCGCGAAAATAGTGATAGGTGACCCAAACGAACACGGAAGGTTTGACAGGAAATCAAAGGAAGGTTCGTACCTTACCGATTTTGCTATATTAATAGGCAGCTTTGTAAACAAATACAAATTCCCTTATTACAAGATAGACACGGAAGTAAACCAGAAAGATCTTAAAGGAAATTTAATTCTTATAGGAAACATAAGAACAAACGTTGTCATGGACAAAATTAAAAAGCACTTACCAATCAAATTCCTTGAAGAAGGTCAGTTTTCATTTATTTCAAAAAACTCCAATAAAAGGTTCACAGACCCCAGAACAGGATTTATAATAAAGATTAAGAACCCCTTCAATCCAGAAAATTTCATATTGGCAATTGGCGGTTTAAGAACCAGAGGAGCCCGGGCCGCAATGATAGCCCTCACCAAGAACATGGATAAAATCAACAATAAAAACGAGAGTGATGAGAACATACTAAGGGTGGTTAAAGGATTTGACAGAACGGGAGATAGTGTAATAGACTCTGTTGAATTTATTGAGTAGGTGAAACATGCATTTCATTAACAGCGATTCGTTACGTGGAGCAGGCAAGAACACGAGAGTTGTTACTTACAACTCTTCGTTTGGTGATCTTAAAATAGGCCACCTTGCCGATATACATTACTGCATGGAAAGTCTAGTGAAACCCAATGAATATAAAGGACTTGTAATAGGGATTGGTTATCCTGACCCTCCTGAATTTTTCCCTAAAAGTATAGACAAAGAAAGATTAAACAAGGAAGACGAACCCATATTCAGGAACATAAAAAAAAGGCTCCGAAAGCCAGAAGACTTCAAGACTTATTTTGAGAGGTTATATCTCCTCAAGATGGCACTTAGGGGAGAAATACCTTATGATAAGAAGAAAAGGGGCACATTGAAAAAACTTGGTATAGAAGCAATTCCCATAGAATCAGTTTTCGTAATACCAAAGTATTCCCATACTGTTTTTCCCTGGCTCTATGATATGGTTTACAGAAGTGACTATCAGGGGTACATGGAACCCGAGAAAGATGATATACAAACCCAGTTCATCTATATACGTGAGGATCGTCAGAGGGACAGGTTAAAGGAAAAGGATGCACAGAGGAGAAACATTCATGTTACCGCCTCTCATGACGAGATGGTACCAGAGTTGATAAAGAGATACAGAAGTCAGCTGTTGCTTACAAAAAGGGAAGAGAATTCTGTTTTGAAAAAACTGAGAGACAAAGAGTTTGAACTTTACATTTCAGCCTTTGACTTTCTGGATGATACACAAATGCAACAAATAGATGAAACACTGAACGAGGCGGCCAAACATGACAGAGAATCCGTTTTTGTCGTTCCTTACAAGGACATGCCTAAAGATACAGAAGAAAACCGTGAATTCTGGAGACAAATCAGGGCAACAGGAAACCTTACACATTCTCGCCTTTCCCCGTTTTCAAGGTATTTGGATGTTAAAAGGCATATAGACGGGCTGTTTAGAGTTACTCCAGTAAACCGAAAGAATGCTCATGTAACCCTCATGGAGATGAGGGAAGACGGTTTAGTTGACGAGCCACAAAAGAGCTTTTCTTACATGCCCCAAAACATAGCAGGTATGCACGGGTATCAACATATAATTAACAATTTAAAACTGAGTGTTGATTTAAAAAACCCCAGAAATAATGGAAAATGCACACTAAATATACTGTGTTAATATAATTTAAGACACCTTCTCAAAATAAAATTATGAATCAGATATTCCCAGGTATCTGGAGGAAGGGAAGCCGTTTGTTTACCAGAAACCTCATCCCTGGTGACAAAACCTATTCCAAGAACCTGATCACATGGAAGGCGAACGAATACCGCGAATGGAATCCCAATAGATCGAAACCAGCTGCAGCAATAATAAAAGGTCTTAAATCCTTTCCCCTGCCGGCGAAGGCAAAAATCCTCTACCTGGGAATCGCCTTCGGACAGACCTCCACGTTCTTTTCCGATATAGTAGGGAGGGAAGGGATCGTGTACGGGGTCGAGATATCCGAACGCTGCCTGCGCGATCTCAACCCCATCGCTGAGAAGAGAGGCAACATAGTTCCGATCCTTGGGGACGCGAGGAAACCCGAGGAATACGACTGGATAGAAAAGGTGGACGTTGTCTACGAAGATGTCGCCTCGGATGATCAGACCCCAATAATGATAAGGAACGCGAATCGCTTCCTGAAGCCAAACGGCTTCGCCATGATCGCAATAAAGGCGAGGTCAATAGACGTTGTGAAGGATCCGAGAGAAATCTACAAACAGGAGCTCGCGAAACTCAGAAAACATTTCAAGATCCTGGATAAGGTCAGGCTCGATCCCTACGAGAAAGACCACATGTTCGTGCTCATGAAGAAGAAATAAATTACTTTTCTGTCTCAAAAAATCCTGTATCTGAATTCTTTTTCACGTTGTCCCATGAAAAAATCTCCCCACTCATGGTTACATAAACACCAGCGGGTAATGTCTGGGCAGCAGCCAAGGCAGCACCGAGGTTAAATAAGGCATCAGAATCTTCCTTATTCGCTGGAACTGCAGAACCCAGCAATACTATTGTTTTTTGAAGATTCCTTTCCCCTAAATATTTCGCTGTTGTGGACATGGTCGCGGTGCCATGGGTGATAACGATTTTTTCCTCTTCACAATCCTGACATTTTTTCAAAATAATTTCCCTGTCTTCGTCAGTGATGAATTTGCTGTCTTTTGACATCAGTATTTCAACGTCATGATCAGCAGTAACCCTTGCCCGTTTTAGAAGTTCTGGGATGTACGTCTTTGGGGATTTTGGTGCCTTTTCTGGGGAATCATATTCAAGATCATCAATACTCCCCCCTGTAATTAAAATTTTGATTCTCATTCAGACCCCTTAACTAATTCCTTAACTCTTTTCTCCAAATCCTTCCTGATTTTCTTCCCTTCGTTCTTATCTGAAAATCGATCTATCTTCGCCGCCAAACTTATCTTCGCAGCGATCAGGCGGGCGACCTTCCCTTTCATGGGTTTCGGGGCGTTCTGGATAAGGGTATGTCCGAATAGGATCCCGTACTTGGGGGGCTTCCCTTTCCCCTTCAGATGTCTGAACAGCGCTTTCTCCGCCCCCAGCAACTGGATCGTTGAACTGGGGAGCTTCGCGATCTTTTCCAGCCCTCCCGCTAGGGAAAGCAACCTTGAAGCAAGAAGTGGTCCTGCAACTTCCGAGAGATTTGGGATCGTCTGCTTGCAGGCGTTTTCGAGGTATTTTGACAGGGAATCCCTTGTCCTGTAAAGTTCCTGAAGGTTCTTGGAAAACTTCCGAAGATTCTCATCCTCTTTTGACTTCGAAAGCATCTCAATGAACTTCTCATGAGACTTAACGTCCCGGACAGTTTCCGGTGAATACATCCCGTACCACTCGCGGAGACGTTCCGAGAGCGAATTAAGGGAAGAGTCAAGATCATCTATTATTCCTATCACGTGCATTATCACCCTGTCACTCTTCACCTTCTTAACCTCTTTTTTTGTGAGCATGACATTAACCTTCGTCAGGATCTCGTTAAGCTCTGCCTGCGTGGTAGCGAAGCGTGTCTCTGTCGCAAGTCTTCGGAATTCGTTCTTTGCGATTTCCTTCCCCCTGTTGTCAGGATCGTAAACGCACGCTATAAAACCGTCTTTCGCCTTTTTGTCCCAGATCACTTCCTTGTATCCTGCGAGGCGGAGCTTGTTGAGGACCGTTCTCTCTTCCTCTATGATCTCCCCGTCTCGTGATCTTCGCAGTTTATCAGCTATAACTTCCGGTTTTTTCGGGAACAGCTTGTACGTAACGACGTTCCCGTCCTTCTCGAGGGCGAAAACGCCCATTATGTTTGTCACGACATACGCCTTGATAAAAATCACCTCTTGATATTTTATAGGGAACCAGCTTAATATTTATTATGGCAATTGACAAGCAAAAGGTATTCCTCGTTATTGTTATAATCGCTCTTCTCATAGGTCTGGCTGTCGAGTTGAAGTACATAGAGTTCATGCTTTCCACCATGCTCTACTCGCAGGAGGAGCAGTGCGAACTCCTCTGCATGGAGAAGAACCAGATCGGATACGTCTCTAGGAATGTATGCCACTGCAAGGAGCCAATAGAGTTCGAGAAGAAGTGGAGATGTTACCCGGGGGTTCAATTCCACGATGGGGGTATCTACCAGAACGAGTTCAACACTTCTAGCGTTCGTAACATCGCGGTGAGTTCTGTCGTGAAATACGAAGGCCCGAATACGTATGCAACGAAAGTCTTCGCCATATACAACGAGGTCTCCAAGAGGATATTCTACGTCTCCGATCCAAGGAAGGACGAGTATATAGCGGACCCCAAGGAAACCTGGGAGGTTCGAGGAGGGGACTGCGACGATTTCTCGATCCTGCTCGCAAGCCTTTACGAAGCGATAGATATTGATGCAAGTATAGTCGAGGTCCACAACAAAACTTATGGACACGTTTTCGTGATCCTCCACATAGACCAGGATTTAAACACCTTCCTTAGACAATATAAGCAACTGCTGGATAAGTATACGCCCTATTACGGGCCAAAAACAATAAACCTGATATTCATCGAGGATACCAGGGAGAGATGTAACCTTGTGAATGATAACGTGATAAATGAAAAGAACGTTCCCAACTTCTACCTGGTCGTGGAGAGCACAACAGAAGACTACGCAGGCAGCCAGGATCCCATAGAAGGATCGGAAACAATAAATTTCATAAAGATAGGACCATAAGGAATAATTTAAATCCCCGGCGTTAATTATTAAATACTATGAGAAAGGGGCAAATGGGGACTAACTTCACAATGGGGAATGTGTTGCGTATCTTTATCGTCATCATAGCAGCATTTCTGATCACAGGCATTGTAATTAACGCCAGCGGAGGGATACAAAAACTACTTCAAAATATTTGCGATGCCGTTCCGCAGATATGCGGTGAAGGCGCCCCGACAGAGAGATCGATTGAGATGGCGAGGTACAACACCAATGCTCTTGTTGCTGCCCTGAAAGCCGTTTTCACAAATGATCCAGATAAAGCCAAGGACTATGCTCCAAAGCCGTCTACGCCTGCTTCTAACCTTCCCACAGGAGGAGCGACAACGTTAGGGGAAGAAAGCGGGGAAGAGCTGGGAATATACCTGACAGAGGAGGAAAAGGCGACTGTAGAGTGCGAGGGTATACCCATGGTTGAGAGATGTTGTGAAGAAAAGAATTATTACAATGTTGATGATAAAAGTTTTTGCGATCAGATATCCGGTGAGATAGTCGATAGGAGCTATTGTCTTATGATAAAAATAGATCAGTTCTGCTGCGAAAAAATAACCTATGAAAGGAAACTTACGTGCACAGGTTTTAGGGATAAGGAGGTTGATATTAGCAAGTGCGGAGGAGTAAGGACTCTTGCCACAGCTTGCACAGTAAAGAATTTTCGCCTAAAAGAAGACCTATACGGACTTTACGGTGAGATTAAGGAGCACTTCGCAGGCTTTGGAAACCCGAGCTTCCTTCTTTATTTCCAGAGCTTCCCCACAGGTGAGGACAGTGCTTGGAAGATGCACGATAACCTAGGTAACAAAGTTTTGTCTGTCTTATGGGTTTTACCCGTTACCAGGATTATTGGGGGACTTTTTAAAGGCGGAGCAAAAATAGTTAAATTTTTCGTTAACCTGAAGAAGGGCAGAGCCGTTTCCTCTGTTGGTGGTAAAGTGGCAGGTGGTACCCTAGGGAGAGCTGTTTCGGGAGTGAAAGGAGCTTTTAAGGGACTGGAGAAGAGAGTGGTATACATTGTCAAAAAAGGGACCAGTAAAATTCTTATATGGAAAAGATTAGGTAACACGAAGGTTAAAAATTACGTGGTAAAGGCAACTGGTAAGAAATTAAAAAATATAAAACTCTCTGATGTAAATAAGTTGAACTTGTTTGATGAAGCCAAGCTTGCCAAAAATGGGTTGACAAGGAGTGCTGTTGAGAGGGAGTTACATCTTTTCATTAGAGGCGAGAAGACTGCTGGTCAAGTTCCGAACAAATACCTGAATCTTTTAAACAAGGACGGTTTGAAAAAGGTTCTGGACGTTACCGAGGGAGAAATAAAAGCTATAAATAAGATCTTAGGGCGTGGAATTGTTGTCGGTGCCACTACAGGTATGATAACCGAATTTTTGGCTGCAAGGGACAAGTGCGAAACGGAAAAATTCACCCCCAAACCTAGCCAGGTAGTTCTTCAAAGACCTCTGTTGTGTGAACCTGACCAGATGGAAAAACATGATGTGGAAGAGACCGGAATGGATCAGGATGTCAACAGAGGCAATTATTTCAAGATCGGTGAGCTCGGGATGCCTTTAATTCTAGATAAGGGTTTTGACGCTAAATTTATTGCCCAATTCGGAAACCCTGATACAGGATTCTATCTTGCCTCTCCCTGCCACGCTGACCTGAAGATAGAACCGCAGGATGTCGAATGCGAATTTTACCACTACAACAGCGAAGACAAGAATACCATATGCATGGAACCCCATGCCAAGGGAGTGGGCAAAGAGAGTGACTGGACAAAGTGTGGGGAACTTTTTTATAAGTATGAGCTTGACACCTCAAATAAAGTATATCCCAAGTTCTACAACATTGTTACAAACATGCTCAAGGAGAGCAAGTTAATATTTGATGATATAAACGGCGACGGGATTTATGATCGCATTATAGACCCGATTGATAAAAAGACTGTGGATGACAAGGTAATTTACGAAATAGAACCAGCCGAGCATAAATATGTATGTTGCTGGTATGATAGTGCCGGTATAGTTGATGCATGGCTCACAAAAGAGTATTGTGAATCAATAACACAGAAACCTTCTTCATGGGGAGAAGTTGGGGTAATGCCTGACGAGAAGTGTATGAAAACTAAGGACTGGGATACGTCAACTGCTGTGAAGCCTCTGTATAATGTGACCGAGGTAAAAAGGGTATACAAGAACGGGACAGAAGAAGATTTGAGTGATCTTTACCTATCACTTGATGGGCATGTAGCAGGCACAGGTTGTTCGGCCGAGATACAGCCCACTTACAAATGGGTGAACGATAGTTTTAAGTGTGGTGAAGTCGTAACTTTCGAGGGCGAACTATACGATAGCCGCATAGAAAATGATAAAGACTACTGTGAAGAATTGGAAGATAAACCCACTGGGGCAGATATCTGCTGTGAAATCAGAACAACAAGCACCTACACTTGTCGAACAACTGTTTATAGAGTTAAGTATAACCCAGCAATCGGAGATTCAGATTTTACTTCACCGCTTGGCAGGGCTAGTGGAATGACTGTTTATGCTGATGAAAACAAAAAATTCACAGGTACCAGTAAATATATTTCTCAAGATTACGGCTTTTACTCCACTCCTTCCCAATTTGGGACCATGACTATAGGCCTGTCTGATGAAAACAAGGACGGATATTGGGATGCTCTAGGTAAAAAATACGATACTGTAAAAAAGACTGATGTAGGTGGAGGTGCATGGAGAACTGAAGGCTGGAGGTCAGACACAGATGTGATAAATAGATACAATGCTATTTTCATAGATGACAACAATGATGACATATTCGACAGCATAAATCAAGAGAATTGTCATATGACAGGAGTGGTGGTAAAAGTTGAAAACATGAAGGAATATGAGAATAAAGAGAAGGCAAGAGGAGAAGAGGATGTGCATAACTTCTGTTACCAGAAACATTCTTTAGGAAAACAAATAGCTGGAGCCGTATTGGTTGTTCTCATAGTTGCCGTAGATGCCTTCATTACACTTGAGAGTGCAGGTCTGGGAGCTGTCGTTGCTTTAACCGTGACAGAGGCATTTCTTGCTTGGTATGCCCATGAAACATTGGCGCCTTGGCCTGGTTAGTCCTTTTTATAATTTCCATTCACCTTTCTCAGTTTTTGTGGCAGAGCGACGATCTACTAGCCCGCCTTCTATATTACCGTCTTCATCAAAAATAGTTATCTGTGCTTCCCATCTAAGGACCCATCTACCATTTAAATTCTCTTTATAGAGATGACCAATTACATAATTGAATTTCTTTTTTGTTAGAGGACTCCCTTCCAAAATATAACCTATAGCCTCATCTGGACCCATGTTGTATTTTTCTTTGAACTTTCTAATTGTCTCATCAGATAACAAATATTTATACAAATTTTTGTCACCATTATGGATGGCCTCATAATATGCCATCATTATACCTAACCCATCTGTTAAATCATAAGTGTACTTTCCTAGAACATTCTTGTTGACCTGATTCGGGGTTACCAAACCCATAGGAGTAATTTCATCATCTTTCGCTCCTTTCTTCTTGTATTTCGATGCGCCAACACCCCTTTCTTGCATATCATCGGTGGTTTCTATTATTGCTGCTTTTGGACTTAGGTTTTTCATTGCCTCTTCTCCAGCATCTCTGTAATCGCTTAGAAGAGATTTAACAGTGAAAAAAAGTGCTGTAGATCCTCCCCCAATTATGACTACAGGAAGTCCGTATTTCTTTATTTTTCTCCAGTCTACACCACCTTTGTACAATTCTCCTGCTCCCATCGCTTTAGCTTTGTTCATTCAACCACACAATTTAATCTTGCTTTTATCATAGGGAATAGCTTTAGCTGACCCAGTATATTTAAAACTGGGTTCCGGGAGTTTAAAAACCTTTTTCACGCCTAAAATGAGTGTATTAGAGGTATTTTATGACCCTTTTCCTGAAACCTTCCCAGTCCTTTACCAGAGCGCCAGCGGACTTCTGATGTCCTCCGCCTGCTCCAAGACCGGAAGAGGCCTTTTTTGCGAGATCTCCTACATTCACCTTCCCGGACTGGCAGCGTAAAGAAATCTTCCAACCCTGCCTCGAGCGCTTTCGAATAATGATAACTTCATCCTTGTGTGTATCCGTGACTTTTGTGGCGATAATCGAGGTTATGTTCAGCTTGCTCTTTATCTCGTAGATTATCAGGTTCTTTCCGGAAACGAACTCAGCATGCTTTTCGAAATCCTCCATTATCCTTTCTATCTCCCTCTTCACCCTTTTGTAACATTCCTTTAGATCCTTGTGGTCTTTTATATCATTGACGGTCTCGATCCTGTTGAGCAGCTCCAGACCGAGTTTCGCGCCCTTCAGACCCTTCAGGGTTATTAAGGAGGACAGCATCTCGGCTATCTTGCTCAGTTTGAACGGGCTCGGCCTGTCGCTGACACTCCCTTTATACAGATCTTCACATTCGTTAAGCAGGTCCTTGCAGTTCTCGAAGCCGTAGTCCGCGATCACTCCGACTGCGCAGATCCAGACGAGTTTCTTTACAGGATAGTCCAGCGAACGCAGGATGTGGTACATCACGGCAGAGGCCGGTATGTAAACTTCCTTATTTCCGAACCTTGGATTCACATGTAAGATCCCGAGAGAATTCATATCTCTTTCTATTATGTGGTGGTCTATAATAGCGAATTTCGTTTTTCCCAGCTTCTTTTTGAGAACAAGTAGCTTCTTCCACTCCTGATCTGCAGGGATATCGATGAAAACCACGAGATCGGGCCTCTTTGAAATGAGGGATTCCAGAAACCCCTCGTCTATCAGAGGACCCTCACGGGGAATTGATTTGAAGCCCGGGAAAAACTTCATTAGAAGCGCGGACGAACACATTCCATCAACATCGCTGTGATAGATAAGCAACTTCCTGCCCCTGGATTTTAAAACGTCTTCTACCTCTTTCAGATTCACTCTTTTCAGAAACTTATCAGTATGCATAATAGAACAATTGTTAACCCATTACCTTAAATATGTTTCCATCACTTAGGAACGAAGAAAATTATCAGAGCCAGTATAATTCCCACCACAAGAAGAATCGCCCCTATCTTGTTTGCTCCTCCCGTTGCCGTAGCACCTGCCCCCGCCAGCATGAAGGTAATGACTATTCCAAGCACAATAAATATAACCGCAAACATCCCGAGCCAGTAGGCGGTTATTAAATTGAAGGCGTATAGAACGAGGAATATGAGGGCCACTATGAGGGAAAGCCAGACCCATCCCATCGCTACTTTTCCTCTCATAATAATTAATTTGTAAAAATAACTTAAATATTCGCTACCGTTTCTCCTTCTCGAAACCTATTTTTACCTTCTTGCCTTTGAAATCCAAAACCCCTTTAACATCTTTAGGTTTCTTGAACTCCACCCTGTAGGCCCCAACGTTCTTGGAGATCTTATCCTTGTTTATAGTGAGAAGCTTATCGGTTTTTCCGTCCGACTTCATGAAGAGTCTTATCCTCTCCTTCACCTTTAAACCTTCCTTCTTCCTCAGGACCTGGATGTTCCTTGTTAGTTCACGAATAAGGGCCTGGTCCTTCAAAACCTCGCCAAAACACAGCTCACCGGACTCAAAGGACTTCTTTTTCTTCTTTGGAATCTGCTGGACAAAAACGACTTCTTCTGAATTGGACATGTTTTTTATCAGTGAGCTGAATTTGTTGAGAGTGGTCTTCACCTCCCTTTTCTTGGGTTTTATCATGAGTTTGGACAGGGGCCATCGGAGCTTGATCTTTTCCGACTGCCTGAGCGAATTCACAGCCTCTACTGTTTGTTTAAC
>CAYFWU010000023.1:0-15029 GCA_964347025.1 uncultured archaeon | reverse complement strand
CGAATGCCCTTACCTGGAAGGCCCGCGATTCCGCGTTCGCGACTTCCTGAACGATCTCGAAACCGAAAGCCCAGGAACGAAATTTTCTGTCCTGAAGACCTTCGAGCGTTTGCTTCCGTCGGTGAGGGAGATCGTTAAACAGGAGAGCGTGCGAATAGTGAAGTGCTCGAGGTGCGGAGAACCCAGCTCGCAAAAGATCTGCAAAACCTGCGAATTATGGAAGGCCTAGGGACAATAATACAATTTATATCTTTTCGCTATAGTATGAACATGTACAGAGGTTTCAAAATATACATAAAGCCTGAAAATGTGAAAAGGGTGGAAGTGACGGATGATTTGACGTTACATTTCGACACGCCAGGAATGGAAGCTTACAATGCAATACTTGTGGATCGTAAAGACCCATTGAAGGAAGATTTCGAGATTTGGCCCAGAAAGGTAAATACTGAAACAGGAGAGGAAGTCGGTTCTACGGGATTCATGAAGATTCCCACGTACTTGCATGATCAATTAATAAAGGCGCTTAAAAGGGAAGGTTTTACGGAATACGAAGCTCCAGAACGTGATAGTACAGCGGCCGGAAGTTGCTAATTTTGCGGGAAATAGGTAAAATAAAGCTTTTTAAAGCATTTTAGACTTATTTTCTTTGCTGATACTCACTCAAAGTATAAAAGAAGTGATATGATGCCGTTTGCAAAATATGCCCTGAGCAAAATATACGACGAAGGTGATATACCGTTACTTAATGGTCTAAATTTCCCTACAAACGGTAAACCTTTGAATGCCCTGCAGATTGAAACCTTAGAAGATTCAGTTAAATGTTCATCTGAGATTATGAATTCTGGCGGTTTTAAAAAGAACGGATCAGATAATACTTTAGAGATGCCCGTTCCAGAAAAATTTAGATATATGGACGAAAGTGCTCTTTTAGGTGAGATCGAAAGAAATATTAAATCTTATTTTGGCGGGAAAAAGATAGAAGTATCAAAAATCATTGGTTCTAATTAAAAATAAATAAAAAGGGGAAGTTCACCTCGTGGAGTGAGCCCTTTCTATCGCTTCGTATATTCTCTTCCCCTGATCTACCGGATTATCAGCGTTCATTAACGCCCTTCCTATTACAAGATGATCCGCACCTGCTTTAACTGCGTTTACCGCGTCTTCTACAGGATCCCCTGTCTTCTGCGGACCAACTCCAGTGGAAATTATTTCCACACCATCTCCTAGTATCTTTCTGTAAACCTCTATTCTTTCCGGCCTGGTTGCTGGAGCCACAAAGTAGTTCACACCCAGCTCCTTGCCTAATTTTGCAAGATCTTCTGATGCCCCTTCCCTGAGGAAATAGGTCGCTCCTGGTTGCGTCATTTCCAATACCAGAACCGGTTCCACTCCTATGGCTATGCATTCTTCAACCATGGCTTCTGTTGTTCCCTTCTCTTTCTCTGTCATAGCTTCAGGATTTGCTCCTGAACCTAATGTTTGGCCTATGTAGGCAACCACCCCGGGTTTATCTGCTTGGTTAACCTGTTTTCTAACTATATGAGGAACGTCTGCTCCTCCTTTTTGTCTGTCGTATATTATTGGAATTTCCAGCCCTATGTCTTCGAAAAGAGAGAACGCTGTTAGATTACCGTAGGTTTCTATTATGTCGCTTCCGTACTTCACTCCTGTTGCAATGTCTTTTAATCCACCTATTTTGTCGAGATAGATTATCGCTTTTCCCAGTGGCATATCAATTGCCGGAACAAGACCTGGTGGATTCTTTAAACTTCCCATAACATCACACCTCCTTGTTAAATATTATTCTACGCGTTTTGATCCGAAATTGGCGTTGTGCATTATGAAGCTCTTCATTATATCATCTGTAACTGGCGGTTCTTTGCCCTCTTCTATTGGAACCCTGTGGAATGTCGTCATGACGTCTCTTGCGTTCAAAGCGGAATATATGCTGAATCCTATTTCATTAAGAACCTCGATCGGATCCTCACCATCAGGAGTAACCTCTTGCCTGTTCAAACCGAGGTATATCCCTCCTGGTTTAAGACCGCTTCGGTAGCTGCATAATTTTTCCCAAGTGACAATTTTAGTTTTCGCTGTTGTCATAACATCTTCTGTCTGTGAAACAACGTCACCTTTTCTCAGATCCCCAACTATAGGACCTTCGGGTTCTTCTTTCGACTTGACAACAATTGCTACATCTCCATCTTCAACATCACCAACAATGAGCCTTTCTTTCAGATCCGCATATTTCTTTAAAGCAATTCTGTTGTACACAAATCTCTTGTTCTCTTTGTGGTCTTCATACAGATGTTTCACAATTAATACAGCAGGGACGATCCCCCCATATGACTGTGCAAGAATAACGTCAAATTTCTTACCCGAAAATTTTTCTGACAATTCTTTCCCCAAGTCCATTGCTGCTTTTCCGTCTAGAGGTATTTCATCCACAACGAATTCATCGTCTATATTGACCTTTTTCCCACCTAATATCTCTGACCATTCCATAACTTCGTATCCTTCTGTCTCCTTTATATCAAAGCCGAATCTTTTGTAAATCCCATGACCTGCGAGTTCATCAGCCGTTATCGCTCCGATTGCAATACCCTTCATTGCAGGCCCCATAAGGAAATCAGGATCATCACCCTTCTTCCTCCCCAGTACAACAAGTTCAGCGTAAATCTCTCCACTCATGCTGGCTCCTTCACCCGTCTTCATAAGGTTTCCGGCATTCCAGAAATATGCAGAAGCTCTCCCACTTTTTAGTGTGTATTCGCCAAAATCAAGACCCTTAATATCAGGCCTCAAAGCAAGTGCGGCATACTTAAATTGAGTAGGATTTAACAACAAACCAACCACCCCTTGATTTTTATTTCTTAATTATGTTTGAAAGAAATTTATTCTGATATTGTGCCAAAAACTCGAAAGCTATACTCAATACTTCATCTTCTGCTGGTATTCGACCTTAACCTGGTACTCGCTCTTGGTTGAATATTCGGATTCGTCCATCCCTTGTTCCGAGACGTTGACATATTTTTCTTCCTCTTTCTCCTCTTCTTCCCCTGCTCCCTTTCTGTAGCTTGCCACCCATTCGTCAGGAGGGATTGTTGACTGTTGCGTAGTGGAAGTTTGGAAGCGCCAGATCTCCTTTCCTTCCGGGTTTATGCAGTACAAATTGCAGTCCCAAGAGCCGAAGTAGATCTTCCCTTTGTAAAGTTTCGGGTAGCTCCCTGCCATGGGACCGGAGGTTCGGAATGTCCGAAGTGATTTTCCCGTGTTCTTTTCTAGGACGTACAGGTTCCCATCGAAACAGGAGAAGTAAAGATCGTTACCGATTATGAGGGCACGCATGGCTGCGATTTTGGTTCCTGTTGTGAATCTCCAGATTACCTTCCCTGTTTCCAGGTCCAGAGCATAGACATTCCCTTCCCTGGTTCCAGCATAGTAGAGGACATTCCCTTCTATCACTGGAATAGACGAGCTTCCCATTTTACCTGTCACCACCCTCCATAATTCCTTTCTCTTGTTTATGTCCACTGCGTAGACGTTGTTGTCATCAGAACTGAAGTATATCACGTCCTTGTGGATCGAGGGCTTGAAGGAAATGTATCCGCCCGATCTGAAGTGCCATGATTCCTTTCCGCTGTCCTTGTCAACAGCATAAAGATTGTTGTCGAATGAGCCGATGAATAAAAGATTCTTGTAGGGGACGAGAGCCCCTGCAACCCAGTAACCTGTCCTGAATCTCCATCTCTCTTCGCCTGTTTCGGGATTCAACGCGTAAACGTTTCCGTTCTTGGAGGAGGCGTATACAGTGTCTTCCGAAACTAAACATCCTAACGTCGGTTCACCTGCATGGAATTTCCACACGCCCTTGCCTGTCTTCGCTTTGATCGCGTAAACGTTCCCGTCATACGAGGAAGTGTATATAAAACCTTTGTAAAAAACCACCTCAAACATCAGACCTTCTGTTTTGAATCTCCATATCTCCTTCCCCCTCTCAGCGTCAACCGCATAAACATACCCGTCAGCGCATCCGAAATAAACAACACCATCCACTATTTCAGGAGAGCAGAGAATGCTCCCTCCGTAGGAAATCTCCCAGAACTTGGGGATTCTTTTCTTTACAGTAAAGCTCCCGAGCTCCATCTCGAACTCTTCAAACCCGCTACCTTCGATCTCTCCGTACTCCACCATCGAATAAAATTTGAAAACAAGGCATTTAAATCACGAACACATCGAAATTCTTATGAAAAAAATCATCCAGAGAGGGGCGGAAGCGATCCTTTACCTTGAGAAGGGAAAGCTCGTAAAGGAACGAATATCGAAAGGTTATAGGATTCCTGACCTCGATCGGAAGATAAGGAAGCAGCGCACGAAAGGAGAAGCGAAGCTCATGGAGAGATCGAGTGGTTCTGGCGTGACTGTTCCCAAGGTCCGGACAGAGGACGAATTCAAGCTGGTTATGGAATACGTGAAGGGAGAAAGGCTAAAGGATGTTCTGAACAGGATGGAAAAGAAGAGAAGGGATTCAGTCTGTGAAAGTATGGGAAAAATGATCGCTAAACTGCATTCCTCCGGCATCATACACGGGGATTTAACAACATCTAACATGATACTTAAAGGGAAAGAGGTTTATCTCATAGACTTTGGCCTGGGGAAGTTTTCCGAGAAGACAGAGGATCAGGCTGTTGATCTCTTTCTGCTCTACGAGGCCCTGAAATCGACACATTTTGAGATCCTGGAGGATTGTTGGAAGGGGATTGTGAATTCTTATTCTAAATACGCAAAATCGAAAGACGTAGTGGAAAGGATGGAAAAGATTAAAAAGAGGAGAAGATATAAATAAGTATATTTCAATATAAAGATTATTTCAAAGGGAGATCATGACCCAGAAAAAGCGAACGAAACACGAGGAAACCAGGAAGGAAATAGAGAAGGAAAAGGAAGTTGTTGAGGAGAAGAAAGAGGTAGAGGAAAAAACAGATAAGAAAACAGAGAAAAAGATCGAGAGACAGATAGCCAGGGGAAAGAAAACAAAAGAGGAAGTTACCGAGAAAGCGAAGAAGGAGACCAGGGAAGAGAAAGGGCCGAGAAGAAGGGATGTCAGAAGAAGGGAAGAGGAAATTGCTGAATGGGTTCCGAAAACCAGGCTCGGAAACGAGGTTCTGAAAGGGGAGTATAAGAGCCTTGAAGATCTGCTGGAGAAAGGAGAAATAATTCTTGAACCCGAGGTTGTTGATTATCTCGTTCCTGAAATCAAACAGGAGCTGATCTACATCGGAGGAACTCCCGGAAAGGGTGGTGGTGCTCGAAGAACGCCGACAAAGATGACAGCCCGAATGCACAAATCAGGAAGGAGATTCAAGCTAAATGCCGTAATGGTTGTTGGTAACGAAGACGGAATCGTCGGGATCGGAAAGTCCGTTTCCAACGAACATCGAGTAGCAATAGAAAAGGCTTTGCAGCAGGCAAAGCTTAACGTTATAAAGGTAAGAAGGGGCTGCGGCTCTTGGGAATGCAACTGCGGGGGAGATCATTCTATTCCATTCAAGATCGAGGGTAAAGTAGGGTCAGTTAAAGTCGTTCTGCTCCCGACGCCTACGGGCGTGGGGATCGTGGCAGGGGACGAGACAAAGAAAGTGATCAGGCTTGCCGGAATCAGAGACGTATGGGTAAAGACGTACGGCATGACCTCAACGCGAGGAAACCTAGCTTTCGCGGTTGTTGAGGCCCTCAAAAACCTTAGCCGTACGAAAGGTGATATGTGATGCTAGCGGTAGTAAGGGTGAGGGGAAGCGTGAACCTTAGGAAGGAATTAAAGGATACGTTAAAGATGTTAAGGTTGAACAGAATCAATCACTGTGTTTTGATCAGGAAAGACCCCGCTATAGAGGGTATGATAAAGAAAGTGAGAGATTTCGTGACGTGGGGTGAAATAAACGACAAGACCCTTGAAAAGTTGATATCTGAAAGAGGGAGAATGACGGGGGACAAGAAGGTAGATACAAAGCAAACCAAGACCATTCTCGCAAAGATAAAGAAGTCAAAAAATCTCAAGGAAGTCGAAGAACTAAAACCCGTTTTCAGGATGAATCCTCCCAAGAAAGGATACAGGCATGTGAAGGTCCCGTATCCAAGGGGAGCTCTAGGTTACAGGGGAGAAAAGATCAACGATCTCCTGCAAAGGATGATGTAGATGGCAAGGAAAACCAAGACAGAGAAGAAGAGGGGGACGCGAACCCTTGGAAGGGGAGGAATCAAGAAATGTAGAGGCAAGGGACATAGGGGAGGCAAAGGATACTCGGGATCGAAAAAACACAGGAAATCATGGGTTCTCAGGTATGAAAGAGGACACATTGGAAAACCAAAGGGCTTTATTTCAAAGACCTCGAAATCCGTAAAGTCAATAAACCTCAGAGACCTCGAAAACCTCGCAAAGGATAAAAAGGAGATAGTTCTGAAAGACCTGGGATATGACAAGGTTCTCGGTTCAGGAAACATAACGAAAAAACTCGTTGTGAGAGCAAAGACTTTTTCTAAACATGCAAAGGAAAAGATCGAGAAGGCGGGCGGGAAAGCGATAGCTGAGTGAGATCCATGCAAAGAGTTAAAAAATGTCCTGCATGCGGATCGAAGAGCGTGACATTGTGGATGGGAGCGAAGCTAGGGATCCAGTATCAGTGCAAGAAATGCGGCTATCACGGTCCGCTGGTTGTTGAAGAGGATTCTGACTGACCGCGCTTCAGCAGCCTGTATGCAACAAGGTAGAAAACCCCTCCGCAGATCCCTCCAATTACTATGGAGAGGCCGAAGTGGAGGATATTGAAATTAGGATCTATCGAGAGGAAGTAATCAGAAGTGAAATTCGCCACGACAATCACAAGGATTAGCGCAATAATCATTGCTATGGCCTCATTTTTTTCCATAAATTTATTAACAATGCTTATAAATATATTTATCAAAAGGTTTTTCTATGAGTTTGGAGGATTCATATATCGGATTGCTGAAGAGACTGCCCGGGATAACCGAGCCGATTAAAAGACTGACATTCAGGGACAAGCTGAAATGGACAGGAATCATTCTTTTCATATACTACGTGATGTCTCAGGTAACGATCTACGGAATCTCGCCGTCAGGATACGAGTACCTGAGATACCTGGAAATCCTCCTTGGTTCTACCTTTGGATCTTTAATTACATTGGGTATCGGGCCTATCGTGACCGCATCCATTATACTTCAGCTGCTGGTCGGATCCAAGATAATCCCCTGGGATCTTTCCAGCGACAAGGGACGAACCCTCTTCCAGGGAACGCAGAAACTCCTCGCGATCCTCTTCTGTGTCGTGGAAGGGTGGGCCTACGTCGTCTTCGGGGCGGTTCCGGCCCTGAACGCGGGCTTCATACCAATCGTTGTTTTCCAGCTGGCCCTCGGTGGTTGGTTAATAATATTCATGGACGAGCTGATTTCGAAGTGGGGTTTCGGATCAGGAGTAGGTCTTTTCATTGTTGCAGGTGTAGCGAAGACCATAGTCATAGGAGCCTTCAACCCTCTCACACAGGGAGGAACCCTCCCTTCTGCGGGTAGTCCCCCTGTCGGTCAACTTCCGTTCGCCGTCCTCGCGCTTTCAGCGGGAGAACCCCTGCAGGCGTTCTTCGCCCTGCTGCCGATACTTGCGACGCTCATAGTTTTCTTCCTTGTGGTTTACGCGCAGGCGATAAGGGTGGAAATCCCTCTCGCCTTCTCTACTGTAAGGGGTTTCGGAAGGCGTTGGCCACTGAAATTCCTTTACACCTCGAACATTCCGGTCATTCTCATAGCGGCCTTGCTTGCGAACATACAGGTTTTCGCCCGTGTCCTTTCCCAGCAGGGAGGAAACGCTTGGATAGGGACGTTCGATTCATCCGGAAATCCAACCGGAGGACTGATCTACTTTCTCATGGTCCCAAGGACAGAGGCGATCGCGGGAATAATGATTTCAATAGGCCTCTTCGCCCTGATAGGAGCGCTCCTGGTTTACTTTACAAGGAAATCTGGAGGCCTGAAGATAGTTCTTGGTTTCGGCCTGCTGGGGGCGGTAGTCTGGTACCTAGGGGTTTCTTCTCTCGGCCTGACAGCACTGACAACCATTGCTCCTCTGGACGTGGTTAGGCTTGTCACGTATTCGCTCTTCCTGATAGGCGGAGCGATCGTGTTCTCCATATTCTGGGTGAACACGGCAGGAATGGATGCGAAGAGTGTCGCCGGCCAGATAGAATCCACGGGTATGCAGATTCCGGGGTATCGAAGGGATATACGTATAATAGAAAAGGTTTTGAACAGATACATCCCGGTACTAGCGGTACTCGGCGGAGCTGCCGTAGGATTCCTGGCGGCCTTCGCAGACTTCACAGGAGCGCTGGGGACGGGAACAGGAATTTTGCTTGCTGTAATGATTATTTACCAACTTTACGAGGAGATCGCGATGCAGCACATGGAGGATATGCACCCCGCGGTCAGGAGATTCTTTAGCAAGTAGACCCCATTAAAATTATGAAAGGCACTTACGTTCTTTTGATTAAGCTCGGAAGATCTCGAAGGATGAAGATAGGTAGATTGGGGAGCGTGAGTTTCAGAAAAGGTTTCTTTTGTTACGTTGGGTCCGGGATGAATTCCCTGGAAAAAAGGATAGAGAGACATTTGAGAAAGGAAAAGAAGGAGCACTGGCACATAGACAGATTTCTTGAAAAGGCCGAAATATACAGAGTAATTTATTCGGAAGGCGGGAAAGAATGTGAGCTAGCGAAAGGTTTGGCCGAAAGGTTCGATTATGTTAAAAACTTCGGAAGTTCCGACTGTAAGTGTCGCTCGCACTTATTTTTTTCTGGAAAAAATTTTGAAAGGGATGTTTTTAAGATATTTAGAAAAATTGGTCTGGACCCTGTGGTCTGGGGTTAAAACTCTTCCTCGAACCCCTCTTCCTCTTCCAGAGGAGCAGCTCCCCCTTTACGGAACTTGAAGAAGTAAAGCAGAACAGCAACAACTATGACAACAATTATAACGACTATTGGTATGGTCATGTCCATTGCTGGGAGAGTCACGCCTCCAAGGTCATTGACTGTTGCAATCTTCGCTCTCGCCTTGTCCAGGTTGAGCTTTGCCTCGGGATAGTTCCCAACATCATAGGCATCCTGCGCGTTTCCGAGCAGGTAGTTTATATCATTGTAAACATCGGAATCCGTTGCCAGTCCCAGATTGTCAAGCTCGCTGTTCATGTCTGTTATATCCCCTGACATATCTTCGAAGCAGTCCAGGCTTACCAGCATGTACGCCTCGCTTCCTCCGCTCTTTATGGTGACTATACCTTTGTAGGATCCCATGTTGTATGGCGTGATTTCCATGTCTACGGATGCAGTCTGGCCTGCAGCTATCGAAATTCCCGAAAGCCCAATATCCAGGTCGCCCGTTGACTTCAGGTCGCTCAGGCTGTTATCGCTGTAAACATCATCAACATCGAACGTGAATGACGTCAGGGATGCATCACCGTTGTTTTCCAGAACAATGGACTGGGTCAGCAGGGTCCCTGTCAGGCAGGTCTGTGAAAAAAACTTTGGCGTTATTTCTAACGCCTGAACTCCGTCGCACTGCGGGCATGGAGGGCATTCACCCCCGGGTTCTTCCACATATACGTTTACTGGGATTACCAGTTCAATCCCATTTGTTTTAACCGTGATCTTGCCTTTAAGATTTACCTGGACGCTTGAGATGCTTATGGTAAGAGTTGTTGATTCCCCTCCATCCAGTTCTTGATCGTTAAGGTTAACATGACTGTCCGAGATATCTCCGCTGACGGTGACAGAAAGATTGGTTTTATTCGTTCCCATGTTTTTCAGCGTTACCGTTTTGTTGAAATCATCAGATTTGTTAATTACCTCTCTCACTCTTTTTGGCGTGATCTTTATGAAGTCCGCGGCAGAGAAGGTCACGAATTCGGGCAGGGGACTGGAGGTTGTCACGTTGTATTTCCCTTCCGGCCAGGTCGAAGGTATTCGAAACTCATAGGAAAACGTGTTGTCAGTTTTCGTGTTGGTCTCGAAATCCATTGCCTTTGTCCCGTTAGGGAATTTTATCGTTCCAGAAACCTTATCAGCATTTGTAGTCCCCTTTACCTCTGCATTTTCCCCTATCATGTAATTGCTACTCGAGGTTTCCAGCGTCAGGTAATCTCCGGATGGTATTACAATCCTGATAAGATTTGTCCCGTATGTTCCGTTCTCCTCTGCAAAGAAGGCAAAGTAGTAAGTCCCGGGATTTATGGTTCTGTTGCCAGTATACATTGAATGAACGGAATCACGTTCAAGCGTGCCCTGGGTGAAAAAGGAAAAATCCTCAAGATAAATTTTGTATGTGAAGGAATCGTATTGAGGGACGTAGAAATTCATGTATACCGTGTTCCCCACTCTGCTGACATCATCCAGAGGTATCTGGATATTCGATATATCCATCGCTTCTGTCTGGTTCTCTACATCGCTCGGGGTCACCACGTATATATACAGCTCTGTTGGCCCTGACTTCGTGAAAGGAGAAGGTCCGCAGGTCGCGTTCCCGTCCTCATTCGAAAAATAACAAACACCGTTCCCGTCAACTATGGGGAAGGAACCTATCCCCTCGTTTCCCGTGTCGTAAACAGCCCACGTTATCCTGATGGGTTTTTCCGTGGTTTTCGGATCAACAATCAGGATGAATCCTGAATCCTTCGAGATGTAAGCAGGGTCCGGCCTTAACTCAATAATCGGCTTGGCTGCAAGGACGTCCTGAGAAAGAATAGCGACAACTAAAAAGAACAGCAACAACCCGACAACCCTCTTCATAATTATAATTTATCTGTGGGGTTAAATAAATATGTTCTTCAAATTCAAAATTCTTATACCAGCGAGATAAATAAATTATATGCACGAATATGTTCTTCCTTTTGGTCCTCAACATCCTGCGTTACTCGAGCCCCTTCACATAAGATTAAAGGTGGACGGGGAAACGATTGTTTCTTCCGACATCACGTTGGGATACAACCACAAGGGGATCGAAAAATCTTTTGAAAACCGCTGGTGGTCAAAGGGAATGTATCTCTCCGAAAGGATTTGCGGAATATGCGGTCACTTTCACACATCGACGTTCGCCCAGGGCATCGAAAATCTCATGGGACTTGAAATCCCCGAGCGGGCGAAGTACATAAGGGTTTTGATAGGGGAGATCGAAAGGATACATTCTCATTTATTGGCGAACGGGGTTGTGGCGTATGAAATGGGTCTGGATACGCTCTTCCATTACATCTTCAGGGACAGGGAACTCGCCATGGATCTGCAGGAACTGCTCACAGGAAACAGGGTTCATTTCGTAATGAACGTAATCGGGGGCGTGAGAAAAGATATAAATGTTGAGCAGATCCGGAAGGTTGAGGCAAACCTCGAAAAGATTGTCGAGAGATGCCGCCACTACATAAAACTCTTCAGGAGCGATGCGAGCGTGAAGAGGAGAATAAAGCACGTGGGGGTTCTTTCAAAGAGAAAGGCAAATGAACTGAACCCTGTCGGGCCGAATATCCGGGCATCGGGAATAGAGTATGATGTGAGGGAGACGGGTTACTTCGCTTACAAGCATCTGAACTTCAAAATGGTCACAGGGGAAGGAGGGGATGTTCTTGAGAGGTGCCTGGTCAGGTTTAAAGAGTGCATTCAGTCAGCAAGGCTCGTGCAGGAATGCCTGTTGAAACTCCCTAAAGGGGAATTGAAACTCAATGTCCCCCAGGTGATAAAGATCAAAGAGGGTAAAGAAACGATCTCAAGGGTTGAGGCCCCGAGGGGGGAATTGATATACTACATAAAGTCAGCAGGGGACAAACCTTACAGGGTCAAGATACGAACGCCGACCTATCAGACGTTTCACATACTTGGCGAGATACTCAAGGGTTATGAAATACCCGATGTTCCTGTGATAGTTGCATCCATAGACCCGTGCATATCCTGCACGGACAGGATGACGATAGTGGACACGAAGACGAACAATGAAAGGATCGTTACAAAGGAGGAGATAAGGGAGGGAAAATGTTAGAGACTTTATTCCAGGCACTGATCTTCCCGGGATTTCTTGTGGCAGTTGTGATAGGATTCCTTTATGAGGGGATAGTCAGGAAGATCGCAGCACATGCCCATCACAGGATAGGCCCTCCTGTATGGCAACCGTTCATGGACTGGGTAAAGTTGATGTCCAAGGAGAACATACAGACCAAACAGAGCCTGGGATTTCTGATGACGCTGTCTCCCATAATCTCTTTTGCCTCCATCCTCGTAGTCATACTCTTCATACCCGTAGCAGGCTACGTCCTTTTCTCTTTCGAGGGAAGCCTTTTCGTTGTGATATACTTCCTGGTCATGTACTCCTTGTTTTTCGCGGTAGCGGGTTTCGCAACCGGGAATCCCTTTGGTTACGTGGGCGGGGTGAGGGAGATAACGCAGATCGTTTCTTATGAATTTCCTTTCATAGTTTCCCTGCTGACCCTGGGAATACTCACGGGCTTCCAGATCGTTCCCTTCTTCTCACTCTACTTCCCTTTCACCTTCCTGGCATTCGTTACAGGGGTCCAGGGGAAGCTCTGCCTCCCTCCCTTCCACATACCTGAGGCGGAGCAGGAAATCGTTTCCGGTCACCTGACAGAGTACAGCGGACCCAGGCTTGCAATGTTCGAGCTCTCGAAAGCGGTCGGATTCTGGGTTCTCATATCCTTGGGAGCGGTTTATTTCCTTGGAGCAACGAGTATCCTGACGTTCTTTGTCAATTCGTTGGTCTTGTTAATATTGATTATAATCATACGAACGATCTTCGCGAGGCTTCGCATATCTCAGGCCTTCAGGTTCTACTGGTTCGTGATCGGACCGCTGGCTCTGATTGATCTTGTGAGGGTTATAATTGGATTTTACTGAGGTGATGAATACGAATCTCTTGGCAGAGGTGGTGAAGAGGGTTTTTTCAAGACCCTCCACCAGGAAGTACCCGAAAGAGAGGAGAGACGTTCCGAAGGGCTTCAGGGGAAGGATTGACTGGAATAAAAAAACGTGTATATTCTGCATGAGCTGTGCGATAAACTGTCCTGTTAATGCTATAACCATAGACAAGGAAAACAAGACCTGGTCTATCGACATAGGAAGATGTATTTTTTGCGGGAGATGCCATGATGTTTGTCCCACAAAACCGAAATCAGTTTACAACTCGGACATGTTCGAACTTTCAGATTACGATAAGGAAAAATTCAAGCTGAAATTCCAGAAATAAACTATTCTTTCTTTGCCTCTCCGGCCTCTGTCACCTTATCAATAATTTTTTTCGCTCTAGTTAACGGATTCCTGTCTGTCAGCAATCTTATCTCCTTCTCGATATCCTCCTCCAGGATCTTTCCTTTGTAAAGCCTCTCTATTAGTTTCGCTATCCTGTCTCCCGCCTTCCTGACTTCCTTGCTCAGGGGCATGCCAAAGCCTGCCTGTTTCCCCTGGACCCCAACAAAAACTATTTTTGGCGGAGGGGAATCAGAGTCCTCGATCAGGAGTTTCATGAAGAGCGTTATCGGGGTGGTGTGTGTCCCTCCTATGTTATGAACAACCTCCTCCTCACCTATCAGCCTCACGTTCCCAGGGCTTCCCTTAAAGTCTGCGGAATCCACTATTATCAGAACACCCGGGAAGAAGTCCTTCACCTCAGATACGTGATTCTCCGGGACAGAGGTTTTTATGAAATGTATGTCCTCCTTGTAGCCGAGTTTTTTCTCCAGTATATCAACAACGTACCATCCTATCCCGTCGTCCCCTTTAAGGTCATTGCCAATTCCCATTATGACAGACCTCGGTTTATCTTCTCCCAGATCTTCTTTTGCTTCGCTCATTTTTCTGAAGATGTATTCTATTGAGCTGCCCTTCCTAACCGGTGGTTTCTTCTTCTTTTTCCTGAAAGGGATTCTGAAAGGGAACTTCATAGTTAATTTTTCATTTCCGAAAATAAATATGGAAACATTTCAATTATTTTAATGCGTTTATACATAATTTAATATAAAGGGTTGGTGATATCTCGTATGCTTGAATCCCTGCTAAGGTTCAAGGAAGTTGAGAAAAGTCCTTACCTGACTTTCGTATGGGCCCTGATGATAACAACCATCGGAATCCTTTTCTCCACACAGCTTTCCTACAGAATTCAGGTTCCCGGAGGAGGTGTCGCGAACCTTACCGGTCTTTTCGCTGTAATCTTCACCATAGTTCCTTCCGTCTATTTCCTGACGACAGTCATAAAGAAGGAAGAGGAGAAAGAGGAGGAAGCCTGCAGGAAGCACTACCAACAAAGTTTCTGGGATAAACATGGGAATGACATACTGATGTTCCTTTTCTATTTTTTTGGTGTGACTTTTGCTTTCGCGATCTGGGCACTTGTCCTGCCCACAGACTTCTTCCAGGTTCAGCTGGCCAAGATAGAGGAGATACGTTCAGCTGTCACCGGGGCAGCCATACAGAAGGGAAGCTTCTCAGGATTCATGACAATCTTTACAAACAATCTTCAGGTCATGATGTTTGCGTTCATATTCTCACTTCTTTTCGGGGCCGGTGCAGTGTTCATAATAGTATGGAATGCCTCTGTCCTCGGGGTGTTCATAGGCAAGCTTTCAAAAACTATACTTCATATACCGGCTGAATCTTTAAGGTTCCTTCCGCACGGTATACCGGAGGTCTTGGCCTATCTGTGCGCAGGCCTAGCAGGAGGACTAATCTCCGCTGCCATACTCCGCTGTCGTTCAACAGATATACTCAAGGTTATAGTATGGGATTCTGTTAAAATTTTGCTTCTAGGCATACTGCTTTTGGTGGTGGCGGCAGGGATTGAGGTATATATATAACATCGTCGATTGACGAATAAAAACATTTATATGGGGGTCGCAGGCATATATCTAATTAGGTGTGTAACATGGCAGTAGATGTTTGGTTTGCCTTGGCAATACTGATCGCACCAGTGTTTGCAGA
>CAYFWU010000022.1:0-15873 GCA_964347025.1 uncultured archaeon | reverse complement strand
TCAACGCGGTTTATCCTCCCATGCAGATACCAAGGATAAACTGTTTAACAGGGAGCATAATAGATGTTCCTGTTGTCCTCGATCACACAGAGGTTTTTTACGGCAAAACCGAATGGTCACTCAGGATAAACGAATCACAGGAATTCAGAGAATTGATAGAATGTGAGCTGACGTTGGAAGGTGATTACAGACAAGAAGGAAAGAGCGACATATACATGTGCATTCTAACGATTCCGAGCACGTTCTTCCCGACATGCGTAAGAGGGGACGTTTCCGTCAAAATAATCGCTAGAAACGGAGAACACAGGATTTATGACAGCTTCGATACGAAGACCTATTCCCAACAGCTTAACCTCGGTCTCTACATCGAGGATCTGGACCTCATGGAATGCAAGATAATAAATGAGAACGGTACGTGTATACCAACAAATCCTCAGCAGAACATAACCGTAACAATCGTTGGAAACGTTCCAAAATACATAGAGGCATTCGATTTCTCGTATGCACTCGGGGATGAAAACGAAACGGATACGTATTGCAGGAGGGACAGATACAACCTCTACGAATGCATAGTTTTCATAACCAAGGACACGCTTCCAATGCCTTCGGGAACCGGGACTACAACGGAATCGAGAGATCTGAACTTTTCCATGCAGATTAAACATATAAACTACTACCAGACACTCTCCGAGACCACGACAGTTGGGATGGAGGGAACAGCGATACACGATTTCCTGAGCGCTAAAAAAACCCTTGAGGAAATGAAAAAACGTCTTGAGGACTGGAACAAAGTAAAGGATGTTCTTGAGGATGCTGCATGGCTGATTGATTTCATCAGCCTGTGCTGTAAAATTGTCAACATAGAGAGACAGCTCAATGACCTAAAATTTTTACAACAGATGCTTGAAAAATATGGGAGAACTCTGCCCGGGGTTTGGGGGCAGATTAATGCTGCCGTGGCCGCACAACTTAAAGAAAGGCTCTTAAAGATAGAAAAGATAGGAGAGGAAATTTGGGTACTTCTACAGTTCCTTCAGAGCGAAATAAAATCCATAATCATGAGTGCAGGACCAGGAATTATAGGCTGTATTGGAGAGGCCGCTTTAAAGGCGGTGGACATAGAGATAGAGAACATAGAAAAGTTCGAAAGCGGTCAGATAAACCAGCCTTTGGACACGCCGGATAACATACTTGATTATCTGAAATCTCTGGTTTCGTGTGCTGCTGAAAACTTCTGGGACAATATCAAATCAAGGTGGCTAGGTTACCTGTGTGCTGTTGCCGTTTTCGTTGTGAATATTATATGTCAGGGATGTCTGACAAGCGTATGCAAGATAATAACAGAAATAGCAGGACCTCTTAAATTCTTCATAACCCTTGCATTAATGATTGTCAACACCATCATCATGGGCATTTCGATAAATATGGCGACGGAAGCGATATCCCTCGCTAGGGAAGAGATCAACATCCTCACGATGGGTAATAATGCCTTGGCGGATTATATGGAAAATATGAAAAACACGTTTTTGGCAATAGCCCTGGCTCAGGTGAATGACCAGTTATACAAATTCATTCAGCCAACTATAGCAGCAGATATGGTCAGATTATTTTTCATTTCAAGCAGAACTGGCATTCTCAATTACGATGATGAGATATGCAGAGGGGATTCACTGACGATAGAATATAACTTCGAGAAATTGAACCAGACAGAGAATTTCATCTCACAGTTAAGAATCCAGAATTTCGAAAGACCTTTCAGCAGAACCCTTCTTTTCGACAGTCTGGAAGGTGAGTATGGACCGTATTTAATAGACACCGTTTTCAGAACAGACCCGAACGACAATCCTTCAAGCTACTACACCTTCCTGCTGACGTATAAAATAGAGGGTGTAGATCAAATAGTGGATTACAGAATTTACTACAATAATCAGACCTGCATATAAAGGTTATAAGTGATAATGTGAAATATTATAGTATGAGGTTGCGGAAGGGGCAGGTAGAGTTCATTGCAATAGCCGCCATCATACTAATCGCAATCGTCGTTATTATTCTCGCTCTACAACAAACAGCCGTTACGCCGCCAGATGTAATAGGCATCGAACAACAAGCGAAAACGGTTAAGGATTCTATTAACAATTTGATTAAAACAGGATTAAAAGAGCAGATGAAGATCATATACAATCAGGGAGGCATGCTCGCTCCCCAGAGTGTTTTGAATGTTGAGTTTGGGATGTTCAAGGTTCCTGTCTGGCAGGCCTGCGATCAGGTAAACGTACCTGACGTGGCGAAGGAGATGGAGGCAGGGATTGCTTCTTATTTGAGAACGAACCTAAAGAGTGAAGAGGAGTTCTTTGGAAAGAAAACGGTGTTTGATTTCTCAAAGATGGAGGTGGATGTTGATATATTCAAGGACAACCTCCGGGTGAAGGTTTACCTACCCACCACGATAGTTGATTACAGCATACCGCAGCCCTACGAAGTCACGACCCCCACGAAGCTTTATGACGTTCTTGAGTTCAGCAAAAACTTCGTGAGTGACAACACCCAGGGAAGGGTATTCGAGGGGGCGTTGATAAGATGCATGAGGAAGTTCCCGACAGATCCCGAATCCGAGGACTGGCTGCATTACATGGGAGCGCTGACCACCTGCGGAGAAAGGATATTTAAGACGAAAAACGATCTTCTCCCTCCCATGAAAAAGGCGATAAGTCTTACTGTTACCCAGACCCTGTGGAACGAAAGGCCTCTCAGATCCGTGGATCAGAACTGCTTCTCACCGATAAACATGGTCGGAGGAAAGGTTTACCCTGACCTTGAGGTTTACTTTGAATACCCACCTTCCTGGAATTCCAAGATTAGCCAGAACTTCTTCTTTTCTCCGAATCCGGTAAATTTTGTTGCCGTTCCCATGGGGTCCTTCGTTCCAATATGCATAGTTCCGTTCTACGTTTCGTACAACATCAGATACCCTGTAATAATCGAAGTGGAGGACTACCTAACCAACCAGATTTTCAAGTTTGCTGTCATGTCAGAGCTAATAAACAACATGCCAGGCAACTGTTCATACGACCTAGGGGAGCAAGAGGTGGATTACATAGATCTCTGCGTGAACAATGCAAACTGCTCTGCAAAGATAACGGTCAATGATGAGGACGGAAATCCTGTAGAGGGAGCGGACGTAACATACGACATATGTGACTTGGGAAGAACGGACACCAACGGAGTGGTTCAGGGCTACATACCATGCGGCCTCGCTGAACTACATGTTTACAAGAATGGTTACAAAAGCTTCGGAGATTTCCTGCCGGCAAGTCAGCTAGAGGACATAACAGTAGAATTGATGAAAGCCCAGGAGAACGTAACAATCCACTTCAACGGCGTTCCCTTGAAATGCCAAGATCCGAGCATATTCGGGATAGATAATCTGGACTGTTCCAGCTACACTGTTGAGGGAAGTCCATCACCGATTACGAGCTTAGGGGAATTGACGGTGTTCTCGACGTTCATGCCGCAGGATAAAAGCATATGGGTACCAGAGGATATGGATCTCATTTTCACCAATGATGTTAACGGAAGTCCGGTGGATGTTAAAGTTGTTGAAGGCTTTTACCCCAACGATTTCGATGTTTCGGCATTCGTGACCAGAAGGTTTGAAATAATGATGGGCTACATAGATTCAAGCTTCCAGCTAAAGGGAGATGATACAGAGATTTACATCTACATGCCCGTTGTTCTTACAATGAAAAATGGTTTCGGAGAAAAAGACTTGAATGAATCAATAAGCCAAGACGAGGCCGAGCAGCTAACAACAGTACTTCGTAACTGTAATATAGAGCCTGTCAGCACAAGTCCACAGAGTCCTACCTGTGTCTGATAGTATGAAAAGATTTGAGGTAATCCTGATTCAGATATTTGCAGTAATTGGCTCTTACCTAATCGTCTCCATGCCTTTCGCTTTTGGTTTTGAGGTGAGCATATTCACCTCGGACATGCAGGAGTTCACAACAAGCATAACTGATTTTACCCAGCTCATAAATAAGGGATTTTCCTATCCTTACAGAATGAATGTCCAATACATAAGCATCACCCTGTCAAGCAAAGACCCGGGCAAAACCATAAAGAAGGTCTATCTCTACCGCTGTAAAGATTACAATCCCGTTGAATGCCTGCAGAACGGGATACTGCCTGTTATCTCTGTCAGCCCTTTCAACGCGACAATATGGTTCAACGATGAGACCAGGTGGAATGACGTCCAGAGAAATGATGTTGCGAATTTCCTCACCCTTGTGAAGATGGATATAGGAGGGAATGAGATATGGACGGGCAGCTGGGACATCATAGAAGAAACGGGTGTTGGTCAGTTCACCCCCAGAAATTACGATCTCGACAAACTCAATGTTTATCTGAAACCTGGTGTTCAGGGAGGAACGGTCAAAAGCTATATAGAGTCCTACCTTAACGTTCCAACCAACTGGGTTGACCATTCGGTTCTAACACTGGTTGAAGGATCCTCTGTCAGCAAGCTTCATGAACTTACAGGAAATAATGACGACGTTGATCCTCCCGGGACAGGGACACCCAGTTTCTATGTCGGTGTACTGACAGGGAACAGTTTCAACGGGTCTTCAAAAGATTGGACCTTCATTTTTGGTGGTAATGGAAAGGTATCAAACCCTGTCGTCTTCTACAGCACAGGTGATGGGGTTACTCCAATCGTTTCCGGTGCGAGCCTGAAGATAGACAACTGGAGTCCGCAAACCGTAACCTGCGGAAGCTCTAACGTTATAACGGTTACATCCCATGTTGAGAATGCAAGCGCCTTGGATTGTGGAGAAGCCGATTGCTACTTCCAGGATTATTATTATACGATAGATGGTGTTCAGTCAAGTCCGGGATCAATAAACTGTTCCATAACAAACCCGGTTGAAAGCATTTACAAATATCAGTGTTCCATCCCTGTTGATAAATTCCCTGCCTGCAGCGCCCCCAAAACGTCAACCATCAAGCTCTACTTCGAATACAAAAATAGCATATCGCTTTCAGCTGAATTCCCAATAACCCTACAACAACCTCCGGCAAGCCTGATTGTTAACTCGCTTATACCAAGCATATTCGATTGCGGTATAGACACGGAGCTGACAGCGAACCTAAAGGTCACCAACCCTCCAGGCGGAACCCCAGGCAAGTTTTACACGTTTGACGGTACGAGCTTCAACTCAATGAGTTGCACTGGTTCTGGGGGAACGTTTGTTTGTAAAATACCTGAAAGTGAAATATGCAGCCTCCTCCAGGAAGATCTGGATGTTACCTTCAAGTTTGAATATCCAGAAGTTGATATCACCTCGGATTCCGTGAACCTTCAGGTCACCTTCCCACCGCCGAGCCTAGGCGTGGATACCGTTACTCCCGAAGTCTTTACGGCAGGACAAAAGACCTCAGCTGAAGTTCTTCTCCACGTCAATTATCCGGATTCCATAACCTACAGCGAAACCGATTTCAAGTACAAGTACCTGGACAACCCATTCCAGTCAGCTTCCTGTTCGCTTGACAACTCCTTCACGAACATCAAGTATTACAAATGCTCGATAGAACTGGACATACCCTCGGGAAAGGAAGGAGTGGAACAGCTCAATTTAAGGCTTGACGCATACCAAGGAGGTCAGCTGAAGTCATTGCTGGCGAACTATTTCATCACGATCACATCCCCGCCACCACAACCGAGCCTTACGATAGTCTCCACGTCCTCTCCGCTGGACTGCTTAAAGGATACGTCCCTGACCGTCCAGGCAAAGGCCGAAAACATCCAGGGAAGCCCGACATCGACAGAGTATTCGGTTGACGGTGGTTCGACGTTCGAATCCCTGACCTGCTCTAGCTCGGGAAGCGTTTACACATGCTACATACCAAAGGAGAATTTATGCCCCCTTTTGACCAATAGCCTGGATTTGGTCCTAAAGTTCACCTACTCCACCACCAGTCTGGTGAGCAATTCACAGAAGATCTACATAACCATCCCTGAACCGCACATGCAGGTTTATTCTGTATTCCCCGATGTTCTGCCCGTTGGAAAGACCTCAACAGCCACCGTGAATCTGTATATACAATATCCTGAAACTGTCGGAAGTCCCAAGTTCGTTTACTCCTACCTTGACAAGGCAGATCAGTCAATGAGCTGCCAGAAGGTCAGCTCAACAAGCATCCGGGATTACTACAGATGTTCATCAACGAGCTTCACGATTCCTGCCGACTACTCCGGTGACCAGATGTCTGTCGTATTCGCTGTTGAGGGAACCACGCTAACGTATCCCTACAACATAAAAATCACGACTGAAGTGGTCGGGATTGATCCATGGTTCGAAATCTACTCGACAAATCCCGGTAAGATAGAGATCGAGCCCGGGAACTCAACTCAGGCCACGCTGTCAATAGCAGTCCATAACGCGGCTGAGAACAGCCTGAAACATGCCGCCACTTTACAGCCGACAAGTTGGGTCACCTCAGGAACATGCCAGGAAACGAACATAGATTATGATTTCTCATGCGACGTCACCTTTAGCGCATCCAAGGATGCTCCGATAGGGGAGAACAAAGTTGATGTGAAGATAAGGGTCTCGGATGGAAAGACCTACATCCTGACCAACCAGACCAAGGTTCACGTCCTACCCGGCAAGTTCAATCTTGATATTCAATCCATCACGCCCGACAAACTTTACTGCCAGGGTCACAAGCAACCAAACCCGCAGCAGATTAAGATTAATGCAAAGGTTATGAATCTCCAGGGCGAATCCCTTCTCCAGGAGAAAATACTCTTCGATGGATACGAGATAGTCCATGCAGATAGATACTGTACACTGCAGGGCAGCAGCGTGACCTGCAACATACCAACGGATAAAATCCTTGAAAAGGTTACCTGCGGCCAGGGGGATCTGGCTCCGGGCGAGGGAACCCATTACTACACCCTCTCACTCAGCGTGCTCCTGAAAAGCGGAGAGCAGCAGATCCAGGTTGGGGGCTCAAAGGACATGGGAATCGAGGCCCTTCCGTTACAGGCATACCTGGAAATAGTAGATTCGGACATCGAGCAGGGATATCTGAGGGAGTATGTAAACTGTCTGGGCTCGAAGACCATAAAGTTAGGCGATGGAGGAGACTACATACGCATACGATACGCCGACCTCCTACACCAGACCCCTGACGAAAAGGATCTGACGTGGTCCTTCAGGCTGGATGCATATGATGACAGGGGGAAGTTAACGAAGGGTATGGGGGTTTCACCCACGGCGAACGCCACGATATGCAAGATGAAACGTTATCAGCAGGTGGGCGTTCACCGTTACGAGGACTACCAGTGTACGCTCTTCGTGGACAGGAAGATGTTCCAGAGGTGTGCTGCCGGTCAGGGAACGATAACCCTGACAGCCATGTCAAACACCATGGGAAGATCGGCAGAAGGTGAAGTGAAGGTTTACATAAGCAGGGGAGAGGAGGACTTCGATCTTTACGTACAGGTTGAGAAGGATGCGACAGAGGAGATAAACTGCTGGATAACGACCTTCGATGGGAGGTGTCATTTGGAATACTCTCAGCTGAACTCAACAATCTCGATCAAGAACCGGGCGACCGGAGACATAGGAGGACTCAAGCTCTTCGATGCGGACATACAGTTAAAGGGAGGGGATATAGAAACCGATGTATATTCCCCTTACTGCAGGGAGACCGCTCAGGGGAGCAGGAGATACGTCTGCGGTTTCGGGATCAGACCGGCAATCACGATCGAGGAGGAGGTAACCAACGAGACCAACCAGACATTCAGAGACGTGGATCTGGGAGATCTGGAATTCACCACCATTGTGAAATTCGCGGACGATCTGGCAGAGGATTCCCTGAAAGCGAACATAGGGACGATTACGGTCAAACCAAAGAAGGACCCTGCCTTCATCGACTACCTGGAACAGAAAGAGAAAATAAAGGGCGTTGTGAAAACAATCAAGGACATAATGAAGATTGTGCTGACTATTGCAGGTTTCTGCGTGACATGCGCGGCAGGGACATACATATACAGAGGGGCAACAGAGAACAAGACCAAAACAAGCCCTTACGAACCAGGCGATTACCTGCCTGAAACAGGTGGGATTAAATTTGCAGAGAGACCTACCTGCCCGCGAAATTGTGTTGATAACCCAGATCAGTGCCCACCATACTCTGGAACCTATCCAGCAGAGGCTGGTGAATATACCTGTCCTGATAATCCTGCTATGAGTGATAAACTTATATGTTGTGTTTCAGGCTCTCCGAAATGGGACGAAGCTGAAGCGAGTTGTAAAAAACATGGAGGAGAATGTATTTACAGTCTCAATTGCCAGGATATTGGTGATGAAGTAATCAAGCCCACAAAATGTGAAAATTACGCAGCATATGAGGGTGGTCCTAAAAGTTATGTTTGCTGTAAAAAGGGTGCTGCAGGAACTACCGGTGGAGATCCTGTGGGTGGTCCTTTGGGAGACGCTCAGACAAGGCTCAGGGAGTGTAGGGACTGGAAGTGTGCTGTTCCGGTGCTCCTTATAATATTGGGTTTGTTTGTGCTGTTCAAGATATTTATTGGAAAGAAGTTAGCTGATCAGGGAGAGTATGCAAAAGCGCTTGAAAGGGGTCTAACATATGGTTTCATATGTGTTGTACTTCAGGTATTTGGAGGCGTATTAGGAGAAGGCAAAGGTAAGCATGCTTTAACAAAGGCAGGAGATTTTCTCTATCAAGCCTGCGTGTTCTTAGGAAAGAATTTCCCTGCCTTGATCTCAGTGTTGAGTATTGTAATTAGATGGATAAGCTTCCAGATGTGCATAGAGGATATTGAAAGAAGTCTGGATCAGGGATACTACGGAGGGACTGGTGCTGGTGCTC
Organism: uncultured archaeon; assembly: GCA_964347025.1. GTDB lineage: Archaea > Aenigmatarchaeota > Aenigmatarchaeia > QMZP01 > QMZT01 > CS3-C152. The sequence continues at coordinate 6,972 of CAYFWU010000022.1, read as the reverse complement.
AGGCTTACCAATCCGGTCTGGTAGGAACGCAGTCAGCCCTCTCGAGACTTCAGGGCTGTATGAACCAGTTCACTGAGATTACGAAAGATGCCTGGATGATTGTACAGTCGATGACTTACAGCGGTACTGGGATGTGGGGAACAGCTTCATTGTCACTCACTAATTTAAGAACAGGCGCTCCAATTAGAGAAGGAAGTACTATATGTAAAAGCGATCAAATACATTTCGAGGTAAAGAACTGGTGTAAGGCTATAATGGATAGTGGAAGCGACGCTGCATACCTTTCCATTACAAGTAGTACAGGAAACCAGTGTACGAGAGTTTCCCTCTATTCACCCGAAAGGTGTCAGGCATATTACGGATATGGATATGGCACTGGCTGGGGTAGTGGCTGGGGGACAGGCGGCTACAGGCCTTTATACGAAGCACCAGGGAAAAACAGTGGCGAGTTCTTTCCAAAGAGACAATGTAACGAGGAACCCACAAATACCGTCACTTATACCTTGCTCAACCCGAAAATGACTGTCAAAATAACGTACAATCCAAACTGTTAAGCCTTTATTATTTTCAATTCTTTCAGAATTTCTATCCAGCTCCAGGCCCACACAACAGCTTCAAACGATCGTATCAGGTCTTTCTTTCCTAAGAAGTATTCGCAGTCCTTTACATACGCTCTTACGTTCTCCATAAGGTCTTCTTTCCTCTTGTCCACCAGTTCGATCTTTTTGATATCCTTTCTTATCTTTTTCAGCCACTTTTCAGTTTCCTTCCGAAGTTCATTCTCCAAATCCATAGTTTTAAATTGTAGAAAGAGGATAAATATAACATGGTTTTGGAATTCCTGGGACAAACCGACATCGTAATTTTCTTCCTAATATTCGTGATATTCATAGTTGTGGCCTACAAGTTTGTTAAGTTTATCTTCAAGGCATTCATGGTCGGCCTGGTTGCGGCTCTCTTCCCCATATTCGGAAACTATTTCTTCGGCCTGGGCATCGAGATCTCGCTCTTCAACATATTCTGGTTTGCGCTTACAGGAATAGGGCTTTTCATTCTGTATTCAATCCTCAAGACAGGATGGAAGTTCCTCAAGGTCATAACATGGCCCTTCAGGAGAGCAAGGAGATCGAGCAAAAAGAAGTAGTTACAACTCTCCCTTTTCCCTCATGTTGTCCAGAAGCATTTTCTTCTCCATCCTCGAGATCATGTTCCTTCCCATCTCGACGAATTCTGGATCTAGGGATATCGAATTAACACCGATCTTTATCAATCGTTCGAGGACGTAGGGATCGTATCTCTCGAGGGAGACTGAAACCTCAACGTTGTAGTTCCTGCATACCTTCACGATATTTTCTATCAGTCTCATGACAGAGGTATTGGATTCCGAGTAAATAGAGGAAACCTTCATGTTGGTTCTGTCCACCCCCAGTGTTAACTGGGTCAACTCCGGGAGGTTGATAAGAACGTTGTTCACACCCTCCCTGCAGAAAGATTCGATATCCAAGGCAGAGGAAGGAGTGCATACCTCTATCCCAACTTTTAATGAAATGGGGATGATGTTCTTTGCTGTTCTGAATTCCTCAACAGAGGTCACGAAGGAGAGAATGATCCCTATGTTGTTTAATCCCTGCGAATGTAACCTGCGAATGGCTTCCACCTCACATTTTAGGATATCAGGCTCCTCGAGCGAACGCCTTATGCCTCTCCATCCAAGCAGAGGGTTCTTTTCTCTCCATTCTCCCTCCACCTCATCTGTTCTTACAGAGAAACTCCTGTACCAGACCGTTTTCGGATAGAACTTCTTTGCGAATGATTTTATCTCATACAACATTTCAACCAGTTGTTCCGGGTTGGTTTTTGAAAGGGAAAAAGGGTCTGTCCCTGCAAACAAACTCTCTGGCTTAAGCAAACCAACCCCATCCACCTCCCTTTCGAGATCAAATTCCCTTGAGAAGTCAAGGTTTACCTTTATCCCTGTTGCCGTCACTTTATCCTCTTCAGAAGCGACCTCGACAGGCTCTCTTGTCGCGTAAATCTTCCCGTTGTTGATGTTGATGATCTGACCATCATTCAGGGAAGATGTGTCAATACCTGTAATACACGGGACTCCGAACTCCCTGCACAGGAAGGAGAGGTTGCTCATATACCCTCCATAATCTGAAACTATCCCGCCTAACTTGGAAAAGAAGGGCAACAATTCAGGGGAGAGTATTTTGGTTGCAAGTATATCACCTTCTTCTATCCTCTCGAAATCGCTTGCATTGGATATTATTCTAACCCCTCCCTTACGCGAACCTTTAGAAATGTTCAATCCCTCTGCTAAAGGTTCACCATCCATTTCTGTCTCCTCCCCTCTTTCCTTTGCGACCAAAGATCTTGTCTGAAGAAGGAATACCCTATTCCTTTCAATACACCATTCCATGGCCTGGAGCTCTGCATAAAGGGATGAGACCTTTCTGTACATTTCAAACACCTTCTTCAACTCTTCATTGTCCAGAAGTTGCGCATTTACCTTTTCCCTCAGAACGGCTTCCTTTTTCGTTTTTCCTGATAGGGCGTCCCTCGTGTATACCCACATCTTATTCCCTATTCTTTTCTCCACCTCACTTCCTGTTTCCTTATCCAGTACGTAGACATCCGGAAGAACAATACCATTCGAGATCGCGTTACCAAGACCCCACGTTCCTTCAACGATTACATTTGAATTTTCAGCGAATGCATTACCCGATTTTTCAGAGTTCACCATCCTCTGGATTATCAAACCCGTGAGCGAAAGATCGGAAAAACCCTTCTTCTTCCTGTAGTATATCGCCCTCGGTGTGTACAGCGAGGACCAGCAGAACTTTATGGATTCCAGAACGCTCGCCAGTCCTTGGACGTTCAGAACGCTTTCCATCTGCCCTGCAAAGGAGGAATCAGGAGAGGTTATCGGTGAGGAGCGAACGGAAACGTTGGACTGATCCCTGCCCGCCTTTATGAAATCCAGGGCAGGACCTCCGATCTCCTTCGCCTCCCTGCTCACGAGAAGGGACTCATACGTATCTGATATCTCTTTCTTGAGAGGATCAGGGATTTCGGAGTTTTCAAACATCACCTTTATCTCGTTGGATGCCTCTGACAGTCTTCTGTAATCATCGACATCAAGATCTGCCAGCAAACTCGTTATCCTTTCCTCAAGCTTGTTCCTCTTTAGGAACAACGAGAAGCCTTCGGAATTTATCACAAAACCGGGTGGTACGGGCAGCTTCTCCCTGAACATTTCAGAGAGCCTCAGAGCCTTCTCTCCGACAGTTCTGTCAATCTTTTCAATCTTGTCGAAGGCTGTCACGTACATAAGAACCACGAATATACTTTATTAGTTTTCTAAATTTTAAAAAGCAATACAACAAATATAGACTGGTCAGCATGATAGACAAGGTGGAGAGGATACTGAAGGAAAAGGGGAATCTGATAGAAGAGGCAATAGAAAAGGCAATTCCGAAGGACGGAATTCAAAACCTGAATGATGCGATCTGGTATCACATAGGAACCGGTGGAAAGAGGATAAGGCCTGTTCTCGCGATACTAACCTGCGAGGCCCTGGGAGGCGACATCCATAAGGTTATGCCCTTTGCGGCATCCTGCGAAATCCTTCACAACTGGCTGCTGGTTCACGACGACATAGAGGACGGGGATGAAGTCCGCAGAGATCAGCCCTCGGTATGGGTGAAGTACGGGATAGAACACGGAATAAACATTGGAGATTACATGTCTGAAAAGGTTTACGAGTTAATAATGTTTTCTGATCTGGACGAGAAGAAAAAAATATCACTTCTTAAGGAAGCGGTGGATACATGTCTACGAACAGCCGAAGGTCAGAGCATGGAGATGAATTTACGAATGAATGATAGTCCGTCTGAAAGTGATTACATGAAAATGGTAGAGGGGAAGACAGCATACTACCTAACGCTTCCCATGGTAGGAGGAGCTGTAGTAGCAGATAAAGAAGGGTTAACTGAAAAAATAAGAGAGTTCGGGATGAAGGTAGGCCCTGCGTTCCAGATGGCTGATGATCTGCTTGACCTAACTGAAGGAAAGGGTAGGGGGGATATAGGATCTGATATACGTGAGGGAAAGAGAAGCATAATGGTGGTTCATTGCGCTTCAAAATGCAACGAAGATGAGAAGAAACGAATGTTTGAAATTCTGAACAAAAAAAGGGAAAAGACAAGGAAGGAAGATGTTCTGTCGTTAAAGAAACTTTTCGAAAAATATGGTTCGCTCGAATACGCAAAAAACAAGGCGAAATCCCTGATTGAAGAAAGTAAAAAAATAACTTCTGGCATGCCAAAAGAATTGAGAGAAATTCTTGACCAGTTCGCTGAATACCTCGTGGAAAGGAAGAAGTAGCGGGTGTTTGGATAAAGATTTAAGTAAGGTTGATTATATATTATTCATGGTTAAAAGAAAGCCAATTCAGAAAAAGAGTTATTCTCCTACAAGTTCGATAGGAAGGACAAGTTCCGGTATAATCGGACTCGACGAAATAATAGAGGGAGGGTTTGTAAAGGGCTCTACAATCCTTATAACAGGAGGAACGGGAACCGGGAAAACCACCTTTTGTGCACAGTTCATTCTTGATGGTCTGAAAAAGGGAGAATCTGGTATTTACATAACCCTTGAGGAAGACCCTGAAGATATAAAGCTGGATTTCAAAAGGTTCGGTTTTAACTTTGACAGGTTCGAGAAGAGCAAAACCTTCAAATTCGTTTACCAGAATCCCTTTGAGGTCTCCGATATATCCTCGACAATTGTAAATGCAATAAATTCGATAGACGCGAAAAGGGTTGTGATAGACCCTATTTCGCTAATGGGAATGTACATGAAAGATCCTGCTGTTTTACGAAAGCGCTTGTTCGAGATTGTAAGACTGCTTAAAAAAACAGGTGTGACGACACTGATAACCTCGGAGATAAAGGAAGATGAAAAGGGACTTTCTAGATTTGGTGTGGTAGAATTCATAGTTGACGGTGTTGTGGTTTTGCAGCATGTGGGAATAGGCGGGGAGTCTTTCGGTAACATACAGGTAAGAAAGATGAGAAGGACAAAGCATTCCAAAGGATGGTTCTCCCTCAATGTAACCTCAAAAGGCCTGAGCATATCCAAAGAAGAAGTTTCCACGCTGCTCAAATGATTATGATACACATAAAAGAAATTCTGATCGATAAATACGGTAAAGTACCTGTTTCTCTGTATGAGGTTTTCAAAAATTTTGAGGACGGTAAGGAGATGTTTTTCAGCGGCCTTGCCAGTTCTTTCACGAACCGTAAAAAGACACCTTTCGAGAGATACATAGATATAGCCAGAATTGTTTTCGGTTTTTTTGAACAGATGTACGTATACCAAACAAACTTAACACTAAAAGACAAATTTAACGTTTTGCTGGGGAAAAAATTTAACGATAAATTCTGGAAAAGTTTTTTGAATGAGTTTCTCAGTAACGAGAGTGTTTCATATGAACCATGCAAGGGCAAGGCCCGGAAAGACAATTTTTTTGAAGAATATGAAAAGATATTTTCAATCTGCCCGGAGATAAGGCATTTCTCATGCATATCCCATCATTTTATGAGAAAAATTCAGAAAAAAACCCACCCCTTTATGACAGGTTATCTTATCGGATTTCTTGGAAGAGAGGAGAAACTGAAAATAAGAAAACTACTCTTACCCTTTCTCCTGACAGAATCCGTAATACATGGGATAGATGATTACGTGGATGACAGTGAAAGGAGCAAGAGCGATTACACCAATGACATATTCAACATAATTTTTGGTCTCTTTGCCCTAACCCTTTATCTTCTTGAACAACTGAAGGTCGAAAAAACAGAGATACCCAGGGTGGTAATCGGCAAAAAAAGCAGGATAGAGGAACTTGTAGATTCTCTGTTTTTTTCAATGGTAGGGCTATCTGAGGTTCCCATAATAGAAAAGGACACAATCAAAATAATCGATTACAGGGAAAGGGAAGAAATGGAGATTGCGGTAAAAAATATGAAAATAAGGGCGGCAGGCATAAACATCTTCCTTGTCTTGTCTACATACCTTCTCGGAAAGAAAAACGAAAGGGACTACAATGAACTTTGCAATCTTATCAAGTATTACAGGATGGTTGAACTGCTAGAGAAAGATCTAAAGGATATCAGGAAGGACCTAAAAAACAAAGATTACACCCCTGTTGCGGTTTGGTGGAAAAAATACAAAGGAGACAAAAATTTTAAGGAGAGGGTCAGATCACTCGCGGAGATGTTCCAGAGAGACGCGAATGAAATTTCAGGGAGGATTAGAAAGTACCCCAACGTAAAAACATGCTTTATGGATGCCATAGACGAGAAATTCAAAAAGATCATTTCTGATTCAGAAAGGATTAAATTTTGACTGTTTTTTCATCGTCCATTTTCCTTACGAATTCCTTCTGTTTTTCAATCAAGGAGTTCAAATTGACAAACTGCTTTTTTATAAGGCTCTTTTTAACCCTCTCATTCATGACTTCAGGAGTGGCGTTAAGAAAAACGCACATCTTTTTGTTCTGGGCCTCGCATTTCTCCTCGACACAGTTCATTATCCTTTCATGAACCCAGACACCGCCCCCGGCGTTCGCCCCCCTTATGAAGTGGCAGACGGGCTCCTTGCTGGGATAAAGCGATTGAGGTAGCGGGTTGTTCAGGGTTTTGAAATAGGTATATTTTCCTTTCTCAAAATTTATGGTTTCATAGAAACCCATGCCGGCAAGCTGGAGAACATCCATAGCGATCTTATACCTCTCTTCGAATTTTTTAAGTTTGTAAATCTTGATGAAATTTTTCATTATATGGTAACCGGCAACCCAGGCAGACCAGTATATATTCATAACCTCATGTTTCCCCTCTTTAATGGCCTTCTTCGTTTCCTCTGCAAAATAACTCACTGGTATAAGGAAAACCTTTTCACCCATCAGGA
>CAYFWU010000021.1:0-19301 GCA_964347025.1 uncultured archaeon | reverse complement strand
GCTTGATCTTTTCCGACTGCCTGAGCGAATTCACAGCCTCTACTGTTTGTTTAACAACATCCATCCCCTTCTCCAGATCCTTGTCTATCATAACCTTGTTTGCCTTCGGCCAGGAACAGAGATGAACTGATAAAGGCTTTCCCTTGGAAAAGAATAACCTCTGGTAAATCTTCTCTGAGATGAAGGGTGTTACTGGAGCGAGCAACCTCACGAGGTTTTCCAGGACATACAACAACGTAAACTGGGCGGACTTCTTGTCCTTCCCGGAATACCATGGAGAGAGCCTGTCCCTTACGAGTTTTACATACCATCTTGAGAAATCGTTAAGTATGAAATCCTCCAGATTCCTTGCCATGTAATGGAGGCGAAAGTTTTCTAGATCATCCGTTACACTCCCTATCAATGAATTTATCCTTGATATTATCCACCTGTCCTCAAGCTCAAGGGATTTCGGACTAACCTTCCTGTCAACCAGTTTCCTGTCCGAATAGGTCTCTGTGAAGACGGAAACGTTCCATAAGATGTCCAGAACCCTTCTGAGTTCTTTCGCGATCTTCATGGAAAAAAGCTGCGTGTCCCAAGGGGCGACAGACCAGCAGTGGTAAAAACGTATGAGATCGGCCTCCACTTCCTTCAGAGAGTCCTCTGCGTATACAACGTTTCCGAGCGATTTGCTCATCTTCTCTCCCTTCTCATCCAGGGTCCACCCGGTCATTGATACCGCCTCGAACGGGCTCATATCAAACGTTGAAACCCCGCAGAACATGAGAGCGTAGAACCATCCCCTTATATGATCCTGGCCCTCGCAGACCATATCCATAGGCCATAAGGATTCGAAGAGATTCTTTTTGGTGAAAGGGTAACCGAAAGAGGCCCATGGAGAAATCCCTGAGTCGAACCACACGTTCATGGTATCAGGAATCCTTGTCATCCTCTTTCCGCATTCAGAACACTTCAGATGAATCTTATCCACCGTGTTCTTATGCAGATCAACATCTTCCTTCACCTTTTCTATTGCCTTCTCCTTCAGCTCCTTCCTTGAACCTATCACCTCCTTCTTCCCGCAGGAATCGCAGATCCATATAGGCAAAGGAATCCCCCAGAACCTTTGAACAGAAACAGCCCAGTCAATCGCTCCCTCTATCCAGTTGTGGAAGCGTTCACGAGCGAATCCTGGCAGCCAGCTTATTCGCTTGTTCTCGTTAAGCATACTCTCCTTTATCATATCGATCGTGAAGAACCACTGCTTGCTCAACCTGAAGAGCAGAGGAGCCTTACACCTCCAGCATAGGGGATAAGAATGGGTGATCTTCATGGATTTGAGCAGATAACCTCTATCATCAAGGTAATCTATAATCTTATGATCCGCATCCTTCACGTACATTCCGGCGAATTCTCCTGCATCCTCCGTGAGCCTCCCCTCATCATCCACAGGTGAAACCTTCGGGAGATGGTAATGTTCTCCCATCCGGAAATCGCTTTCTCCATGCCCCGGAGCGGTGTGAACAAGACCGCTTCCGGCATCCATGGTAACGAAATCCTCAACGCTCTCCCTGTCCGTTTTCGAGGCCTTCCCCTTTGCAAAGACCTTGCTTGAAACACCCTTCTTGAAAAGGGGAATCGAAAGTATTATCTGGTGGGCGTTCTTTTCCTTCCTGAGCTCCTCTTGAAGGGGGATTCTCATTACAGGTTCGTACTTCGTACCGGTGAGCTTCTTCCCTTTGAATTTCTCAATTATCTCGTATTTATCAATCCCTATTTCCTTGAAAACATCCTTCACTCTCTTTTGCGCAAGAATGTAATATTCTCCCCTGACCTTGACCTTCACGTAATTCTCATCAGGATGGACAGCTATCGCAACGTTCGCGGGCAAAGTCCAGGGGGTTGTGGTCCATATTATAACGGATGTAAACTTCTGGCCGAGAACAGGGTATTTGACGTATATAGAATAATCGCTCACGTCCTTGTAGGAATCAGTGACTTCATACCCAGCGAGCGTGGTTTCGCAATGGGGGCACCAGTAAACGGGCTTCTCGCCCTCCACCAGCATTCCCTTCTCCCACAGCCTCTTGACGGTCCACCACCCGCTCTCGAGGTAATAATTCTTGTAGGTCATGTAGGGCTCTATCCAGCCTCTCCAGGCGCCAAGCCTCTTGTACACATCCATCCATACCTTTTTGTTTCCTTCCGCAAGCTTCTTACACTCGTCTATGAACCTGTCTATCCCTATCTTTTCTATTATTTCCTTTTTGGATTTTATGCCGAGCTTCTTCTCCACAGCATTCTCGATCGGAAGCCCGCCACAGTCGAAGCCGGGCTGCCACCATGACTGATACCCCTGCATCGTCCGGAATTTCGACCATATGTCCTTCGTTGTCGTGGTTTTAATGTGCCCCACATGCGGAACGCCATTCACGTAAGGAGGACCGTCCAGAAGAAAGAACTTCTTCCTTTTATGGTCGAATTTAACGATCTGGTCAGGTATCTTGTTCTTTATCCAAAAGCTAAGAATCTCCTTCTGCATCTTCATCGGATTATATTTTTCCATTCAGAATCCCCTGATAACATTAAATAATTTGTCAAAACCCCAATTTAAATTAAAAATTGAACTAAAGAAATAAAAACTTTCAACCCAGGATCCGACATTCACCCATATTCTCCACTCTAAAGAATTGGGAAGTAACATATAAAAGGTTAACCGAAGTTGGCTTTAAGCAGTTTCCCTACATGTTTGGGATCAGGATTCTCCACTATCTCTCTTTGCAGTTCCTTTTTATCCCACAACATCTCCCCCAACCCTATACCGTTAACATACTTGTCTATATGTGGATTCAAGATCGGTGTTGTCACTACATCATAAAGGGCGATGAGCCTCCATAAATTTAAAATATCTTTACCCGCACCCTTTAACTCCTCGCTGTAGTCCAGGAGCCTGTACTCGGCGTTGTACGCCTCTCCCTCCATCACGGCATTTATTATATCGAGTCTGGGTATGTTTTCTTTAAGGTAGGCCCTCAACTGCGAAGTGTTTACACCCACGTCCTTTGCGAGTGACATGATATCATTGCTTAATAAAAAATTCAAAAAATGGCTCATACTCCCGACATCGAGGGCCTTTCTGTATAATTCTTCATCTTCCCATATAACATCCGATAACTTGGAATAACCCTCCACTCCTTTCACGCCCCTTAAAATCTTGACAGCATTTTCAGTAATGTCTTTCTGCGTCAGATGGTAAAGTTCATGTATGTTGACAATTACAGAAGTTACGGGCATTTCAGGATTGTAATGTGCATTGTATATTCTTTCCTTCTCCGCAGGTTCGACGTAACTCATACCATCATTGGTCCATTTTATGCCTTTTATGCCGGTCTCTTCCACAAATTTTTCAACAGTGTCCACTTTGAAAAAGTTTGTTAATGCAAGTACCGCTATGGTAAGTATATCGTATCCATCCCTGGGCACATATTTTCCGGGAACGGCCTGCTCCCAGATATCTCTTGCTGTTTTCAGAACCCCCCCTTCCTTGTTTTTGTCAAGTTTGAGTGGTCTGCCGTGTCTTCTCAATTCATTGAGATGAATCTTTGCAGTTCCAAGATAATACAGGTCTTCGCTTGAAGACCTTTCTATAAACCTCTCGAAATAATTCTGTAAATCAAATGTTTTAGAGGCAAGAGACCTGTAACCACTTTCGGAAACCCTGTCAAAAATGTCGGTATCACCTGAAAAAAAGCCCAAAGGATTGTTTAACATTTTGTAACTTATGTTTACTATAGCAGGTCCTTCCACGAGAGATTTTCTCAGAAATTCCCTTCTCTTCATGCGGATTAATTGAATTTAATTTTTTTATGCTTGACACAACCGAGTGGTAACGCAAATCACGGATTAGACTAATAAATCTTCCCGCCCTAATATAAACATGGAGATCGAAAAGGCATGGATTGTGACGACAGTGGTCCTCGCTTTGCTGATTCTGATCGTTGCAGGGACAACAAGCTTTACAGGGAATGTCATAAATGATTTCGGAGAAGCGACCAACTCCCTTTCCGGCCTGATCATTCTGGTTGTTTTCATTATAGGAGCTCTCCTTATATTCAGGACCTTCGTTCCGGAGAGCAGGTCTCCTAGCAGGTCCTACTAATTTAAAACCTACCCCTAATTTTTAAACGGTGAGGCAATGATAGAGGATTTCCAATGTTCTGTTTGCGGACAGAATTTCGATCTGGATTTCAAGGGCAAGGAAAAATCGGTTGAGTGTCCCAAGTGCAAAACAAGATGGAAGATAGAGAGCAAATCAGGACGTTACAGGATGTCTGTCTGGGTTTAAGGTCACCTTATAGCCTTGGGTATGCTTTCTATAATATCTGTTGCTAGAAGACCCTGCTTCTTCTTTTTTACCGCGACATCTCCTGCCTTCCCTGTTATGTAGGCGGAGGCGCAGGCTGCCTTAAAAGGAGGGATTTTTTGAGCGAGTAGAGATCCGCATATCCCTGTCAGAACATCCCCTGTCCCCCCTGTGGTCATGTAGGGATTTCCTGTCTTGTTAAGAGCTGTTCGTTTCCCATCAGATATGATATCTATCGCTCCCTTCAGGAGGATGGTGGAATTGATCTTTTTTGCGAACTTCTCCACAACTTTCGCTCTGCCGGTTATATCGTACTTAGGCTTCTCGCCGCTTATGTGGTAGAATTCGTAGGCATGGGGGGTCAGAACGAAGTTTTCTCCCAGCCTTTTCTTTTTCAATGCCTTTATCGCGTCCGCGTCTATCACGCAGGGCTTCCGGATTTTTTCTATGAATTTTGTTACGAACTTCCGGGTTTCCTTGTCCACCCCGAGTCCTGAACCTATCGATATGGCATCGAAATCCTTCGAAAGCTTAAGGATATCTTTCACATGCTTGGCAGTGAAGTGATCCCCTTCGAACGCTTCCGTTATCAGATTCGGGGAGAACCTCGCTACTATGTCCGCCGCGCGTTTGGGAGCTGCAACGAGGACAAGATCAACCCCTGAGCGTAAGGAAGCAAGAGCCGAGAGGGCAGCAAGAGCCGGGGCCCCAGTGTAACGCTTGGATCCGCCTATTACCAGAAGTCTCCCGAAATCCCCTTTGTGCGACCATTTTGGCCTTTCCCTGTAAACTTCTTTCAGAATAGAAGCGGTAACGTTAAACATGCTTAATTTTTGTTTTAGGAGCTAAAATAATTGACAGATTTTTTAAGGTTTATCCCGAAAAGTCAATGCCGACAGTTTTGGGATCCCGTCGTGAGAGAAATGAAATTCCCTACCAAGGCCAGGAGTAAGCACCCCACTGGCCTGGGAAACTCTCCCTGCCGGCAAGCCTATGATCTACCACCATTTTTTAAGTCCGAGCGCCTGATCGGTCATCCTGATGCTTTCGTATGGGTCTTTGGTGAGTTCCATCATTGCGCGTATACAGTCTATGTTCTCCGGGATTATGTCACTTTCCTGGTGTATTGCTTGGAAGTAGAATAGCTCCTTTCCATTCACAACGTTAATGCTTTCTCTCCATACCACGATTTCGTTAAGATCGCTCCTCTTCCTTCCGATATCTTTTGCGTATTCCATTACCTTCGCGGTGGACGTAACTCCCTCGTCCCCCGAAAGCAGGAGTATTCTCGGGGCCTTTTCGAATATATCTCTTATATCTTTGGATGAGGAATCCTTGGAAAGATTTGCGTTTACTGCATGCAGATGCATTATTGTGGTTGGTACCTTGACCGCAGTCGTGACTATGTCCAGATCATGCATCACAGTCTGGACGTCCGGTCCGTGGTGTGAGGGTATCGTGGCAGGATCAGGGACTATCGCGTTCACTGGCCCCTTCTTGTCGTCCCATGGGTCTGGGCCCCTCCTTATCATCACAGCCCTTACATTCCTTATCCCTATTTTGTTGTTTATCGAACTCAGTGTTCTTGCCAGTCCAGTGGTATTACAGGAAACCACACGGACGTAATCCTTCCCCAGGGACTCGGTATAGTTTGCCAGGGCACTGAAAGATGTCCCGGCAACATGGTGTTTTTCTCCTCCCTGGAATATCGCCTTCACCTTGTTCGGGACGTACATCTTCTCCTTGTTATCCGCACCGACCTTGTTTGGGGTGCAGTCAACAATTATGTCGCAGTTTTGGATGAGATCATGAACCGTTCCCTCTACCTTTACCCCTCTATCCTTGAATAACTTCATATTCTCCTTGGAATTGACGAACAGGGGGAAATTGCTTTTTATTGCCATTAAAGCCTCAAAGGTGGGTCTTGTCTTCACCACACCAACTACCTCCATATCCTTCTGGAGACTGACTGCATCAGCTACTCTCTTCCCAACGGTCCCGTAACCGTTTATCGCAACCCTAACCGTCATGTTAATCTAACCTCCTTTAAGATTCTCCTTTGATTCAACTAGAACATCCCAGCCGCCTTTGAATATGTTCCCTGTGGGCGACCTTTTATTGAAATCTCTAATGCATACCGGATAGTCACCATTCCAGTATATGGCAGCAGAATCCTCAGGCATATCGCATGGTCCCGGGAGATTCTCCCTGAACGGTTCTTTAACCTTATCATCCCGATTTTTTGGCCATCGGATGTAAAATCTCACCTTGCCTTCATACATTTTCATGAATTCGGGAACCTCTTTCCTTTGAGGGTAGGGAACAATCCTCTCAAAGCTTATGTGCAAATTCTTCTGGTATTTGACCAACATATCAACATTCTTCGGGATCGATGCCCCCTGCATGATGAAATTCAGCAATATTCTTCCGGGGTATTTGAAACCCATCTCAATAAGATCAAAGACGTGTTCCCTCTTCAATGCAAACCCGTTTGAATGAATCATTACAGTATGCCCTTCCATGCATGCAAGGTCTATCATTCTTATAATCCTCGGGTGAAGGAAAGGCTCCCCTGACATGAACAGCCTGATCTCAGTAGGGTAAGGAATCATGCCTAATATCTTTCTGTATTTTTCAAGGGTCATGAATCCTATTTTCCGGTTCTTATCATCACCATAACAAAAGAAATTCGACTGGCATTTATTCGTCGGTTCAATGTTAACGTGATTCAGTCCCATATCACAACACCTCAAACTATCCAACAGACCTACACTCATTGGAACCTCTCCTTTGATTCCGAAAGGGCATCAACCGCCGGAAGCGTTTCTTTCGCCACGAATTCAAGAAAGGCTCCACCGCCCGTAGATACGTGCGTCATCCGGTCTGCCACGTTGAATTTTTCGGCTGCTGAGGCCGATTCGCCTCCCCCAACGACAGACAACGCTTCTGAATTGGCTATAAACTTCGCGATCTCTTCCGTACCTTTCGAAAACCTTTTCCATTCAAAAACCCCCATGGGACCTGCCCATATAATTGTTTTCGCCTTATCCAGAATTTCTTTATACCTCTCGATGGTCCTCGGACCTATATCGAGCGCTAGCCATCCTTTCTCTATCCTGTCCTTAGGAACGACTTTTGTCTCTGCATTTTCATCAAATTTATCTGCAACGACAAAATCTTCGGGCAGGACAAGCTTCCCGTTGCTCAGGATTTCTTTTATGTCTTCTCCCCCGTTGAGCCATTCATCATCAAATTTCGAATCCCCTATTTCATGACCCTTCATCTTCATTAACAGTAAGCTCAGACCACCGCCCACCAGTATGTGGTCTGCCTTCTCCGAGAGCCTTTTCAGGGCGTTCATCTTGTCCGCCTTCACACCCCCCAGTATCGCAACCATTGGTCTCTCCGGATCCTTTATGCATTTACCGAGGATTTCCAACTCCTTCCTCAGGCCGTATCCGGCAACCCCGGGTATGTGCTGGGGGATTCCGACCATGGAGGCGTGTTTTCTGTGGGAAACAGAGAAGCACTCGTTAACGTACAAATCGCCAAGGGAAGCGAGTTCTCTGGCGAACGCTCCATCATTCTTCTTTTCCCCTTCATGAAACCTCAGATTCTCAAGGAATATGATCTCTCCTGGCTCCATTTTCCTGACCCTTTCCTTAACCTCTTCACCCGTGACGCTATCGAGTTTTTCTATGTCCCTGAACATAAATCTAGCGAGCCTCTTAGCGACATTGTCAGTCCTAAGATGTGGTTCTTTTCCTTTTGGTCTTCCTATGTGGAGAAGTAGAATAACCTTCGCCTTCCTCGTGACGAGATTCTGTATGGTTGGCATGCATGCCACCACCCTTTTATCATCCAGAAGATTTCCCTCCTTATCTACAGAAACGTCCATACCCCCTCTTACGATAACGGTTTTCCCTTCGACGTTTACGTCATCTAGGTTCAAAAAGTTCATTTTATCACAAAGTATGATAAAGTATGATAATGTAATATATTGTCAGAGAACGTATATAAAGCTTATTGTTTCCTTACCAGAAAATAATACGATCCCTCTTCAATTTCCCATCCTTCCAGTTTCAGAAAATCCAACAACTTCCCGATTTCATTGGGTTTGTACGAGGATTTGAAGGCAAACTTCGTCCGCTTGAATAGCCAGAGGCCACCAACGAAGCAGGTATAAAATAAAGAAGGGAGGTAAAAAAACCACCACCTGTCCCTCCTTACGTCCAGGATCACGACCTTTCCCTTCTTCCTTAGAACCCTATCTATCTCCCTCAACACCTTTAAAGGATTATCCCATGTATGCAGATCGAAGGCAGAAACAATGATATCGAAACTCTCATCTTCAAACGGAAGTTCTTCTGGTTTTCCAATTTTCCAGTTCATCCTGACTAGATCCTCACCTGCGAATTTCCTTGATATCTCAACGTATTTTTTGCTCTCTTGGAACGAGGTGATCTCGAAGTCATGGCTCTGTTTAGCAATCCCCATGCCGCACATACCAAAGGTCGTTCCGAGATCAAGTATCCTTCCTTTCCTCCTTCCCGTATCCAGAACCTCAAATATCGCACGTCTGAAACGATTTCTGAGTCTCTTCCTCAGCAGTTCGCCTGTTTCATATATTTTTTCCAACTCCAGAAAAACATCCACGATCCTGTACTTCCTTCTCTCCCTTAAGATCTTCTCCACTACAGGATCACTTAACACCGAGCTTCTTTTTCGCTTCATCGCTCATCTTATCGGGCGTCCAAGGAGGATCAAAAACAAGTTCCACTTTAACTTCCACTTTCTCGAAGACCGCTTTTATGGCGTTTTCGACCTCGTGAACAAACATGGAATGCATGGGACAACCGGGAGTGGTCAGGGTCATCTTTATGTGCACTTTATTTCCCTCGATCTCGACCCCGTAAATGAAACCGAGATCAACAATGTTCACCCCTATCTCCGGATCAATCACGTTCTTCAGAACCTTGAGAATCTCTTCCTTTGTCAGCTTCATTGTGAAAACCTCCCTCTTAATTTGATAATTTGTCTACATTGGTTTTTATAATTTCCGTAATAATCGCTGATTTATAAACAAAAACTCAAAATTAGATTATGAGGGGTATTTTTGTCTTAATATTTCTTGTTTCGTTTTTGTCAGTTCATTCTGTATCTGCCACCACATATTATGTCTCACAGGTTGACGGCAACGATAGCTATAATGGTCTATACCCAATCTACGAGGGCGGGAACAATGGTCCCTGGCTGACCCTCGCCAAATCGGTATCCAGCGTGTCGTCCGGCGATACCGTGTACCTGCGTGCCGGGACGTGGAACGAAAAGTTGGTGATTTCGTACAGGACCTACACAAATAGGACAACCTGGGCGCGTTATCCAAGTGATCCTGTTGGCTCGGTCATTCTCAACGGAACTGATCTTGAGCGAAACCAATGGGAGGATGGGATCGTCTTTATAGATCACAGCAACAACGTGCGCATTGACGGACTCAAGGTCATCCACGCATACAAGACAGGCATCGCCGTCTGGGGGCCATCTGGTAGCAATCACAACCTTGAAATTCTCAACTGCATCACGAATAACACGGGCCAAGCCGGGATTGAGACATGGTATGTGGACGGCTGCCTCATCCAAGGGAACACCATTTACAACGCAAACATCGGCACTATGGCCTTTGGAGATCCTTCAAACCCTTGGGGATTTGAGGAAACACTCTCCATCGCAACGTCCACTAACGTCGAGGTAAGCTACAATACGCTGTACGGGAGCAATCGCGCCCTTGGCGCAATTGGCGGTGAGGGGCTGAATGTCAAGTTCGGATCAAGTTATGTTTACGTCCACCATAATTACGTTGATCAGGCGCGGCCGGACGGCCAGGAGTCCGACCGTTATTGCATGGGCGTGGATGGTTGGACAAGCCAATATGGTGATACGCATCACATTTACTTCTACAACAATATTGTCAAGGATGGGTCGTGGGGAATCCAATACAACTCTGAAGAAGGCGGGTATACCCATCACATCTACGCATGGAACAATATCATCTCTCATATCGGGCACGGAAATATGCACGGCGGCGGCATCGGGTTCCCCCCTTATGGCAATAGCCCAGGACTGTGCGAATACTGTTATTGGTGGAATAATATCATCTATGATAGCTATTATGGGGCTCGTTTCTACAAGGAGGAAATTGCGTCTGTCGAGGTGCGGAACAACATCTTCTACAACTCTAAAATAGAGGATATTCACTTCGACTCAGGTGTTCCACAACAGGAGGTAACCCTTGACCACAACCTGCTGTCCAGCACCGACCCGAGGTTCGTCAATGCGAGCGGCGAGGACTTCCATCTCCAGTCTGATTCACCGGCCATTGATGCCGGGGTTATTGTGCCAAATGTGACTGATGACTTTGACGGCATCGCGCGTCCGCAGGGTGTTGCGTATGACATAGGGGCGTATGAATACGTCAGCGTTTCAGGCCCTACCTATTATGTCGACTCGAATATAGGGAACGACGCGAACAGCTGTTCCCAAGCGCGCAACCCCTCAACTCCAAAAAGGACTGTAAATAGCATAATGTCCTGCAATCCTGGTGCCGGGGATACTGTAAAATTCAGAGGAACATTCATACACCAACAAGGTCTCAGCCAAAGAATTGTCCCCACCCAAAGCGGCCAAGTATTATATCCATTCCAGCCAATACAGAGTGTTTCCGGATCAGTTGTAACATTCAATCAGCCATTGTCAGGATTGGATCCTGCAACAGATTATGTGACTGTTTACAACAGCAGAAAAGGCAACAGCGGGGCATTCGCTGTCGTGTCCTTCTCAGGTAATACTGTAACTGTTGACACATCTGATCTTCCATTGGGTGTTTTTATTTCTGAAACAGTATCAGATCCGGGTGATCTAAGTGGAGCTATTTTGCGGCCAGTGCATTTTACTGCCTGGGATAAGAACAATCCTCCAGTATGGGACATGGATCTGGCTAATCCACCAGACTGGCCTGATACTGAAGCGCAAACATTTTATTCTTTTAATCAAAACGTGATTATGGTCAGCTATCTTAAAACCATAACTGATTGGACAATTTGGAAAGCTTTTGAAATCGACGGTAATTATAACACCAGCGACCCTCAATATCACTCAGATTATCATATTTTTGACCATTTGGAAGTCACCAGAGGTGATGGAGCGATTGGTATTGAATACCATGATTTCCATACCAGCTACAATATTATCCAGCACAACAATTTTCATGACATCGGCTACAATGGATCGGGATCAGATGAGATTATTTACTATGGCAACGCCCCAAATCCTGGTTATGAGCATAAATATACGCTCAAACACGATTATGTTCAGATCATGTATAACAAAATTGGGCCCCACCGCGTGTATAAGGACGGAGAAAGGCTTGATGAAGTTTTTGGGGATGGGATTGAACTCAAGCCCAGCGCCCATTACGGCACCATTTGGGGAAATGAAGTTACTGGCATCCAATGCAATGGATGCTCTGATGCTCCAATCAAAACAGACGGGACAAATACTGTCATCAGTAACAACTATATTCACGACATTGCTCCTCTTGAAGAATACGGATTAAAAAGCTGCGGACTCTCAGTAAGAGATAGTGGTCCTGATATTCTGGAATGGGGTGCTTCCGGATCTATAATAAGCAATAACATTTTTGCTAATGTCACAGGAAAGGGAATCTGGCTTCTTGACGTAAAGGATGTCAAAGTACTGAATAATGTTATTTACCAAGTTCCCGAAGATCCTCATGAAGGCGATTTAAGAAGAAATGCCGGTATTGTTGTGTGGCACTATCTAGCTTCAAATACTGAAAATGTCGAGATAAAAAACAATATTATCCAGCTAGTAGATAATCATGGTATCAGTGCTGAAGCTTATAGCGGAACTACTGTCAGTGACTATAATCTGATTTTTCAGACGCCAAATGCTTTTTATAACGTTGATCAGGGTGACCACGACCTGATGATAGATCCAGGGTTTGTCAACCCATCCAGTGGTAATTTTTATCTTCAATCAAGCTCACCAGCAATTGATAATGGTACTGCCCTTTCAGATGTTGCCATTGATTTTGATTCTATATCAAGACCGCAGGGAGCAGGCTATGATATTGGAGCATACGAATACGCGAACGGGGGACCGCCTGTCCCAATTCTAGGAGACCTGAACAATGACGGGAGAGTGGACATTACTGACCTGGCAATCATAGCCATACACTTCGGGAAGAGAAACATCCATCCTCAATGGAATGCAACAGCAGATACCATCCCTGACTTTGAAATAGATGTGTATGATATTGTTTACGTGGCGAGCAGGTTTACTTAGTTATAACCAAGGTAAAGCGGAGACTACGGACGCCAAATCAATAGTTTAATAAATATTAGTGACCCATCCATAAACATGAGAATATTTAATGTCATTAAAAATCAGATGGGATTTATAACGAAATTTGATGATTCTAAATCAAAATTTTTAGCTTTGGCCAACGCTTTTTTGTTCACCTTCATAATCAATTATTTAAAAGCAAAACGGGTAATGAGGCCTTTAGTTAAAAAAGAATTTAAAGTTAAAGTCAATTTTCAGGGAATGAAATTTTTCCTGAGATTTCCTTCTGCAGATTTTTCTGCCCTTAATGAGACATGCCATAAAGGTATTTATGACAGATCAAAAATACCAAGGGGAGTGATATTTGATCTTGGAGCGCATGTAGGTACTTTTACAGTTAAACATGCACTGAAAAAAGAAAATAAAATTTTTTCCTTTGAGCCCGCACCTCCAAATTTTAAGTTACTTGAAGAAAACGTGAAGTTGAACAAGTTAAAGAATGTGACGTTGTTTGATCACGCTGTTAGCGATTACCTCGGAACTTCGAAACTCTACCTATCGGATATGAGCAGCGTAAATCCAGCTCTGGATGGCAAGGGCAATAACTATGTTAATGTGAAAGTTTTTACCCTGGATTTCGTCGTTAATAAACTAAAAATCAACAGAGTGGATTTTTTGAAAATAGATGTTGAAAGGAGTGAAATCGACCTTTTAAAGGGAGGAAAAAAGACCTTGAAAAAATTTCATCCTGTAATTGCAATAGAAACCAAGGATTTTGAAAACATTATTCATTTTCTCAAACCTTTAGGGTATAAGCACTTCACATTTGGAAGGTCATACAGCTCCGGAAACTTAAACATGATGTACTGCAGATAGTCACTCCCTTG
The DNA here is from genome assembly GCA_964347025.1 of uncultured archaeon. Lineage (GTDB taxonomy): Archaea > Aenigmatarchaeota > Aenigmatarchaeia > QMZP01 > QMZT01 > CS3-C152. The sequence goes on along the minus strand of CAYFWU010000021.1, from coordinate 5,705 downwards.
AAACATTCAACCTTAATAAACTTGCATCCATAATAATAATAAACAGGTAGCAATGTTGGATGAAAAGAAAATCGTTGAGTTCATAACTTCTGAGTATTCCTGGGAACAGATCATTTACGAGATTGTTGCCTGGGAAGGATTGAACCCCTGGGACCTCAATCTTTCTAAAATGGCGAAGTCCTTTGTCAGCTATCTCCAGAAAATGGAAGAGCTGGACTTCCGAATCCCGGCAAAGTACATAATGGTGGCTGCCGTTCTCCTCAGAATGAAATCCGATTACTTGCGGGCGTTCAAAGATCAGGTCACAGGTCAGACTGAACAGGAACTGCAGGAGGAACTGGAGAGTCTCGAGGAAGACGAAAGGCCCTTTGAAATAAGCCCTATAGACATCCCTCCCAGGAGAGAGCCCATGAGGAAGGTAACGGTTCCTGAACTTGTCAATGCCCTGATGAGGGTTCTGAATTCGCACAAAAGGAAGGTAAACAGGAAAAATAAGCTTAGAAAGGACATTGATATGAGGGGAGACAACATAAACGAGAGGATCAAAGACCTGTACGAGAGGATAAATTCAATTCTTTTGAGGATCAGGAGGAGAGAGGTCGAATTCTCAAAGCTGATCGGAAAATGGGAGAGAGAAGAAATAATAGGGAATTTTATCCCCCTGGTTCACCTTGATCAGCAGAAAAGGGTAAAGGCAAGACAGAATAAAATTTTCAAGGAGATATGGATAAGCAAAGGGGATAAGAAATGAATTTCAGATTTGTTTTTGCCCTCCTTTTAACCTTTTTCCTGATCCTTCCCGGTTCTTTCGCGCTCACCCCCATAGAAGAGACCCTTATCAAAGACCCTGCAAGGGTTGATGAGCTGAGAGTGAATGTTTTCGAATACGGGACGATCACGAGTGACGGAGAGCCTACAGGAATAACCATCAACCTCACAATACCCCAGGATGACGAAAGACAGGATGTCAGCATTGGTGTGAACACATACACAAACGAGCTTGGGAGCGAGGTAGCATTCATAAAGGATGAAAACCCGGATAACGTTTTCAACTATAACTTCTCAGGCTACGTTCGTTCCAGGGCGAACCACCAGATTTCGCTCCCTAAGTCCTACGTGATACCCAACGAAGCCAAGATCTATCTTCAACCAACGGAAAACATCCAGAGCGACGATCCCAGGATCAGAGACATTGCAGAAGGCTTGGTCAAGGATTCCAAGGATGATTTCGAAAAGGTCGCGAAACTCGCCTCATGGGTTTATGATTACCTAGATTACGATATTTCTTATTCCGGAAGGAACATAGATGCATTATCAGTTCTGGACACCAAGAAGGGCGTGTGTGCGGAGTATACAACCCTTTTCATTGCGCTCGCAAGATCTGTTGGCATCCCTTCGAAATACGTCTCGGCCTTCGCCTACGGCCAGAAAGGATGGGAGAGGCACGCGTATTCCGAGGTCTATCTGGGTGAGTGGGTTCCGGTAGATCCTTTGTGGCTGGAGGTCGGGTATATAGACGCGACCCACATAAAATTCGGAGATCACGTAGACAATCAGGTAAAAAACAACGTGCAGATAAAGGGATACGATATAGATAAAATCCAGTGGAATGTGGATGAAACCGATATATTTGTGGATTCGTATCTTCTCATTGAAAAGGAAGAGGATTACGAAATGTCCATAAGCTCTGAAAATTTCAGGAAAGGGGACGATGGGGTTGTTATAATGAAGTTCACTCCCAAAGAATACAAGGTTTTGCGCGTTAGCCTCGAGCCCTGTGCAGGGGATTACGAGGTTGTTTCAGTGGAGGATAAGGGGAAGAAGATTATACTAAGACCCTATGAGGAGAAAACAATTTCCTGGAACTTCCATGTTAACGGAGATCTCCCGAGGAATCTGATATTTACATGCCCGCTAACTTTGAATTCACGTTCGCTTGCCCTGAGAACAATAAACGTTGTTGTTAATACCCAGTACAGCGAAAGAAAAAAGGGTTTGATAAATGCAAGACTGGGATCCAGTGTTCTACAGTTAGGAGCAGAACAAAAGGTTTATGTAGAGGTCTCTGGCATACAGCAGGAGACCAGGATAGGGATCGTTGCCGGCAGTGAATACGAGGAGTGGGCCTTGAAGAATGACGGAGAAATTACGTTCTCCTTCACTCCCAAAAGCCTGGGGGAACAGAGTGTTATTGTATATTCATCGGGAGAGGTTGTCACGCTTGACTACAGGGTAGAGAGCGATCTCAAGGTTTTCCTGGAGAACTTCACGGTTCCGGATTATCTCAAGATAGGAGAGAAGAGGAACATCACGGCATACATCGTCAACCAGGGCTTGGGAGAGAAAAACCTGAGACTAACGTTAACTGTTGATGGCAAAGAGCACATAGCAAGTCTTGTTGTTGAAAACAAATATTTAATTTCCCTTCCCGTTTCCTTCTCTTCCCCGGGCATCAAAGAAGTTAAAATTGAATTGAAGGATACAGATGTTGATCTGTCCTCAACTCGAACGATAGAGGCATACGAAGAACCAAAGATTTATTACACCGCGGAAATCAAGGAAGAAAAAGCGTTCCTGAAGCTAGATGTCCAGAAATCGAAGATAAAGAACGTTAACATAAAGGTGGCTGACCAGGAAAAACAGGCGGGCGAGATCTTCGGGGAGAATGAGTTCGAGTTCACACTAGCTCCAGGCGAATATCCCATCGAGATAACCTGTAAGGGTCTCGGAAACGAAAACTATAAGGTTTCCAGTCTTGTCGAGTTCAGAGAAAAGAATTTCTTCGAGATAATAATGGACTCGATAAACGGATTCATAGAACAGATCATGGGATTTTTTAGTTCTTAAAGTAGAATTAATTTAAACCTCGAACACACGATATTTTTATGAAAGTTGATCTGGTTATTGGCGTCTATGTAATTCATGACAACAAGGTCCTTCTTACCCACCACAGGAAGCTTGACAGATGGGTTCCTCCTGGGGGACATATCGAAAAGGATGAAACCCCGGATGAAGCTGTTATAAGGGAAGTCAAGGAAGAGCTGAACTTGGACGTTGAAATCCTCAACAGGAATGACATCCCCAATGAGGGAAACATCACAAAACAACTCGCCGTCCCTTTCTACGTCAACGTGCACAACGTTGGGGATCATGAGCACAGCTGTTTCTTTTACCTCTGCATTCCAAAGAACCCGGAAGACCTGAAAATAAAAAAAGACGAGCTGAACGATTTCAAATGGTTTTCTCTTGAGGATCTCGAACAGGATCATGTCCCTCCTGATGTCAGGAACATCGCAAAGAAAGCCTTCGAAGCTTACAACCGCCTGAAAAAATAAAACCTATTTATTTCTGAAGACCCCAGTAATATCATGGTAAAAAAGAAGGCTAGGAAAACGGCAAAGAAGAAAAAAAGTTCTTGCTGCTGCAGGTAGAACAACAAAATCAAATTTTACCGCTTTAGCCTTTACTATCTTTATTTCTAATTCTATTGTTCATAAACTCTGTGTATTTTTCGAATAGTTGCCGATCTCTGTAGAAAGAGTCTATACTTTTCAACTTCCTTTGGATTTTTCCAATCGCGAGAAGTTCCATTAGTATAACCCCTTTGAAAAGCGGGATGTTGTTTTCACCTACAATTAGTGATGCCAAAATATCCAGCTTGTTATCGCTCAGCCCGTATATAAATGATTCATGGAAGCGGTTTTTACCTGAGACGGTATCTTGAAATTCTCCGCAATATACAAAATCATCAGTTGGATACAGATAAACACAATCTATTAAAGTGGAGCCGTTACCCTCTATCACAGGGCAATCTACATGTCTCGGCTGACAATATCTGAACTACCTGCCCAACTTTACTAAATATTTATTTTCCATTACCAGAAATGATGCTAAATTTTTTATTTGTTAGTCTTTCAATAAATGACCACTTAATTTGCGCATTCTGTGTTTAAGCAGGAAGGGAACTGTCAATGTTGTCAAAAATGCAACCATCACCAGGATAGTCACGTGGTTCCCTGTTAGCACTCCCAACTCCAGACCAACCATTGCAAGTATCAATTCCACCGTCCCCCTTCCATTCATCCCGAAACCTATTGTTAAAGAATCCTTTCTTTTAACGTTGCTTAACAGCGCTCCTGAGGACGAGCCCGCAATCTTTCCCAGGAAGGCGGCCAGGAATATCGCAATAAACAAGACAGGTGTTGAAAGCAGACCGGAGAAACTCACGCTGAAGGCAACGCTAACTATGAAAAGCGGACCGAGGAATCCCTGGGTAATAACCATAAACCTGTCCTTGAGCCTCTTGAACGTTCTCTGTCCCGCGATCTCTTCACTGACCATCAACCCCGCTAGGTAGGCACCTATAACAAAATGTATCCTCATTATCTCCGCGAAGAACGCGAAGAACAAGCCTACTATGATGGCGAACGTGAAACCCCTGGTGGTCTGCCTCATGTACTTCGTAATTCTGGGATAAAGCTTGTATCCGATAAATATGGAAACCAGGAAAAACACGCTGGTTTCAACCAGCGTTATGATACCCTCGTAAAGGGTAAATTCTCCTATTATGACTGACTTGATGGCGACAGACAATATTATAAAGGACAGCATGTTGTCAACCATTGCCGAACCCATGATGGTGTAACCAATCCTCTTTTTGAGTATCTTGAGATCGTACAGTATCCTTGATTTCGTGACCATGGACGTTCCCGATATCGCTGCTCCTATAAACAAACCCTGGAGGAAGGTTCCTCCCAGACCTATTACCACCAGCATCCCTAAAGCGAAGGGAACAACGGTCCCCAGAATTCCTATGAAAATCGCCGGCTTGCTAACCTTGAACAGTTTTTTGGGATCGGTTTCGAGACCCGCGTAAAACATCAAAAAGAACATTCCGAGTTTCGCAAGTATGTCCAGACCCTCTGTGTAGGTTACCAGATTAAGTATGGGAGGCCCTATGACCAATCCGGCGATAAGTTCACCCAGAATAGGCGGAAGACCGACCCTTTTGGATAACTCTCCTGCTATCCATATCACAACAAGAAGAAATAAAATGCTGACTATCGGCAGATTCAATACACGAACAATATTTTCAGTTAACTGCACCAACATTTAATTACCAATATAATATTGTCACAGCCACCAGATAAAGTTTTAAGAAATCAAATGGACCGGTCGGGAATTTCATTCCTGGTGGCAGGAAGGCTCGAAACCCGCTGGTGGTTTCGAGATTTGAACCCGAGGCCTCCACCATGCCAAGGTGGCGATCTACCGCTGATCTACCGGCCCTTCATATACTAAATATTCCTTTCCTTTTTAAAAGAATTAATCATGTCTTTTTGATCGTTGATCTTATTTCCTTCATAAAGGATTTGTCCGGCTCGCGGATCCGAATGCCCATCTCCTCCAGGAGCTTTCGATTCTCTTCTTTCAGAAGGTTATCTTTATCAAGACTCAAGAAGAATTTCCTTCTCGCTTGCTTGTGCTTCGCTAGAAGGCAGAGATCCGCATGTTCCAAAAGAGTGAGATCTTTGTCTCCGAATATCCTTGCCCTCAGTTTTGCGTACGTCATCATTTCCGGTTTGCTCAGGGCCTCGAGATCCTTCTCCATGTTTATGAAATGATAGAGTTTCACCTTACCCCTTTCCTCGAGTTTTCTTAATTTCTGTATTTCAGGATGTCGGTGGTAGTAGATTGTGCTCGTC
>CAYFWU010000020.1:0-19557 GCA_964347025.1 uncultured archaeon | reverse complement strand
TTAAGTTTCAGCCTTGCGACCGTACTCCCCAGGCGACCCACTTAACGGTTTCCCTCCGACACTGAAAACCCACGTAAGATTTCCAATGTCTAGTGGGTATTGTTTACGGCTAGGACTACCCGGGTATCTAATCCGGTTCGCTCCCCTAGCTTTCGTCCCTCACCGTCGGATCCGTTCTAGTCAAGCGCCTTCGCCACAGGTGGTCCTCCTAGGATTACAGGAATGTAACGATTGATGTTCGCTAGCGAGCATCTGTTCGTTTTTACCCCTACCCTAAGAGTACCCTTGACCTCTCCCGGTCCCAAGTTATGTAGTATCCCCAGCAAGCCGATTAGTTTACTAATCGATTTCACCAGGGACTTACAAAACCGGCTACGAACGCTTTAAGCCCAATAATCGTGGTCACCACTTGGAGCGCGGGTATTACCGCGGCGGCTGGCACCCGTCTTACCCACTCCTTATTCCTGAAGCGATTTAGACTTCAGAAAAGCTTCCTCCGAAGAGAAAGCACTCCAGATCTCTTCCTCACACTTGCGTGCATTGGGAAAGTTTCGCGCCTGCTGCGTCCCGTAGGACCTGGATTCTTGTCTCAGAATCCATCTCCGGGCTTCCCCTTTCAGGGCCCGTACGGATTATCGCCTTGCCAGGAATGTAACGATTGATGTTCGCTAGCGAGCATCTGTTCGCTTTTACCCTAGCAACAAGCTAATCCGCCGCAGTCCCATCCTTAGTTCAACAACAGAACATTCCAGTATCTGTTGCCTATCTGGCGTTATCCTCAGTTTCCCGAGATTATGCCAGACCTAAGGGCAGGTTAACTACGTGTTACTGAGCTTTCCGCTATGGTTTAACCCATAACTTGCATGGCTTAGTCAGATCCGAATAGCAGTAACCTCCGGCAGGATCAACCGGAATTAGAAATTGGCGTGGTAACTCCTTATATAAGGTTCTCACAATCTCCTACTTCAAACTTAATCGTCATTCCGGTAATTAAGCTCACATCTTACACCGTTTTAGTGTCAAACAGCATATATATTTTGTAAATATGGATATTTAAGCTTTTTTAAGCTTTACTCTGCACTAGAAAAATCTCTTCAAATCATTCCGATAAAATAAAAGGAAAAGAGGTTTATGCCGTCGGTGTCGCTGACGGTGCCGCTGGTTTCTCTGCTGGGGCTGCTGGTGTTGAAGGCGCTGCTCCTCCTCTGGCGAATATCTTGTAACCTACTATTGCTAATATTACTATCAGGATATAACCTACGTAGATCATGTAGTTGGAATAGTATGTTGTTAGGTCAAAGTTCATTGCGAATACTACTATTGCCTCTATTATCGCAACTACGATCAGCCAGACGATACTCACTGCAATCATCCCTCCCAAGGTAACACTCACTTTACCGATGTAAAGTTTTGTGAATATCAGCGTGAATACTATCACCATTATTATCGCTGCCGCGTCCACGTATGTTGGATCGACCATGTACACCCCGTTTGCAACTCCAAGTACTATTATCGCTAGCACTATACCGAATAAAACCGAAAATTTGAATTCCATTTAAACCCTCCTTTATTAACAATTGTGTTTGGTATTTAAAATATATTTACTAAACTCTACCAATAAATTAATTATAGTGAATATTATGACCAAGAAAATATCCGAGAATGAAAGGGTGACAGAACTTAAAGTTTCGAAAACAAAGGATTTCTCGGAGTGGTACAACCAGGTCGTTCAAAAATCTGGTCTTGCTGACTACGCTCCCATAAGCGGGTGCATGATCTTAAGGCCCTATAGTTATTCTGTTTGGGAAAAGATAAGGACATGGTTTGACAGGGAAATAAAGAGAACGGGCGTTGAAAACGCGTACTTCCCGATATTCATCCCAGAAAGGTTCCTTAAAAAAGAGGCAGAGCACTTCGAGGGCTTCGTTCCTGAAGTTGCCTGGATAGACAAGACGGATGAAAGCGAGGAGAGATATGCCCTGAGGCCTACATCAGAGACCATAATAAACGATTCATTTTCGAAATGGGTACGCTCATGGAGGGACCTTCCTTTGCGAATAAACCAATGGTGTAACATCGTTAGATGGGAGGTGAAGGCAACCAGGTTGTTTTTGAGAACGAGGGAATTCCTTTGGCAGGAAGGTCATACGGCTCACGCCACGAGAAAGGAATGCGAGGAAGAAGTTCTCCTGCGCGCGGAGCAGTACAGAGAGCTCTGCGAGACCCAGCTAGCGGTTCCTGTTGTGATGGGAAAGAAGTCCAAGAGCGAAACGTTTGCAGGAGCGGAGTACACGATCGCGGTTGAAGCCCTTATGCCTGACGGAAAGGGATTGCAAATGGGGACCTCACACAACCTTGGACAACATTTCGCAAAAGCGTTTGACATCCGCTTCCTGGACAAGAACGGAGAGAAAAAACATGCATGTCAGACGTCTTGGGGATTTTCAACGCGTATGCTGGGAGCGGTAACAATGGTTCATGGTGATGATAAAGGTTTGGTTCTTCCTCCAAGGGTCGCCCCTATACAGATTATCATTGTCCCGATTTACGACAACCTAACGAAAAAGAAAGTTCTGAAGGAGGGGGGGAAACTCAAGAAGAAACTCGAAAACAAATTCGATGTTCACTTTGATGACAGGGACGTGTATTCCCCTGGATGGAAGTTCAATGAGTGGGAGTTGAAAGGGGTTCCCTTACGGATGGAGATCGGTCCGAGGGACATTCGGAAGAAGCAAGTGGTTCTCGTTAGGAGAGACACGGGCGGAAAGAAACCTGTCAAGGAAAAGGATATCGTGAAATCAATCGAAAAAACACTCGATGCGATACAGGAAAATCTTTACAAAAATGCGAAGGAGTTCCTTTCCGATAACACAAAAGTTGCAAGAACCTTCAAGGAACTGGAGAAATTGATCAAGAACAAAAAGATGGTGGAAGCGTACTGGTGCGGGGATGAGAAGTGCGAGGAGAAGATAAAGGAGAAGACAGGAGCAACGATCCGCTGCATAAAAGAGGAATCCGCGAAAAAGGAAGGCAAGTGTATCTGCGGGAAGCGTTCGAGAACGATTGCCTATTTTGCGAAGGCTTACTAAGGATTTAAAATTTAATAAAAATCTTATAATCGATGGAAAGAAGGTACGCTTTAAAAAGTATCATTTTCGGAGTAGTTAGTCCCTCAATATTCATTCCCAGATCTGATTTAATATACAAAGATGTTCTGAAAGAGATATTCGGTAAAGTACTAGAGGAAGGCACGTACGAAAATATGGAATTTGTCGTTAAGATTGAGGGAGAGGATTATTTACATACAGCACATCTTGAGGATAGAAACAGTAATCAAAAATTTGAACATTATGAAGACTGGGGGCATTTGAAAGGGATGTGGTATCTGTCTACAAACGGTGAGACAAAGGTTGATTACGCAAAAATATTGTTCGGCCGAACATTGTCAGGAAGTACAGAAATCTCTGGGATATTTGATAGTGATTATTTCAATGAAATGGAAAAAGAGGATGTCCTCGAAAAATTATATAGAATGGACGTCTTCGGAAAAAATTACTTCGAGGAGGGGAAATTTCGTGCAGAATCAATAGATAGAGTCCAAGGCATGTCCGAGAAACCAGGAAAAACAGTCTTAAATTTATATAAAGCCTTTGTAGAGCATTTCAAAAACAATCAAGATAAAAATATTATTAATCCAAAAATTAAAAGAATTGATAACGAAAGAAATGCGGAGGTAACCAAACGGCTAGTGCGTTTGGCGGAAGCCAAATTGCGGCCAAGTGGCCGGCTGCAGTCGGTATGATGAGGGGAAATCCCTGTGACTTGACAGACCGACACAGGTTTCGCCTGTGTCTTTCGAAAGTAGATACCGGCATAAGGGGGTTCGACTCCCTCCCTCCGCTTATTCATATCTCGCTTCGATTCCCTTTCTTTCCAAGATTTCTGAAATTATGAATCCTGCTATTATGAGCAGGGCAGCGTATAAGATTATTTCGAAATCCATGTAGGCCATTAGAACAAGGCAGGATATCACTCCAAGAACAGGTATTACCGGGAACTTGCCTATGTTGAGAGGGATTTTGAAATCCCGAAGTTCTTCAAAACCTTTGTAGCGGATTACTATGGCAGAGAGATTGATTATTATGAAGGTGAAGAATATGAGGAAATCCGTTATATTCGCAACTATCTCGATCTTGCCGAAACCCAGGAAGAGTATGGAGAATATCATCGTAAACAAAGTCGCCACCCATGGAGTATGTCTTTTCGGATGAATTCTAGCAAACAAATTTGAGGGGGAGAATGACCTCCCTATACCGTATAGGATGCGAGAGGTTGCCAGTAACATGAGCATGACAGTGCTCGTTGTGGCGAAGAGGGCAATAACTGAAAGGAGAATGAAGGCGTTCGGGCCAAAGGCCTGGGAAGCGACATCTGCCAGGGGAGCGGAAGAACTCCCTAGCGAACGCCAATCAAGAACGGAGACTGCAGATAGAGCAACAAGTATGTAAAGGACGGTGGTTATCGCTATCGCCAAAAGCAAAGAACGAGGTATGTTTATGTCGGGTTTCTTGGTTTCCTCCGAGAGTCTCGTTATTTGTTCAAATCCTATGTACGCGAAAAAGATAAGGGCAGCTCCCTGAAAGATCCCAGCCAGCGAAGGGAATTCGAAATAGTTAACGCTCCCTAGATACGGGAGACCCATTGCTATTATTATGATCAGGCCAGAGGCCTCTATAAGGGTGAAGACAACCGCCAACCAAACAGATTCCTTTATGCCGTAAAAGATCACAAAGGAAAGCAGGAGTATCAGGACGATCGCCGTCAAAAGATAGGGAGTCCCAAAGAGGTTCTGGAAATAGCCTGCAAAACCAAATGAGACGGTAGCGACAAAAACGAAACCGCTTATAACGAGCAGCCAACCAATAACAAAAGCGATCCTTCTCCCGAAGGCGTGTTTTGTGTATACGTATTCTGCCCCTGCCTTAGGGAAGATGGAACTTAATTCAGCATAACTCAGGCCAGTAAAAATTGCAACAAGGGCGGATAGGAGGAAGGAAAGCCAGACAGCGTTTCCAGCGAGCGAGGCCGCCTTGCCTATCAGAACGTATATTCCAGCTCCCAGGATTATCCCCACGCCCATCAGCACGGCCTGCCAAAGACGGATTTCCCTTTCAAGTCTGGGTTTTTTAACCATAATAATAATTTACCAGAACCAGAATATGAAATTACTCGTACCTGAGAGCCTCGATCGGACTTAACTTTGCAGCCTGCCTCGCAGGAAGAATCCCAGAAATAATTCCTATAAAGGCGGCGAAGAGTATCCCCTGTATTATCAATCTTGGTGTCACCAATGCTATGGGCTGCAAAAGAAGTGTGTTTAGGTAGGTGGCGCCGCCAAAGCTAAGCATCACGCCTACAACCGCGCCCCCAACGCTTATGGTTACGGCCTCCAATAAGATGGTTAACAGGATCTGCCTGTTGGTCGCTCCTATCGCCTTCATAGTCCCTATATCCCTCCTTCTTTCCCTGACAGAAATGATCATAACATTCATTATCACTATCCCTGAAATCAGGGCAGCGATGCTCCCGAGGGCGAAGGTCATGAGGTTCAACTGGCTCGTCATCTCGCCAACAGAATTCATTATGCTCTTATCCGTTGCAGCCGAGAGATCGTCGAAGTCGTCGTTTATTACCTGTTCTATGAAATCCGCATCTGCTGGGGTTAGCGGCTGGATCATCATAATCGATATTATGCCTTCTTTATCAGCGAGTTCCTGAAGATCACTCAGTGACATAGCAACGGAGTTATCGAAATCGTCCCTTCCCGTCTCTTCTAGAATGCCCACTACCTCAAATTCAACCTCTTCGATTTTTATCGTGTCCCCAACAACATAATCGTTCCTTTCAGCGTAAGTGTATCCCAAAACTATCTCCCTCTGTCCTTCTTCATAATCTCTTCCTTCTTTGATCTCGATGTTTATCCCCCTTATTATGTCCTCGCTTTCGATTGTTGTTCCCGTAACTGTTCCAACACCATCAAGGGTAGCGAACAATATAGGGGCGACCTTTTCAACCCCGGATATGCTTTCAACGTCCGCTATTAAGTCCTGATCTATCTCGCTCATCTGTATCATGAAACCGAAAACCCCCTTCTCAACCACGGTAATCAAGCCCGAAGTAACCGCTATCTGATCGTTAACGTAATAGGTTATACCTTCGGAAAAGGAGGAAACGCTAGTGACAAGGAATATCCCTACCATAACCCCAAGCATGGTCAGAACTGTTCTTAGCTTATGCCTTCCAAACTCCCTTAACATTGCTTCCCACATCATATTATCCTTCTCTTATCGCCTTTATCGGATCCGTTTTAACAGCAATCCATGCAGGATAAAGGCTTGAAAAGACTGTAAGTATTATGCCGTAGGATACCGCTCCTACCGCCAACAAAGGTGTTATGACCGCAAGGTTTGAACCTCCCAGCAAAACATTGTTTAACATATCGACAAAAAAGAAAGATACCCCGACAGCCACCAAACTGCTCAAAACGGAGATTAAAAGACCCTCTTGAAGTATCTGCACAAGGATTGTTCTTCTCAAAGCTCCCACTGCTTTCATTATTCCTAACTGTCTCCTTCGCTCGAGAACGGATGTGTACATTGTGATGATTATTCCTATGGCTGCCACGATTGAGGCAACAAATCCTATCCCAAGGGTCATTATGTTTAGCGTTCCTGTCACCTCCTCCATCATTGAAAGCGCGTCTTCCATTGTCATCGCATCCAGATCGTCATGTTCATCCTCTATGGTTTGCTTTATTTCCTGAACCATCGATACGTCCTGAGGCTCTATCATTATTTGGGTCGCTCCTCCCTCAGTTTCGTATATCTCATCCCCGTAATCGTAAGGTATGAGTACAACGAGGTCGTAAGCTCCTGACCCCTCCTCAAATATGCCGAGAACCTCAACTTCCTTTTCGTTCAGGGTTATGTAATCGCCCACGACCACATCGAGCATGTTCGCTACCAGATAACCAAGGGCAGCTCCCTCATCATCATTATCAGGCCACATTCCTTCCTTGAATTCCAGATCCACTCCTCCAAAGATATCAACATCGTTCATATCAATGGCATCAACCTCGAAGAACCCTCCGAATTGCCTCGCTATTATGGGAACCACTCGTTCGACCCCTGAAATGGACCTTATGGCTTCTACATCCTCTGCCTCTATATCCTCTATCTGCCATGCCGTGGGAGGGCCTGACATCTCGGAAAAATCGAATGTTTTCATTACGAAAATTGTATCAGAACCTATCGTTCCTGTAGCAGATGTCACGAGCTCGTTTACCCCGGCGGATATGGAACCTAGAGAAACTATCGCGGTTATCGCTATGAATATTCCCAGAGCTGTCAATATAGTTCGAACCTTGTGTTCTTTCAAATCCTTTAAAGCTAGATCAAGCATAACTATTATTTGGTTATCTTTCCGTCTATTATCTTGATTTCTCTGTGCGCCCGCTTCGCGAGGTTTATGTCATGCGTAACAACGATTATGGTTTTTCCTGTTTTCCTGTGAAGGCTTTCGAGGAGTTCGAAAATCTCCTTCCCTGAATTTGTATCCAAATTCCCGGTCGGTTCATCCGCAAGGATCGCGTCAGGGTCGTTCGAAAGCGACCTAGCGATAGCAACCCTCTGCTGTTCGCCTCCGGAGAGCTCGTTGGGTTTGTGATCCATCCTTTTTTCAAGGCCTACCTTTCTTAAAAATTCCTTCGCCTTTTTTTGGGATTCTCCCCTCCCGTGTCCACTGAACCTCATGGGTAGCGCGACGTTCTCAAGGGCTGTTAAACCGGGTATTAAGTTGTAGGCCTGGAAGACAAAACCTATCTTCTCCCTTCTTATCTTCGCTAGTTCATCATCGCTGAGTTCTGAGACCTCTCTTCCCTCAACGAACACCCTTCCCTTGGTTGGGGTATCCAGACAACCCATTATGTGCATTAATGTAGATTTGCCAGAGCCTGAGGGTCCGAGGATTGCGACGTATTCACCCTTCTTGACTTTCACTGTCGCCCCCCTCAGGGCGTGGGTTTCCACTCCTTTCATTTCGTAAACCTTGCAAACATCCTGAAGTTCAAAGATTATATTCTTTTTCATAACATCACTCTACTAACGACTGTGAGCTAGCGAAAAAAACTTACTTTTTCTTTTTCCTGATTCTCCATACATAGAATGTTTCCAGAACCACTATCACGATCAGAATAGCTGTTATCGTGGGCGAAACTCCTCCCTGTCCCTGGTCTTCTGCGTACACTGACTGCTTTATCGAGATGGGTATTTCATTTGTGAATTCATGATTGCTCTCATCAAGATAGGTTATGTTAATGGCGGCTTCCCCGTAAACGAATCCTTTGAAGCGAAGGGTTTTGTGTTTGGTTGGTTTCAATTCATTCGCTATTGCCGAATCCTTTACTTCACCGCCCTGAACGAGCGATATCTTAAGGGCTTTGGCGTTTCCTGTTCCTATGTTTTCGATGTCCACCTTCAGGTCGGAATTGTCAATCTTCGCACTCAAAACCTCTATTACAGGTTTTCCTTTGATAGGGATACCCAAACTGAACGTGGTTGTCTGTAGCGTGTTTGTGTCATCCCTGTAGGTAAGCTTTAATGTCGCGGAATACGTCCCGTATTCCGCTTCGTTATCTATGCTTATGTCAAAAAGCGCTTTTTTACTCGAGCCTGCATCCAGTTCACCCATGTAGTAAGAGCCTCCGGCCAAGACAGGAACTATGTATGCTGAGCTTGAATTGAGCACAGCCTCCATGTAGTGAACTCCTCCGGTTCCCACGTTTCTTAAGTCCACCTCTAATCTTATCGTGTCTCCGGGTTCTATCTCCTCTGGTTGACTGGTAATGGAGCCAAGCACGAGTTTAGGAGAACCCTGAACAGCAACCAGAACGCTCTGAACGACTGTTACACTCGGGTCACCCACTGAATAAAATCTGAAATCCACCTCGTAATCATTCGAAACAGCCTCTTTGTCAACATATAATTTGTATGTTGTCTTGACGCTGTCAGAGGCCTCTATCTTGGTAAAGGTCTTGGTCTCCTTTTCCCCTGATACCAGTGTGAACGGATCCGCAGGCTCTATCTTCAAGACTATGTTACTTGCCTCGCTCAGTCCTGTGTTCTGCAACTCAACCTCTATAGTAACAATACCCCCGGGCTCCACAGGATAGGGGGTTTGCGAGGAAAGAACAATGCTAAGGCTCGGCGTTATCGCGGCCCCTGCCATATTCATAAAAATGAACAAACTCAAAATAATTCCAAATCCAACAAAGATTTTTTTCATGACACCAACTCCCCATTATATTTAAATGTAAATCTTTTTAGTAAATTTATAACACTGTTATATTTATAAAGCTTTCGTTTAACAACCATTTTAAAGTTATTTTCTTTTTTTGGTTTGTTAATTTATATTCTTTTTGTCTTTTTTAAATAATTATTTAAATAGTTACTACCTATATAGGTATACTATGGCCAAGAAAACGAAAGCGGAAGAGCATACAGGAAAGCCCGTTGAGAAGAAGGAAGGGCGAAAAGAAAAACATAAAGAAAGGCCTTCAGAGAAACCTGAGAGGGACGAGCCCAAGAAAGAGGTCAAGAAAATTATAAGGTTCGGTGAAACCAACATCGACGGATCGAAAAGGGTAGAAGTCGCCATACGCCAGGTTAAAGGAGTCTCTTTCGCGTATGCACATGCCATTGCAAAAATATTCGGTTTTGAAAACAAGGAAGTCGGGGATCTTTCGGAAACTGAACTTAAAAACCTCGAAAACATGATAGCCAATCCCGGAAAACACAACATACCATCATGGTTCTTCAACAGAAGGAAAGATCCGGATTCAGGAATGGATAAGCATATAGTTACATCAAACCTCGAACTAACGCAAAAGATGGATTTAGGTAAAATGAAGAAAGTTAAATCCTACAGAGGTATGAGACACATTATGGAGTTGCCTGTACGCGGTCAAAGAACGAGAGGTTCATTCAGAAAGGGTAAAGTAGTTGGTGTTTCGAGGACTGCCAGAGCAAAAAAGGCGGCGAAGAGCGGAAAGTGATGATATGAGAAAGTTAAGAAGGAGATACAAGAAACCGAAAAGACCCTGGGACTCTAGCAGAATAGAAGAGGAAAAGAAGATACTCAGGGAATTCGGTCTAAAAAGAAAAAGAGAGATATGGATAGCAGAAGCGATAGTTAGGGAGTTCAGAAGGAGGGCGAGAGATCTGATCGCAATAAAGGATGAGGATGAAACAAAGATTTTGTTGGACAAGCTGGTCGGACTGGGTCTCCTTCAAAGGGGCCAAGGTTTGGAAAACGTTCTTGCCCTTAACGTCACGGACATTCTCAACCGAAGACTCCAGACGCTTGTTTTAAAAAAGGGTTTTGCTGATACTATAAGGCATGCGAGACAGAAGATAACCCACGGAAATATTTACATGGGCAACAGGAAAATGATTTTCCCCTCTTACATAGTTCCTGTTGAAAATGAGAAACTCATAAAGTTAAAGGGAGGCAAAAAGGTTTGATAACATGAGGGAAGATAACAAATGGGGGATCGCTCACATATACTCTTCTGTCAACAATACGATAATCCATATCACAGACCTCACGGGAGCGGAGACCATTGCCCGCTGTTCCGGAGGTATGATCACGAGCAGAGACAAGGATAAGGGTTCTCCATTCCCTGCCATGAAAGGAGCGAAAAAAGTCGCGGAAGAAGCCATGAGCAAGGGTTTGATAGGAGTCCATTTGAAGATACGCGCCCAGGGAGGGCACAAAAAGAAGATACCAGGTCCCGGAGCTCAGCCTGCGATTCGCGCGCTGGTCAGGACTGGACTGAGAATCGGGAGGATAGAAGATTCCACCCCCATTCCACATGACACCACAAGGAAACCGGGCGGAAGGGGAGGAAGAAGAGTTTAAGTGATCATTTATGGCGAAAGGACACAAACCTAAGGCAGGTTCACGAGCATACTGGCCGAGGAAGAGAGCAAGGAGAATATACCCCAGGCTAAAACACTCGAAAGAACTGGAAAGGATAGCTTCAAGAATGAAAGATGTCAAACCCCTGGAGTTTGGTGGGTACAAGGCCGGTATGACCAACATAGTTTTCATTGACAACAGAAAGGGGAGTCACACACAGGGCCAGGATCTGGCAAAGGCGGTCTCGGTTATTGATTGCCCGCCGTTGTTTGTTTTTGGTATAAAACTTTACAGAAAACCACATTCCGGTTACGAGACCTACGGGATGGTATGGACACAGGACCTGAAAAAGGATTTACTGAGGAAGTTGGATGTACCAAAAAAGAAGGGCTCGGAACTTTCAAAGTTCGAAGGGCAGCTCGATAAGATTGCTGACATACGCCTGCTTGTTCACACCCAGCCCAGGGAAGGGTTTGGGAAGAAAAAGCCAGAGGTATTCGAAATAGATCTTTCCGGAACCCTGGAGAACAAGTGGAATTACGCGAAAGAGAAACTGGGGAAGGAGATAGACATATCCGAGGTTTTTTCCGAAGGAGAATATGTTGACGTAAAATCCGTAACCAAGGGGAAAGGATTCCAGGGTGTTGTTAAGAGGTTCGGAGTGACAATAAGGAGCAGAAAGAACAAAGGGAAGAGAAGGCATGTGGGAACCTTGGGTCCTGTAACCCCCGGAAGGGTGCTGCCCGGTAAGGTTCCAATGGCAGGCCAGATGGGCCTGCATAACAGAACAGAGTTCAACAAGAGGGTGGTCAAGATCGGTAAGGAAGGTCTGAAAATAAAGGGCGGTTTTCTGGGGTATGGAGATGTCAAGAAAGATCATGTTCTCATCGAGGGATCGGTTCCCGGTCCGAAGAAAAGGTTGGTTCTCTTCAGGAAATCATTCAGGGACACCGATGTGAAGGAGTCTGTTGAAGTTAAATCAGTTTCCCTCGAAAGCCAACAGTGATGTAACTCTTTTTAATCTGATAAAACAAAATTATGTCTATGGAAATTTGGTATCTGATAACCCTGATAGGAACGCCTGAATTTTGGTTGGTATTCACAGGGGTTTTGATTGTTGCGTATTTTTTGGTCAGAAAGAGGGTTTCTCTGGCAACAAAGAACTTTGTTAAGAGGGGCCTGATAATTTTTATAATAAGTCTTTGGTTAACTGCAGGCGTAGCTTTTGCATTGAAGTATGTGATTCCATTGGGAAGACCATGCATACCATGCACAGAGAATCAACCGGACTGCAATCCCTACTGTATGGAAGACCATTCCTTCCCATCGGGACATTCAGCCGTGATATTCTGTGTATTCACCTCGATATTCTTGGTCTTCAGAAAAAGGAAATTTTTGATCCTGTTTGTAATAGCGATCGCTGTTGCCCTTTCAAGATACTTCCTCGGGGTACACTATCCAATTGATATATTTGCAGGGGCGCTCATAGGAATTGCAATTCCTATAATCGTTTTGAGAGTTTTCAGAAAAAGACTAAGTTTTGTACCTTAATATCCCTCCGATGCCGCCCATCTCCTTCAACTGATTCCCTTCCTTGGTTTCACTGGAAACCATTTCTACCTCTGTTCCCATTTCCTCCGCCAGCTTTATAATCTCATCAGTCAGATCCTTCTCGGCAAGGATTTCGTAAAGCTCTTTGCATTTCTTGCATTTCTTTCCTTCCACCTGTTTTCTCGTCATTATCATATCACTTTCCTCTCCGCATTTAGGGCATTTTACCCTTGCCTTTACCCAATCTAAGTGTTCTGAAATCAAAAGGATCTCAACACTTCCTGATTTCAGGGACTTGACAACCTCTTCCAGTCCATAGATTGCGAGGCCTGAGTCCTTTCCAAGTTCATCAAAGAATCTCGCCAGCAACTTTTTCTCCTTCATTATTGAAGCTTCCTTCAGTGCCTCCTCGGATCTGTTTACAGCCTCTTCCAGACCGTACTCACCGGTGTAGGACGTGTCCACAACCGAGATCACTTTCTTCTGAAAATCGTACCTGATGAATTTCCCCTCGACGAATTTGTCCTTTACAGGGCCAGGCCCTCCTATTATAACACCCTGCAGATCCTTGAGCTCGCTGAACTGCTGGGAAGCGATGTCTCCGACTTTCTTCATGAAGTCATGGAGTAAACCCTCGCGAACGCGAGCGTACCTCGCCTGAGACCATCCACCCTTATCCGTCTTCCCTGGGACAAGGGAATCCAGATGTTTCAGGGACTTCACCTTCTTCCCCTGAAGTATCCCGATCTCCGCCTCTGACTTGTCGATGACGACAAGTCCATAAACCTCCTTCTCCCTTATCATATCCTTCAAAGGGTCCAGCACGAATTTCTGGTCACACCAGTAGAGTTTCTGCTTCATGGGTTCGGGAGGTTCCAGAGCGAAGATCTCGATGTCCGCGACTCCCTCCCTCTCCGAGATGTTTCCTGAGAATATCACTAAACCATTTTCAGGAGTTTTTTTGTACAACTTCAGATGTTGAAGAATCCTTTCGAGCGCAGACATAACGTTCTTCTTAACTGTTTTAGATTTTATGTTCTGGGCGGTGGATTGCTCGTTTCTGATCTGCTCCACAACCTTGTTCAGGTTGTATCCAGAAGGAATGTACACGGAAACCAGTTCGGTATGCCTACCCCTAAAGTCATCTAGTTCTTCGACTAGATCTTTCAACCTTCTCTTCCGGATATCTTCCTTCGTCATAGGCAACACCTTGTTTTAAAGTTTAGTTTTGTTTGCTTATATTTAAAGAAAAAGAAGGTCAAACTCTTCTTTGGAAAACCAATTGGTTTTCCTGGATCAGATCAGGATTGAGACTTAGAACTTCCTCAAACATCACGAAATCTACATCGTAGTCTGATTTCTGTTTATATTCACTCTCAGTGGAGTATTCTGAAGTTATCTGGTAATCTGATAATGAAACAGTTTCTTCTTTCTTCTTGGATTTGTATCTCTCTTCACCTACTTCTTCCTCTATGTGGCTTTCTTTCTTTATCTCCATTTTGAAAGAGTCATGGGCAGGCGGGAAGACAGACTGTTCATTGGTTGAAGTGGGAACTCTCCATAGTTCGTTCCCTTCCAAGTCATATGAGTAAAAATTACAATCCCAGGAAGCAACAAAAACTCTGTCTTCATGGAGAACGGGCGGGACCATAACTTTGTTTATGCTCTTTTTCCAGACTTCATGACCTTCGAGATCTATCAGGTAAAGGAAACCATCTTCGCTGATAATGAACATCCCCTTATCCGATATTTGTGGCTTTTGCCAAGTGGAAGCTCCCGAAGTTCTGTATCTCCATATCTCTTTACCTTCAAGGGTTAGAGCGTAAAGTATCCCTTCCCTTGCAACAAAATATATGACATTTTTGTGTATTACAGGTACGCCGGAGTTGCCATATTCACCTGTCTTGAACCTCCACAACTCCTTCCCTGTTTCCGCGTCCACAGCGTAAAGGAAATTATCAAAACTTCCGAAATACAAAACCCCATTTCTAATCGCCAACGGCAGACAATTCATTACCTCTCCACCTGTTTTGAATCTCCATACTTCTTCTCCAGTTTTAACATCAAGACAGTACATGTTAGAATCGTGTGACCCTATGTAAATCCTTCCTTCCCATATTACAGGACAAGACCCTACTATTTCACCTGTTTTGAATCTCCATACCTCTTTTCCGTTCTCTGCATCCAGAGCATAAACATAACCATCAATGGAGCCAAAAAATACAATACCATTCGAAACATTTGGAGAACCGAATATCTTATTGCCCGTACGAAACCTCCATATCATCTTTCCTGTTTTCGTATCCAAGCAGTACATGTAATAATCATAACTGCCTATGTACAGCTTCCCGTTCTTTACAATGGGACAAGAACCGAATATCCCATCATCTGTTTTGAATCTCCAGACAGTTTCTCCGGTATCTATTCTAACGGCATAAACGTATCCGTTCGCCTCCCCAAAATAGGCAATTCCCCCTTCTATGAAGGGGACTGTATCTATGCTTCCTCCTTTGCCTACCATGAACATCCTGTCGAACCTTCTTATTTTCTTAACTTCAACATCCTCTATCTCTGCCTCAAAATCTGAGGTTTCAAATCCTTCGAACCCGATGTCCATATCTTTTCGACCTCCATTATTCCTTCGAAAATAACGAAACTTGTATCGTATTCTCCTTTCTGTTTGTAATCACTCTCCATGTGGTATTCGCTCTCAACGTGATAATCGCTTAAAGAAACTGTCTCCTCCTTCTTTTTCTTATATTTCTCTTTGGTTTTCACCTCTTCGGATACGCCCGATTTGCTGACCTCGAGCTTGAAAGATTCGTATGGTGGTGGTAAGGGCGATATCGTTAGGGTGGAGGTAGCGAACCTCCAAACCTCTTCACCCGTGTCCGCATCCAGGGCGTAGACATGGCAGTCCATAGAGGAAAAGAATATTACATTGTCCAAAACAACTGCAGAACTGTATATGTTGGCGGATGCCTTGAATCTCCATATCTCTTTTCCATCCATTGTGAGGCAGTAGAAATTCGAATCTCCTGCTCCGAAATATATCCTGTCCTTGTATATCAAAGGTATCACATCTATTGCCTCCTCCCCATCTATACGAAACCTCCATACTTCCTTTCCTGTTTCCGCTTCTATTGCATAGAATATTCCGTCCCTTGAACCGTGATATATGATTCCTTCACGATAAACCGGGCTACCTGCATTTCCGAATTTACCTGTTTTGAATCTCCATATCTCCCTGCCTGTTTGAATATCAACGCAGTAAAGGTAGTTGTCAAAGGACGTGAAATAAATCCTTTCTTTCATTACAAGGAGTGGTCTGTCATTGTGTACCTCTCCTCCTGTCTGAAAACGCCAGATCTCTTTGCCTGTCTCCTTGTCAAGGCAGTAGAAATTCTTGTCAAAAGATCCTGTGAACACGAAATTTTCGTAAACTGTAGGAGCGGATGCTATCTCATCCCCTGTCTTGAACCTCCAGGCCTCCTTTCCGTCAGACGTTTGAATGGCGTAAAGGTTTCCGTCCCTAGATCCTATGAAAACCATACCTTCGGAAACGCTAGGTGAAATATCTATCTTCCCTCCTGTCTTGAATGACCATTTAAATTCTCCTGTTTTTGCATCCAGAGCGTAGAGTTTGTGATCGAAAGAACCTACGTAAAGAACTCCGCCTGAAACAGCGGGTGTGCTCTCACAGATGCCGTCTCCTGTCTTGAATCTCCATACCTCCTTTCCTGTCTTGGCATCAACAGCATAAACGTAAAAATCCATCGCACCGAAATATATTATTCCATTTATTAGTGTAACACCGTTGTCCATGCTACCTCCGAATCCTACCTCCCACATGCGGTCAAACTTCTTGGTTCTCTTGACTTCCAGGTCCTCTAATTCGACATCAAAGTCTGTGGTCTCAAAACCTTGGAATCCGATGTCCATATATCCTCTCCCTCCATAATTCCTTCAAACATAACGAAACTCGTGTCGTATTCTGACTTTTGTTTGTACCCGCTATCCATCTCGTACTCGCTGGTGACGTGGTAGTCAGAAAGAGAGACTGTCTCTTCCTTCTTCTTTTTGTATTTCTCCTCTGCCTTCGCCTCTTCAGACACATCCGACTTTACAACCTCTATCTTGAACATATCGTATGCTGTTGGAGCTTTACACTGAACGAGGCTGTTAGTCGCAAATCTCCAGATTTCCTCTCCTGTGTCCAGATCAAGAGCGTATACATGGCAATCCCATGAACCCATGTACAGAACATTTTCGTAAACAACGGGCTTTGAATAAAAAGGACCACTTGCCTGAAATCTCCAAACTTCTTTCCCGTTCAAATCAAAACAGTACAGGTTCTTGTCCTCTGAACCGAAATATAACCTGTCTTGGTACACAAGAACGCCGGTGGAAAACATACCACCTGCTCTGAATCTCCAGATTTCCTTCCCTGTTGCGGAATCAACAGCGAATAGTATCCCATCCCTAGAGCCATGGTAAATCACGCCATTATGAATGCTTGGACCGAATGAATTGCCGTATTTACCTGTCCTGAACCTCCAGACTTCCTTTCCGCTCGAGATGTCAACAGCGTAAAGATAGTTGTCAAATGAAGAGAAGTATATCACTCCTTCCTTCGCTAGGAAAGGGGAATCACTGACTATCTCCCCTCCTGTCTTGAATCTCCAAACCTCCTTCCCGGTTTCAGCATCAACACAGTAGAGGTTCTTATCAAGCGAGCCGAATATTAAATTCTTTTCATAAAGTATTGGCGAAGATGCTATCTCATCTCCTGTCTTGAATCTCCATATTTCATCTCCCGTGTTTTTGTTCAGACAGTAAAGATTCCCATCCTTCGAAGCAAAGAAAACCATATCATTGTAGACTGAAGGAACGCTCAGTATCTGATCTCCCGCACGGAACCTCCAGATCAGTTGGCCTGTCTTGGAATTCATAGCGTAGAAGTTACCATCGTAATTCCCTAAGTATAATATCCCGTTAACCAAAGCGAATTCATAAAAAATCTTTCCGCTCGTTTTAAACTTCCAGACCACCTTTTGCGTTTTAACATCAATAGCGTATACGTAGTTGTCAGCACTTCCGAAATACATTATTCCGTCACTTATTATAGGAACACAGTGCACGCTTCCTCCCTCTCCTTCCACTCTCCACATCCTGTCGAACTTCCTGGTCTGTTTGACTTCAACATCCTCTATCTCTGCCTCAAAATCTGAGGTTTCAAATCCTTCGAACCCGATGTCCATAATTCTTCAACCTCCATAATTCCTTCGAATATTACGAAGTTCGTATCATAATCACTCTTCTGTTTGTATTCACTTTCTGTTGAATATTCGCTAGTTATGTGGTAATCGGAAAGCGAAATGCTGTCCTCTTTCTTTTCTTTGTACTTTTCTTTCTTTCTAACTTCTTCGGATATTTCTGATTTTTTGACCTGAATCTCGAATTCAGCCCCGGATGGTGGGATTTTTGCAGGGACAAGCGTACTCGCGTTCGCCCTCCACACCTCCTTGTGAGTGTTTACGTCTATCGCGTATACGTGACAATCCCAGGAACCGAATATGACAAGATTGTCCTTTATTTTCGGGGTGTCGTATATGTAACCATCTGTTTTGAAACGCCACATTTCCTTTCCGTCCATATCAAGAACGTACATGAAAGTGTCCTCTGACCCTATGTAAATCCTATTGTTATGTATGACCGGGAGACCTTCGATTAGTCCGCCCGTTTTGAACTTCCATATCTCTTTGCCTTCAAGTGTTAACGCAACAAGGTAACCATCCCTCGTCCCGTAATACAAAATATCATTATGTTCAACAGGAGCATTACCGCAGCCGAACTTCGCTGCCCGGTATCTCCATACTTCCTTTCCAGTTTCAACATCGACGGCATAAAGGTTCCCGTCAAAAGAAGCGAAGAATATCATTCCTTTATGGACAAGCAAATCAACATCGTTGTGCGCTTCAGCTCCGCTCTTGAATCTCCATATCTCTTCTCCATTAGTTCTGTCAATGCAATAGAGATTCCCATCGAAACACGTCACAAACAATTTTTCCTTGAAAACTTCCGGGACGCACATCATCTCGTCTCCGGCCCGAAACCTCCATTTCTCTTCCCCTGTTTCAACATTAATGGCATATACAAAATTATCCTTCGAGCAGAAGTAGACCGTGTCGTCCGCAAAAGTGGGCCCGCTTCCAACCTTTCCTCCTGTCTTGAATTTCCATATGACCTCGCCTTTATCCTTGTCTAAACAGTAAAAATACCCGTCATACGACCCTGTATACAATTTCTCTTTGTGCATCCCGAGTGTACACATAAAAACGTCGCCGCCTTTGAACCTCCATATCTCTTTTCCTGTATACGCATCCAAGGCGTAGACAAAAGAATCCGCGGCAGAGAAATAGAAAACATTCCTGTGTAGCAAACTCTGGGTTATGCTGCCTCCATGGGTTGCCCTCCAAACCCTATCGAACTTTCCGACCTTTTTGACCTCGACATCCTCTATTTCTGCATCAAAGTCTGCGGTTTCAAATCCTTCAAATCCGATGTCCATATATCCTCTCCCTCCATAATTCCCTCGAACATGACGAAGGATGCATCATAATCTGATTTTTGTTTGTACTCGCTCTCACTCGAATACTCGCTCGTTATGTGATAATCAGAAAGATTTATTTCCTCTGTGTCTTTTGACTTGTACTTTTCCTGTGAAACTACCTCTTCTCCCGAGCTCTCCTTCTTGACGATAATCTCAAACTGCTCGTGCGGTGGGGGACCCACTGAAGGCGTTTTCGTGCTTGTCGCGAACCTCCATATATCCTCCCCTGTATCAGGATCTAAGACGTGCATGTAGCAGTCCATGGAGCACGCTATCAGCATGCCGTTGTACATGGAAGGAGCGTCATATGAACCTCCCTTGCCGAAGTGGTGTCTCCAGATTTCCTTTCCTTCACTGTCCAAGCAGTAAAGATTCCCATCCTCAGAACCGAAGTATATCCGGTTGTTGACAATGCT
>CAYFWU010000019.1:0-21144 GCA_964347025.1 uncultured archaeon | reverse complement strand
TAAAAGTTAACGAACATCCTGACACCGGGAACAGAAAACCCACAAAGCCCACTTTTGATTCCACACCGCCATCAACCTGCGTTAAAGGTCAAAACTGTGGTCCATTTAGAATCGTGTCGACTGATGCGGATAATGATGAAATTGTATATTGGTTCTACTGGGACGACGGAAAGGCAAAACGTAAACCTGATTACGGTTTTACTTCTTCAGGAACCCCCAAACAGGCTTTTCACACATACCAACAGACAGGAACCTACACTATCGATATGGTGGCAGTAGATCACAATGTTGTTGATATTCCAGGAAGCTATCATGATCACTCCTACTCTTATTCGGGAAAATTAAAACACACCATAACCGTAACGGATTCCGGAGCAGCTGGAGAATCGGAAGTGGAAACAGACAAGGTCTCCTTCGTCAGCGCCACCAATCCTCTTGAGGTCATACTTGCAGAGACAGCCGGTCCTGACTCGCGGACGATCGTTGTTAACAAAGACCGAATCGTAATGGCTCCGTTAAATCCATGGGACTGGGAAGATCCTGATAAAGTCGCAGTTGGGAATTTCAGAACAGGGAGAGCTGGCCTGGAGATCTTCTGCCGTTCTTCAGCCAGTGACGGAACCTGTCCTAGGCCACAGGTAGATCAATACGAGGAATGTCCCTGGGTCCACGATGCCCAGGGAGCAGTGATTAACAAATACTACCTTTACGACTCACCTGGAAGGCCTGCCTGGTGGACCACCCGCGGGGCTGAAGAGATCGTGAGGATTGACTGGGATGGAAACGCTAGGGAAGAGATAGTTGGAAAGGAGAGGCACGAATACGGAGGGATAGCAATACTCGATGCTCCAACAGGAACCTTTGAGAAGGCAGTCAATATGGAGGCCATGAGGGTTTACGCTGCCGACATCCTCGGTGACTACAGAGAGGAAGTGATAGTTGTTGACTGGAATGGAGGACAGGGTAACAAGGTTAAGATATTCTGGAACGACCAGCCAAACACGAACACCAAACCGAGATACTGGACGCTCCAGCATTACAGAAGGCAGAAGCAGAACTGGAACTACTATTCGCCTTGAAGGGAGGAATATAAGTAAAATTAGATGTAATAAATAAAGATGAGGAAGAGGTTATGAAGAAAATTATATTGTTCATTGCTTTGGTGGTTTTGTTAAACATTTCGCTGGTTTCAGCTCAGAATTACTGCACATACTGTGGTGAGAAGGAGTATACGTTTACAAAAACAGGTCTTGATCTCGGGACATCCAATACCCTGAAAATAGTAGGTCACGATACGCATGGAGTGACATACATAAGCATATCCTGCGATATAGAAGATGCCAACCCCCCTGTAACAACCATAAGTCCTAACGGAAGATCATGGACTAATACGAACGTCGGCTTCACTTTAACCTGTACGGATGCCGACTCCGGTTGTAAGACAACTTATTACAAGGTCATAAATCATGATGCCTCGTGCGGGACCACAGGCTTCTCAACAGGAACATCGGGAACAGTGACGTGTCCCTCAGGACAAACGTGCAGGAAAAGGGTTTGTTACTACAGCGAGGATAACGCTGGCAACGTGGAGACAACGAAGAAGAGCAACATATTCAATATAGACAAGACAGAACCATTCACATCCATCAGTCTTTCAGGAACCATGGGTAGTGGTGGCTTTTACAGATCAGATGTCGATGTCACACTGAGCTGTTCAGATACCGGAAGTGGTTGTGATTCCACTGATTACTGCATAGATACGAGCAATACCTGTTCCCCTGCAAACAGTTATTCTTCTCCCTTCACTGTTTCTTACGAGGGGACCAGTTACGTAAGATACCGCTCCACAGACAATGCAGGAAACGAGGAATCCCCTGTCAAATCAAGACAGATTAAGATTGACAAGACAGCTCCGACGACCTCCATAAGTCCTAACGGAAGATCATGGACTAATACGAACGTTGATTTCACTCTGACATGTTATGATCCAAACTCTGGCTGCGATTCAACGTATTACAAAGTCATAGATGATGATGGGGCATGCGGGACCACGGGTTTCTCAACAGGAACGTCAGGGAGCGTGACATGTACCTCAGGACAAACGTGCAGGAAAAGGGCTTGTTACTACAGCGACGACAAGGCAGGAAACGAGGAATCAATAAAGATTAGCAATACCTTCCACATAGACAAACAAATACCGACAGTAGCTGTCACAGGCAATCCTCAGAACTGGTATAATGTTGATGTTGATGCGTTTGTCGCGTGCTCTGATCTGGGCAGTGGCTGCAACTCAAATAGCTATAAATTAAAGATATACTCATCTAATCCGGGCAGCTGCCCCACAGATTACAACAGCTATGACAAACCAAGTCCCTACACAATATCCCAATATTCTTGGGTGTGCGGTACAGGGAAGGACATGGTTGAACACGTGGGATTTTCAAATCCTATTGAGTTCAAGATAGACAAGAACCCGCCAACCCCTGCGATTCTCAACCCTGCAACGTCCGTAACCAAGAGTTCTGTAGGTCTTGAATGGAATGAAAACAATGATATGGATTTCTCACATTACGAGGTTCACTATTCTGAAACACAGAATTTCATTCCTGTTGAGGACACTTTAGCTACAACAATATATGATAGCTACGATACGAGTCACGAAGTTAAGGATCTGCAAGAGGATACGACATACTATTTCAAGATCGTAACCGTTGACCTGACAGGACTGAGTTCCCGGTCAAACGAAATTTCTGAAACAACCTATGTATGCGCTCTCGGGGATACCAAGCCCTGCGGCTCGAACATAGGAGAATGTTCGAATGGAACGAGAACGTGTGATGCGAACGGTGAGTGGGGAGAGTGTATTGGTTACGTTGGTCCGTCCAACGAAAGTTGTAACGGTAAGGATGATGACTGTGATGCTGTGATAGATAACGTTGGCGGAGGGAGCTCGATTTTGGAAACCAAATGCCAGTGTTTTGATGAAAACGCCTACCCCGGAGAAATTGAAGAAATATGCAACGGAATGGATGACGACTGTAACGAACAGATAGATGACGGGATAGATTGCAGTTGTATAGATGGTCAAAAGAAACCCTGCGGCTCTAACATAGGAGAATGTTCTAACGGGACTGCCACGTGTATTGGTGGTGAGTGGGGAGAGTGTATTGGCTATGTCGGCCCGATCAACGAAACGTGTAACAGGAAGGACGATGACTGCGACAGTATTATAGACAATATAGCTGGCGGGATTTCAGTAGGTGAAACCAAATGCCAATGCTTCAACGGAAGCTTCCCTATCAACGAAACGTGTAACTGGATTGATGATGACTGTAATGAACAGATAGATGACGATTTAGACTGTAACTGCACTGAGGGCGATAAAAAGCCCTGTGGATCCAACGTGGGAGAGTGTTCTAACGGGACCAACACTTGTATTGGTGGTCGCTGGGGCGAGTGTGTTGGTTACGTGGCTCCAGTAAATGAAAAATGCAACGGAAAGGACGACGACTGCGATGGTGTAATAGATAACATAAACGAAAAAACCTCTGTAGAGACAACGAAGTGCGCCTGCTACAACGGAGAGTCACAACCTGGGGATATAAGTGAAACGTGCAACAGCATAGATGACGACTGCGATGAGGAGATAGATGACGGGGTGAACTGCGGATGTATAGAAAACGAGAAGAAGTCTTGCGGTTCGGATATAGGAGAATGTCAATCAGGAGACAGGACGTGCACGAACGGAGAATGGGGAGCATGTATCGGTTCGGTTGGACCAGGCAGCGAAACGTGCAACGGAAAGGACGACGACTGCGATGGAACTGTGGATAACGTTTACGGGAAGAGTTCGATAGAAGCAACGAAGTGCGCCTGCTATAACAGATTCTCTTACCCGGGCACCAAACAGGAGAGCTGTAACCAGATTGATGATGATTGCGATGGTATAGTGGACGAGGGATGTCCCATGGGGGGCACGCCGGGTTACACCTGTGAAAACAGGATACAGGACGGGGATGAAGAAGGGATAGATTGCGGAGGTTCCTGTCCAGACCTGTGCCCTGAACCACCGGTAGTTCCTGAATGGACATGGCTACTTGTTTTCTTGACCCTGGTTATTGCAATAGCAGGTGTATGGTTGGTAATGGTGTTCTTTGAAAAAGGAAAGAAATAATCAAGGTAAACCTATTTCTGACAGCAGATCAACATACCTTTTCAGACGTTTTACCTGACTTTCAAGGGTATTTATCGCTTTCAGCACGTCTTTTTTGTTATCTCCTTCGAGTTTTCCCAGCTTCTTTCTGCTCTGTTCATATTCGAGCAAGGAATCAGAAATGTTCTTGTTTATCCTCATCAGCAGTATACTTTTGAGAGATTCCAGGAGATCGCTCACCAGTTCTATATACAATTTCCTGTCTGTCGGTTTCTTTACCTTTCTGATTATCCCGAGGATTTCCAGAAGATCAAGGCTCAGCGAGATCATGGAGACAGAGTATCCTGTTCTCTTGGCAATGTCTTGAAGTGATAAAGAACTTCCTCCAACCAGCAGGGCTGCTATTATGTTTCCGTGGATGGGCGAAAAACCGATCGACTTCGCCACTTCC
The DNA here is from genome assembly GCA_964347025.1 of uncultured archaeon. Classification (GTDB taxonomy): domain Archaea; phylum Aenigmatarchaeota; class Aenigmatarchaeia; order QMZP01; family QMZT01; genus CS3-C152. Next base: position 16,540 of record CAYFWU010000019.1, on the reverse strand, counting down.
CCAAACGTGTTGAATATCTTTTTCTCGATCTCCTCGATTTCGTTGGAATCAGGAATGTTATCACCTGAGTTAATTTTATAAACCTATAATTTTAATAATTAATTGAATATTTAAAACTTTTTAAAACTTTTAAATGATAGTATGAGCTCGTATCCAGGAGAACTTCCAACCCAAACGAGATCTGTATGTCCCGAATGCCTTAAACTTATAGACGCCACTATCTTTGAAAAAGACGGAAAGGTCTGGATAGAGAAGAAATGCGAGAAACACGGTAAGTTCAGGGATGTCTACTGGGGAGATTCCGGGATGTACAAGAAGGCGAAGAAATTCGCTTACGACGGCATAGGTGTTTCGAACCCGAACGTTAAGAAGGAGAAACTTGTCTGTCCAAAGGATTGCGGTTTATGTGCTTTACATAAGTCCCACACAGCGCTTGCAAACCTTGTCGTTACGAATCGCTGCGATCTTTCCTGTTGGTACTGCTTTTTCCTTGCAAAAAAGCTTGGTTACGTTTACGAGCCGAGCCTGGAGGAATTGAGAAAGGGTGTTCGCCTCCTTGTGAAAGAGAAGCCAGTCCCCGGGAACGCAGTCCAGATAACAGGCGGAGAACCGAGTATGAGGAAGGACGTGATAGAGATAATCCGGATGATAAAGAACGAGGGGGTGGATCATGTTCAGTACAACACAAATGGAATTCGCTTCTCCCAGGATCCCGGATTCGTTAAGAAGGTCAGGGAAGCAGGGGTGAATACTGTTTACCTTTCCTTTGATGGTGTTACACCTAAAACCAACCCCAAGAACCACTGGGAGATCCCTTACATTCTCGAGAATGCTAGGAAGGCAGGACAGATGGGAATCGTTCTAGTTCCCACTGTAATAAAATCGGTAAACGATCACGAAGTAGGGGATATCATAAGGTTCGGCTTCAAAAACATGGACGTCATACGCGGGGTAAATTACCAGCCCGTCTCCTTGGTAGGGAGAATGCCAAAAAAGGATATAGAGAAATTCAGAATAACGATTCCGGACAACATCAAGAAAATAGAGGAACAGACCAATGGAGAGATAGGGAAGGAGGATTTCTATCCGGTTCCCTCTGTGAAGGCGATAACCGATTTTGTCGAGTCGCTCGTTAAAAAACCGCAGTATTCGCTATCAACGCATTTCGCATGCGGTATGGCTACTTACGTTTTTGAGGAAGAGGGAAAAATGATACCTCTTCCGAGGTTCGTTGATGTTGAAGGTTTGTTCGAATACCTTGAGGAGAAGGCGAAAGAACTTCGAGAAGGGAAGAGCAAATACGTTGTAGGAGCGAAGATGCTTTACAAGCTGAACTCCTTCATAGACAAGAAAAAATCCCCCAAGGATTTCTCTCTGGGTAAAATAATATACAACGCCTTGATGAAGCACGATTACCGTGCGCTAGGGGTCTTCCACCACAAGTCCCTGTTCATAGGGATGATGCATTTCATGGATCTTTACAATTACGACATCAACCGTGTTATGCGCTGCTGCATCCATTACCTGACGCCGGAGGCAATCATCCCGTTCTGCGCCTTCAATGTGATCCCTGAATGGTATAGAGAAAAGGTTCAGAAGAGATACAGCGAACCGATTCAGAAGTGGGAGAAGAGGACAGGAAGGGAGCTCGATCACGAACTCTACAGGAGAAACCCAAAGAAACTCGCCAGTTCTGAACTCTACAGGAAGACTTACAAGGGCTTTGTGAGATGATGAGAATATTTTTTAAGAGCATTCCAAATTATTATATAAAATATCTTCCATGGTTTTCTCATTTAAGTTACCGATGATTTCTGACATATCCTCTCTTTCTATTCGCATATCCCCATCAAGTGATAAGTAAATCTTATTCTGAGATTTCTTTGGGTCTAAGCAGAAAAATTCCCCCATAATATCAGTATTCTGAAATACTGGCATTTTCATGGTTTTATCCCTGAACCCCTTCAATTTAGTATGTAATTCTTCGTTAGGCACTTCTTCACCATTATTGGCATTGTTTTCATATTTTGCCCATTGAATATAGTTGAATCCCCTTTCCAACAGATGGTTTAAGAAATCTTCGGACAAAACCTCATCGATGTTTTCTTTCCTGATTGTCACGAAGGCACTTTGGGCCCTTCGCATATGTTTCAGTTTTTTTGACGCTTCGATTATTGAAGAATAAGAACCTTTACCTCTTATATTATCATTAGTTTCCTCGAATCCGTCTATGCTCAAAAAGAAGGCTATGTTAGGGTAATTTTTAAAGAAAGATACATCGTTAGCAGCAACATACTCCCCGTTTGTACAATAAATAAAAGTTAGGTTCGGATTTTCATCTGCAGCCATCAGGGATACCGGAATTGCATGTTCACTTAGGGGTTCTCCGCCAAAGAATCCGTAATTTCTTATCCCTAATTTTTTTGCCTGTTTAATTGTTGATAACAAAAATTTTTCATCTATAACTGTTTTTTCTTTCCTCTTCTCCTTCGGTATATAACACCCCCTACAATTTTTCGTACAGTAGTATGTCGTCTCAAAGACGAGTACATCATGGGATATTTTTCCGGAAAATAGTCGTCTGATAGCTGCATGGGAGTAGTTTTTCATAAAAATATATGATGAATGTAAGGGGTAATCTTTTAAGGACTTCAGAAAAAACTTCCCTAGCCCGATCAATTGTTTATGATGCATGCTTTAAATAAAATGCAAAAATTTTTAAGGACACTTGTCAAAAAGAGGGGAATTTAAATAAACTTATTCTCTAAGAAATCATTATGAAAACCATAACGCTCAAGAAAGCGCTCAAAAGCGAGGAAGTTAAGAAAGCGATCCTAGAGGGGAAAATATTCATCTACCCTACAGACACGCTCTACGGGATAGGATGCAATGCCGAGAACAGGGAGAGTGTAAAGAAAATAATCCAGGCAAAGGGCAGGGGGGAGGAAAAACCCTTCTCTGTGATAGTCCCTTCAAGGGAATGGATATCAGAGCATACGAAGATAACGAAGGAGAACGAGAAGTTCGTCGGAGTCCTTCTGCCAGGACCTTACACGATTATTCTCAATGCCAAGGAACGAATTCCCTTTGTGGTTTCAAAGGAAGGTTCAGTGGGGATTCGGATCCCTAAACATGAGTTCTGTGATTTCATCCGTTCACTGGGGATATTGTTCATAACAACTTCCGTGAACCTTTCCGAGGAAAACCCTGTTTTTTCCTTGAAAGACATTCCTGATCAGATCAAGAAAATAGTGGATTTCGCGATTGATGCAGGAAGGATAGAAGGTCCTGCATCGAGGGTTTTTGATATAAGAACGAACGAATTGAAGATTGCAAGATGGTAGCATGGAGTTCGGAGAAACTGGATTTTCTGATTTTGACATGGAACTTGAAGAGTTCGAGGTAAGAAAGATCGGGAAGTTCTCAAGGCTGTGGAGAACAGGTTATGGAGGAAGTATTGGAGGAATATCGAATGTCGTGGACGGGAGAGTGTACTTCGGGGCTAGGGATGGTTACATTTACTGCGTGGACGCTGAAAAAGGGAAAGAGATATGGAAACTTAAAACAGGCAATTACATAGCTGCAAGTGCACTCTTTTTCAAGGGAACGGTATTCGCGGGCGCTTCGGACGGTTATTTATATGCAGTTGATGCAGGGAGGGGAAAGCTTTTATGGAGATATAAAACAGGCGGGGAGATATTCTGTAGACCCAATGCATACAAGAATTTTGTTTATTTCGGATCCAAGGACAGCTATGTTTACTGTGTGGATATGAAAGGAAAAGAAGTCTGGAGGTTCAAAACAGGGGATGCGGTAGCGGCTTCCCCGGGCATATACAAAGGAAGGATATACATAGGATCATTCGATGAGTATTTCTATTGCCTGGATGCCAAAACAGGGAAGGAACTTTGGAGGTTCAAGGCCGGAGAGGAGATATGGAACCCCAAGGAATTCATGGTTTACAACGGGGTCGTGTATGTAGCGAGCTTCGACAATTATCTCTACGCCTTGGATGCCGAAACAGGCAAAGAGGTATGGAGGTTCCCTACAGGAAAATTGGGGAACTCCGGCAGCCCTGCCTATAATGAGGGGATCCTCTTCCACGGGTCAAGGGACGGGATAATGTACGCTATAAGAGAAGAAGACGGGAAGGAGATCTGGCGTTTTCAGATAGGGGCGGAGGAAATCATTTCACAGCTTCCGCTTATTGATAAAGGAAAACTTTATTTCGGAGCAGGAGACGGGAACGTCTACTGCCTGGACATAAAAGCAAGGAAGGAGATATGGAGGTTCAAGACCCATGGGGTTGTTTATTCCTCCATCACATTCTGGAACAAGAAATTATACTTTGGTTCCTGGGACTGTCATTTTTATTGCATTGACTTGGAGGGAAAGGAGGTTTGGAGATTCGCCACATCCACACTCGTTCCTTCTGAACTCCCTCCTGTAATGGAGGATTTTGAGGTTGTCATAAAGAAATCGGTATCAGAAGAGGAAGAAAGGGAGGGAGAGGAGAGATACGAGTTGACCTCAGTGGAGGAGAGAGAAAGCCAGTATTCAGTCAAAACAGAGTACGTAATGAAGTCGGAATATAAACAGGAAAGTGAATACAAATAATAAAAAGTTTAAATAATTTAATCTCATATTAGTATAATTGAAATTTTTGTGAGGGTGTCTTATTATGGCAGACAAAAGAGAGTTTTTTATAAAAATCGAGAATGTTGTCGCGTTCACTACGCTCAATGTTAACATCTCTCTGAACAAGCTTGTTAGCTCTGTTGAGAACACGGAATACGAGCCAGAACAGTTCCCCGGTCTTGTTTACAGACCCACGCAACCAAGGGCTGCAGCCCTTATTTTTTCATCTGGTAAGATTGTCTGTACAGGAACTAAATCCATAGACAAGGCAAAAGAGGCAATGAGGAAGGTTGTGGAGAAGATAAAAAGTTCCGGTGTGAGGGTCCCTAAGAGGTATCCAATAGAGGTTGAGAACATCGTCGCATCCAGCAAGATAAAGGCAGACCTGAACCTAGAGGACATTGCCTTCTCGCTCGAAAATGCCGAATACGAGCCAGAACAGTTCCCCGGTCTTGTTTACAGGATAAGCGATCCCCGAGTCGCTTTCCTGCTCTTCAGTTCAGGGAAAATAATCTGCACGGGAGCGCACAACATAGACGACATACACAAGGCCCTGGGAAAGTTCAAGAAGAAACTGGAAGGCATAGGGATCAAGGTCAAGCCCGTTGCAGAATAGCTCTGAGGGCTCCCATAACGTCCTCTACTTCTTCTTTTTTCACCACTCTTCGACTTGAACTGGTGCGATAAATTTTCTCTCTCAGTTCTTCGTTTTCATCAATAATTTTTCTCAGTCTGTTGGCACACGAAACTCCAGCTTTAATAGCAACCTCATCAAGATTTTCGTATTCTATACCATCACCAATTAAAGGATAATCATATTTTGTCTTCCTGCGGGGGGGTTTTAATTTTTTAATGAACCCACAAACGTAAGGGACATCTTTCCCAAGAACGCAATGAGTTTTCCCCTGCTCGAATACCCTGACAGTTCCATCTTCTCTTAATGCCTCCACTATCTCCTCCGCGTTCGGATGCTTTTTGAGTATCCTGAATACATCTCCAATAGAATATAGCCTTTCATCAGCAAGATTCCCCGGAGTCAAATTCTCCTCCAACAGGTCAAGTATTTTATCACCAGACATTTGACTGTCTTTGCTCTGTATGTACCTTAATACCATCTCCCTCTCTCTAGTTACTTTCTCTCCAGAACCCGAGAACCCTACCACGTTCAAGATATTATGAACATCATCCAGTTTGACACTTGATATTTTCCACTGAAGTACGCCATCATAAAGCTCTCTTTCTCTATTACCACGTATATAGGGGAATGGATGTTCGATACTCATTTTTATTGATTAATGGAAAATTTTAAATAATGAAATACGTGAAAGTTTGTCCAAAATGCAGCGGGAGAATACGCATACACCATCCAAATATTTTCTCCAAGATGGGATTCCTGCCAACCGAATACAGATGTGAAAAGTGCGGTTACGTGGGGAAATACGTTTTAGAGGTTCCTATAAACGAACTGGAAAAACACAAAAAACTTCTTAAAGAGAAGGCCAAAAGGAAAAGGTAATGGGCGTGAAGGGATTCGAACCCTCGACCTCAGGCTTTCTTCGCTATCATTGGGAAAATTCCCTCAAATCTTCCAAGCTATCCGTTCCCCGCTATGCGAGGAACTGCTTAGAAGACCCGCGCTCTACTGCTGACCGAAGCAGAAGTTTTCTGCTTCCATCGAAATTTCCAGCTGAGCTACACGCCCATATGAATTAGATTATATTAATTATATTTTAAATAATAGAATATTATGAATTTCATAAAGTATTTAAGTAAGTTGAATTTGCATAAAATACTCAAAAATAAGTATGAAATAATCAAAGATGAGGGAGAAGAATACGCAACCATTCTAATGAAGAATAAACTGATGAGACCCGTATTGCCAATATTGGAGGACGTTCACGGTCTGAACAGATCAGAATACGAGAGGATCGGGCCGGCCGGGAACAGCTCCGAACGATTTAAGCGTATTGTTGTATACAAAAAGAGGACTTGAAATGAAGGTTGATTTAAGGAAGATAGAGAGCAAATGGCAGGAAAAGTGGAAGCGATCGAAGGTTTTCGAGCCGAAGGCTGAGAAGAAAAGGAAGAAATTCTTCTTTACAACCCCCTATCCGTATATTTCCGGGAGCCTTCACATAGGACACGGAAGGGCGGTAACAGAGAGCGATATTTACGTAAGATACATGAGGATGAAGGGACTGAATGTTCTGTACCCTCTCGCATTCCACATAACGGGAACCCCCATTCTTGGCATATCCTCTGCCATCAGAAGCGGGGACAAGAAAAAGAAAGAACTTTACAAGGGCTATGTCAAGAACTACGTAAAAAACGAGAAGGAGGTGGAAAGGATCTTGAAATCCTTTGAAAAACCATGGAACATCGTGAAGTTCTTCTCTCCCAAGATGATGGATGAATACTCTTCTCTTGGCCTGTCAATAGACTGGACTAGGAGATTTACGACAGGGGATCCGGACTATCAGAAGTTCATAACCTGGCAGTTCACTAAATACAAGGAAAAGGAGTATCTTGTGAAAGGGAGCTACCCTGTCCTGTACTGCCCTAACTGTGAAAATGCAGTGGGAGAAGATGACATACAGGATGCGGACACGGATCCTGTTATCAAGCAGGAATTCACCCTGTTAAAGTTCCGGACGGATGACGGTTTGATTCTGGTTGCAGGAACGCTAAGGCCTGAGACCGTTTTCGGACAGACCAACCTATGGATAAACCCAGATGTCGAATACATGAAGGTTCAGGTGGGGGACGAAACATGGGTGATGAGCAGGGGAGGTTACGAGAAACTCTCCTACCAGAAAAAGAACCTGAAAACCCTGGGATACATAGATGGAAGGGTTTTTGTCGGGAAATACGTGAAAGCCCCTGGAATCGGAAGAGAAATCATAATACTTCCCTCAGGTTTTGTGGATCCGAACATAAGCAGCGGGATCGTTACCTCTGTCCCTAGCGATGCTCCCTACGACTGGGTGGCCCTTAAGGATCTGCAAAACAACAGGGACTTCTGCGAAAGATACGGATTGAACTTCGAGGAGACAGGTAAGATAAAGCCGATTCCGATAATAGACGTTCCCGGCTGGGGAGACCTCTCTGCACTTAAAATCTCCGAAAAGATGAAACTGAAGGACCAGAAAGATCCAAGGCTGGAAGACGCGACACAAACCATTTACAGGGAGGGTTTCCATAAGGGCGTGATGAACAAGAACTGCGGGCCGTACGCCGGAATGAAGGTAACCGAGGCGAAGGACAAGGTCAAGGAGGACCTGATCAGTAAAAAGGAAGCGGACGTTATGTATGAGACATCCAGGGAGGCCTACTGCAGAGATGGGACACGAATAGTGGTTTCAGTCCTTGAGGACCAGTGGTTCCTTGATTTCAACGCTAAGGGATGGAAAGAGAAGGCCTACAGATGCCTGAAACGGATGAAACTACTCCCGGAGACCATGCGTAAGCTTTTCGAGGATACGTTCGATTGGCTGGACAAGAGGCCTGCCGCCCGCAGGCGGGGATTGGGAACGTCTCTTCCGTTCGATAAGAACTGGATAATCGAAAGTCTTTCGGATTCCACAATTTACATGTCATTCTACATACTGAAAAAAATAATAAATAAGTACAAGATCAAATCTGATAAACTGACGAACGAGTTCTTTGATTATGTATACCTTGGAAAGGGAGATCCGAAGACCCTTAGCAGAAGGCTGAAAATAAAGATGGATGCACTCAGGGAGATGAGATCGGATTTCGAATACTGGTATCCAAACGATCACAGGCATACGTACGTCGCCCACCTCTCCAACCATTTGTCCTTCTTCATATTCGCACATGCCGGGATATTCCCGGAGAAGTTCTGGCCAAAGAAAATCTCCTTCCACGGTTTTGTACAGAGCGAAGGTCAAAAGATGAGCAAGTCCAAGGGAAACGTGATCACACTGCTTGACGTTAAGAACAAATACGGGGCGGATACCTTCCGTTCATACATTTCCACCGCCACGACCCTTGACGGGACGTTCGACTGGAAGACCAAGGAAGCAGAGAACATGAAAAGGAACCTCAAGAACCTCTATTCACTTCTCTCGGACATTGCCAGAAAGAGAAAGAAAGGGGAAATCGGGCTTGCCGGAAAATCATTCGTCTCCAGGTTCGAACTTTCGCTGAAGGAGGCGGGAGAGGCCCTGGATGAAATGCGACTCCGTGATTACGGGAATATCGTCATCTATCACATCCCGAGAGAGGTAAAGAAACTTAAGAAAAGAACAAGCCCGGGCGAGCTTAATGCCGTCTACGATCTGATAGCGGAGAAGTACGTAAAAATGCTCAACCCAGTTATTCCACACATAAGCGAGGAGATGTGGGAGAAGCTGGGAAAGGAGGAGTTCGCTTCCCTTGAGAGCTGGCCCAAGTATAACGAGAAGCTAATAGACAAGAATTTCATTGCAGGCGAGGAACTCCTGGATCAAACGATAGAGGACATAAGGAGCGTTCTGAAGCTCGTAAAGATCAAGCCAAAAAGAATAAAACTTTTCGTCTCTGCCAGATGGAAGTATGATCTTTTCAAAAAGCTGAAGAAAAATATCAAAAAGATCAGGGATCCGGGTAAATTAACGAAGGCTGTGATGGACAAGGAACATGGCATGGAGATAGCTAAAATTGTTGCCTCTGTTCTGAAGGATGTAAGCAAGATACCTCTCACAATCCTAGATCAGGCAGGGGAGCTTCAAACGCTGGAGGATTCAAAGGATTTCCTTGAAAAGGAATTCGGATTTAAAATCGATATCATGAAGGCAGAGGACTCGGAAAGCCCGAGAGCCTCAAAGGCATCACCAGGGAAACCAGGGATAGAAGTTGAGTGATCTATTTTTTGGGAAGGATTTCCAGATAGATTTTTTCATTATTTCTACCGTCAATCAACGAGTAGTATATATCAAGTATTTCAGCAGGAGAGTATCTGCTTTTTTTCGGCAACCTGGACTGCCAGGCTATCATTTCCTCAATCTTTAAGATTTCTCCGACCTGAATTTTCATAAATTTGTATTAGGAGTAAATTTTAAATAAACAGGGAACTATTCCACTTTCTTCCCAACAGCGCAGTTCTTTTTGATTTCCACGATCTTTACCCTTACGATCTCCCCTTCTCTCGCTCCTTCAACAAAAACAGCAAAATCTTCGACCTTCCCTACACCATCCCCTCGCTTGGTCGTGTCCTTTATGTATATCGAAACAACATCGCCTTTCTTAACAGGCGGCTTCTTCTTCGTATACTTGTCCTTCTTCTTATGGGATCGCGTGATCCTGAATTCCCTGCGGCCGAACATGCTTGGCATGAGAATATTATGGTGCGGTTATTAATATCGATTTCGTGCATAATTATTAATCGAAAAGTAGTAATAGCCAATAGATTTTTAAAGTTTAGAAATATTCTAATAATGGTAAAATGCCGCTGCCTGGATTTAAAAAGAAATACATTATCGAGGGTGTTGAAGAGGTTTTTGATGAGTTTGACGAATTTGAACACGAAAATCCCATAGAACCTTTACAGTTGAGGCTGCTTCTCTTAAGAGCGCAAAGACCATAGGCGAAAAAATACTCCAACAGAAAATCAACCTGGACCGTTTTAAAAGAGGATACGTTTCAACCTCCGAGAATTCAGCAGGACAGTGGGGCATGTATGTTGCATCCGTAAAAAGAATTTTGGATGAAAAGGGTAAAGTTTTGTATGATTGTAAAAAGGTGGATAAGTGAAAGAAAAAACTTTCCCACCATCGGAATTCAAGGTAACATATATCCATAGCGATCAGAACAAAGAGTTTCAGAAAACATGGGCATGGCTCGATGAGGTGTATAAAGGCGGGAAGGGGATACCAGCAATTGCTTCCATCTCTGATCCCGATGCAAACGGTTTCATGGTCTATGACGGGAATAAAAGGGTGCGTCATGCCAGCGAAAGGGAGTATGACCTAAGGACACTGATCATGTTTAATCAGGCTGATCTGGATACCTATTTGGCAAGCAACACAAAAAAATGGTTCGGAATAACCGATTTCAAAGAACTCCTTGAATTCATGAGAATCCATCTCCAGTATCCCCACGAGGACCAGGAGCTTCCTCCAGAAATAAAGGCGAAGATCCAGAGTAAGGAATGGGAGTGGAAGAATAAGCAGAGAAAGGTTCTCTGGATGGAAGATGATTAATAAGAGATGGTTGAATGAAACCACGAAACAGGGCTGAAGAATTCCTGTTGAAGGACTACGGATACGGTAGGTTAAATGAGGCCGTAGATTACATAAGAGAGCATAAGAGTGGACTTATTTTATCGGAAATCAACAACTTTTTTGACAGAACCATACTTGGAACATGGAAGGGACGTTACCCGCCAAAAAAACACGGAAGATACAGCAGATTTACCCCAAGACACAAGACCCACCCCTTCCCAATGATCTCAAAAATCTGGACAACTGAAGAGGCCTTTAAGTCCCTTAGGACTTTAGAGCAAAGAGGTTACAGTTTAGATTTTCCCTATCACTTAAGCAACTGGGATTTCTGGCATGGACTTCAGAGGAACGAGGTTGAAGAATATATGGAAGAACTTAAAATCACAAAGTTTCCCATGTCCAGATTGACATTGAATAAGGGTGAGAGACAGTCGGAAAAGTGGAAATTTCAGTTGCTTTCCGAGAACGAGAAATTCGCTTTTTACGTGACAGGATCTTCCTCCGGGAACACAAAAACCATAATTGTGGATTTCGATACAGGAGGAGATTTCGTGGAGGAGATAAACGGGTTAGTCTCTGACTATTACAGGCTTTTGAACCTCCTGAATCTTAAAATACAGGGCAGTGAATCATGAGTGAAATGAAAGAGATGTATGGTATTTTAAAAGAAATGTTAAGATATTTGGAGGAGAAAAAATTAAATGAAATATCGGATTTGAACAAATCCTTTGAAACTGCATATCGTAAAGTTTTTCAGATTACAGACAAAGGTGAACTGGCTTTGAAATACGACAACTGCAGGCAGTCCTGCATGACGCCTATTAACTTTCCGGACATGTATGAAGAAGCATTGACGGACGCGAAAGAATGGTTCTCCAAAATCCCCGAACCTGAGGAATGATTTACCCCACCGATAGCTTTATAAAGCCTAATATCAATAAATTATCACTTAGAGATAGTAAATAAATATCGATTGACGACTTGAACCGAAAGCGAAGGTCGTCTTTCGAAACTAAGGGTGTCTAAAACGAATCCAATATATTTGATCGATAACCTAGAGGAGATCGAAAGAAGGTTAGTCGTGTGGCTAATGTTGGAGAAAAACTGAGTGGTTGATATGAAAGGTTTACTTCCAAACTTCCGGATCGGGGTTTTCGTTTTGTTAATTGTTATGCTCGCTTTGGCTGCGAACGTTGAAGCGAGTTCTTACCCTGTTATTGATGAGATCACGATTTATCCTTCAGATCCGGACAAGTATGATGATCTTACCTGTCATGTGGAGGTTTCGGATTTCGACGGAAATCTGGATTACGTAAAATTTGAATGGCACGTTAACGGCGTTTTGAAACGCCAGAACAATCGCTTGGTCTACGGAACGACAGATACAGAGGAAGATATCTTAAGTTCTTGGTTCACAGAACCAGGAGATGACGTTGTTTGTAAAGTCTGGGTATACGACTTTGATGATTACTACGATTACGAGACTCATGCTGTCCACGTGGGGGAACAGAACCAAAATACACCGCCTTCTTCTTCCTACGTGGAGATCACCCCAAGACACCCCAACCCTCAGCAAGATTTGACGTGTTCAGTCTTCGTGACTGACGCGGATGATAATCTTGACTATGTTAACTTTGAATGGTTCGTGAATTACGAAAAAGTCAGGACGAGCAAGAAATATGTTTACGGCTCAAGCGATACCGCCGAGGACCTGCTCCCTCATTATTACACCGAGGACGGAGATTACGTTAAATGCAAGATCACGGTGTTCGATACAGAGGGAGCGAGCGATACCGAATATTCGCAGCCTGTTTATGTTGAGGACGGCGTTGTTCCTCCACCCCCACCTCCATACCCGAACAAGGAACCTGTGGCTGTCCTAACCTCAGGGAATACGTACGTGAATGTTGGTGATTATGTTTACCTTTCAGGCGTGGCTTCCTACGATCCTGATGGTTACGTTATACAATACTACTTTGATTTCGGGGATGGTTCTCATTCCCACTGGCTGCCCAGTTCCTCTCCATACACCTACCACTCCTATTCAGAGGAGGGTGTTTACTACGCGAAATTGAAGGTTAAGGATAACAAGTATCTGGAATCTGACTGGAGTAGGGAGATAGCGATACACGTTTACGATGGTGGAGGTTATTACCATGACTACCCAAGGGTCGACTGGGTTGAGATAGATCCACAATATCCTGACAGGTATGATGATCTTTTTTGTGAAGCCAGCGTATCTGATAACGATGGGGATCTGGATTACGTAAGGATTGACTGGTACGTGAACGGTTACCTGGAAGAGAGTAGAACGATGAATGTCTACGGTTACGATGATGAGGTTTCTGACCTGTTCGATTATTATCATTTTGACGAAGGTGACAGAGTTAAATGTAAGATCACAGTTTATGACGAGAGACACAGGAGTGATTCGGATTATGATATCGTGACCATAGAAGATAATGGACACTATGAGGATGAGCCAAGGATAAGGAGCATTCAGATAGAGCCTGACGACCCGGACGTATTTGACGACCTGACATGTGAGGTCTGGGTGGAGGATGATGACGGAGACCTGGATTACGTGTGGTTCAGATGGTTCGTGGACGACGAGGAAGTGAGGGAGGTCAAAAAGAACGTTTACGGCTATGATGATGAGGTCTCATTCGATCTGGATTCAAGATACTTTGATTACAAGGATTTCGTGAAGTGCGAGGCAACAGTATACGACGAGGAAGACAACCACGAAAGGGATTATGATATTGTTAGAATAGGCGATTACCCATACCCAAGCAAGTATTGCGGACACTCAATCGAATCTTTCGACTTTTCATCCTTTGTGTTGGAAGGCAACAAAGCGTGGGTTGAAGTTGATGTCAAGAACACAGGTCTGAGATCAAGCACGTTAACACTGAATCTTTTCGCTGACAACTCATTGAAGGATACGCATACAGTCTACCTTGTTACAGGAAGGGAGATAACTAAGAAATTCGAATTTTCTCTCCCGCTGGGTACGCATGACATCCGTCTGGAGTCCTACCTGTCTTGTGGTTCTCCTGTGAACAAGTACGCAAGCATCATTGTCTACAAGTACGGAGGTGGCGTGATCATACCACCTGAACCCCCACCCGAGCCTCCGGAGATAACAGAAACATTCGTTTCGATCACCCCGACTCAACTGGACATCGAGATTTACAGGGGGAAAACAATCGAAATAAAGATAGACAGCCCTAGTGAACAGACGTTCAAGATAGAGGTTCTGGACCTGCATGAAGACTGGGTGAATTACCCGAAGGAGGTTAAGGTTGACGGAAGGGAAAGGATTTACGCCTACATAGTTCCGAAGGAGCTCGGAGAATACACCTTCCGCGTGAAGGTCACAACAGGAGACAAAACCTTCGAGGAAACCATAGACCTTTATGTCGCTCCGGAAGGCGAGCTTACCGGCGACGGGGGATTTGATGTAACCGGTCTGATAACAGCAGAAGGCAACTGGGTAGTCGGACTGATCATAGTGGTAATAATTGCTGTAATTATTGTTGTCTACCTGGCGAACAAGAAGTTCAGGAAGAAAACCTACCAGGAACACCTTTACGGAGAGAGGAGATACCCGGAGGAACCCCACCCCAGCAGGCAGCCGATAGGGTCTGGAATGATGAAGGGGAGCGCAGGAAGCGTGAGCCCTCCGGAAGAGCGAATGATCCCTGCAGAGACAGACAGGTATTCTGATCTCAGCTACTTCCCGAGAAAGGGAAGCGATTTCTCACAAAGGCAGTCTTCTTAAAAAGCATTCTGGATAACGAAACGTATAAAAAATTGTTCTTTTGTGAACCCCTGTTAAACCACCACTTTATATTAATATTTAGGGGGCAAATATATAATACTATACATGCCTTCACTCCCAAATCAACATGCTCACGTTTAAACGGCTCTGTAGAAATCATTTGAACAGTATATGCTTATAAAAATTTGTGCCTTAATCTTTTCATGTCATCTGAAATTAGAAAAGGTCAATTGCTGAAACCTAATGATGGAGGTTCGAATTTTTTGTATGTGATAGGTATTGCTGATGATAAATGTAGACTCTACCCAATAAGGTGTGAAGATGGAAATTATAGTGCCCCCATAATCACTAATTTATCGACATTACCTATGAAAAATAGAAACGAACTTGCAGATAATTATGTTCAAGCAGAAGAAAATTTTGATAATAAAAAAATAACTTTACATCTGTAAATTATCTGAAACAAAATAAGGGAACCATACCAACTGTTAATTGGTCACTAACAGGAGGGGGTTCCAATGAAAACTAATTCTAATGGTTTAATAAAGATTGCCAAAGCTCTTGTTTCGGTATGCAAGGGGTCACGAATACCGAGATATTCATGCAAAAAATCAAAGCGTGTATACAAACAACATCAACACGTTATTATCGTATGCCTGATGAAACATTTCAGGCTTCATTACAGGAGCGTAATAGAGTTGTTAAGTATAACTCCTGTCTTGAGGAAGATAATAGGTCTGAAACAATTACCTCATTACACAACGGTTCACAAGTTCTTCAGAAGGTTCAGTACAACCAAAATGGAACTGATACTTGGGCAAACAGTAAAATTGTTTGGCATTTCTGAATCAATTATAGCTGTCGATTCAACAGGTTTCAGTTCAAACACTGCTTCGAGGTATTTCATGATGATTAAATATAGGCAGAGCAAAGGTGTATGGAAAAACACCTACATGAAACAGACAGTATCCGTGGATACAGATAATCAGGTCGTGATAGCCGACCTGCCTACTGACGAGCACAACAGCGATTTCCCATATTTCATTCCAATCCTGAAAAGGACAAAAAGGAAAGTGAAGATAGGAACGGTTCTTGCTGACCGTGGGTATGATTCGGAAGAAAACAACAAATTCGTAAGGCGTAAGCTGAAAGCGGACAATCTGATACGGATACGAACAAAAACAAAATGCAGGAAAAGGAAAGGCAGGTTCAGGAAAGAGCTTGCCAATAATTTCGACTGGGAACGATATGCCAAGAGGAATATCGTGGAATCGGTGTTCTCGGTAATCAAACGAAAGTATGGTGACACACTTTACAGCAGGAGCCTTCGGCTCCGCAAGAAGGAACTAAAGGTCTTGTGCATAATATATAACGTACACCGGTATGTTAACTCTGCTGTATGCTTATTCGTGGATTACGCAGCCGTTTAAACATACCCTTTTAAAACCTTTGGCGAATTTTGAAATATGGTGAAATTAAAAAAACCAAAAAAGCACGAATTTTCTCATCCTGAATTAGTTCCTTGTTTTTCTCTTGAACTAATCAAAAATTTTGCTAAATTAGAAGAAATGAGAGAAATTTTTGATATGGAATTAAAAGATGTCCATGAAATTTATGAAGATATAATTCCAGGAAAGAAAGAAGATGTTCTATTTGATTTTTTCTCTAAAAAAATTCCGTATATTTCAGTTATGGAACTGAAAAGACGTAAACCCAGTTTTATGACAAGAATGTATGGATATAAACAGGTTTGTGAAGTGTGTGGTGTGGGTGCTACACAAAAGCATCATATTCTTCCTAGATCTTTTTTTAGAAAGCGTAAATTGATAAACAAATACCTAAAAATTTATGAAAACCATTTTGCTAATGTGATGAATCTTTGTCCTAATCATCA
>CAYFWU010000018.1:0-21420 GCA_964347025.1 uncultured archaeon | reverse complement strand
CTGTGTTGTGGATCCTCCGATATCAATTCCTATGATCATGTAAATAATTTATGAGGTATGAATTTAAAAGCAAAACTTTATAAATAAGCAAATTGTTATAACTATTTAATAATAATATTTAGTGAATTATATGAGTTTGCAAACCATCGAAGAGGAGCAGAGTGGGAAAAAAGTGATGATGGAATCCCCCGAGGAATCTACCAATTGTATATATAGAATAATAGACGCCTTTAATAAGAAGTTCAAAAAAACCCCTGAAAATTTAATTCAAATAAAACCTTTAAAGAAAAAATACCTTGAGGTGCTGAGAGAAATTCTTGCAGAAAACTTCAGAAAATACCACGAAATAAAAGAGTTTGCTGATCACGGCAACACGGTGTACGATTTTTTATCAAGGGGATTCTTATCAAGAGAAATTGAAAAATCGGATATAGTTAATTTTGCAGTTGTTGGAAAGAAGGTAATGGCTGGGGGAGGTCTGATAATTCCTGAAAAAAGGATATTCCATGCTTATAGAACTTCACCCAATGGAGAGAGATGCATTATCGAACTTCTCAAAAACCTAGAAGTAAAGGCAAGAGAGAAAGGAGTTGACGTTTTGGAAATTTATCCCTGGGTGTTTGAAAACTATGATCCTTTCATGAGCATAGGATATAATAGAGAAACCATAACAGATCAGCCTGATGCACCCACTAGGGATGGTTATCTTTCTGTCATGAAGATGAGTAAAGTAATCTAATAATTAGCTACTTTTATGTAGTAAAGTTTATAAATAATGAAACCAATACCAATCTTATGAGGGTACTCAAAAGAAAGATGACAGATGAGTATAAGGCTAAAGTAGAAGAAGTACTCCAAAATTTAGAACCAGGAGATATCATAATATACCATGGAACTGCTTTACCAAGCTGGGCAATAAGAACATTCACCGGAGACGAGAAAACCCATACTTCTCTCTATCTAGGAAACGGTAAATTCGGGGAAGCCATATATTATCATTTACTTCCTCTAAGCAAATGGGGAGCCATATTAGAAAATAATGCGGACTATTCTTTCAGCCACTGCAAAAAGATCGAGATCTACAGACCTGAAACAACGAAAGAAAACAAGCAAAAAGCAATAGATTTCGCCAAAAAACACGTCGGTAACTTCAACCGTTACGATTCTTTGAACACTGTTAAATACATAGCAAACGGCTTGTTTAGCCTTAAACTCAAGCAAACAGAAAGAAAGAAAAAATTCTATTGTTCCAATCTGGCGATAGAGTCATATGGAAGGACTTCTGATTTTGACATTCTTGAAAATGTAGAATTGGACAATAAGAGATTGGTTTTACCATCTGACATAATTAAAAGTGAAAAACTCGTAAAGATGGGTGAGTTCTCTTTCAACTGATCAAAAGGGGCATTTACTGGTGTTGCCATCACATCTAACATTCTTTTTGATCTTGTCGCAGAAGTTTGTGTCACTCAGGAACCACTGACAGAGAGATTTCTCTGGGTTTGCAGGAGATTCCTCAAATGCAGGTGAAGGTGGTGTTGGCGGTGTAGGTGTTTCAGCTGGTTCTTCGGGCTTCAAAACAGGAGGTCTTTCTATCTCAGGCGTTTCCCCAATAGCTCCTTTTTTCTTCACATTTTCTTCAGCCATGTTTAAACCTTTGTTTAAACTTTTAAATGCCTATATTACGCACAAAATTAACTCCAATACTAAATTATTTTAAATTTTCCTTGACCTCTATGGTATACGAATCCATCTTCTCCCTTTATCCTGATTGATTCCATGGATTCTAGAACATCAATAGTAAAATCAGAAGTATTATGAAGCTCAACCGGAACTATCACTGTCCCCTCATCTTTATACGGTCCCCTCTTCTTTGGATCAAACTTATTGAACAGTACAGAAAATCGGCTTAACACATCATCACTACCATAAAACATAATGTAAATATAATAAGGAAAGTTTTTTATTCTTTAAATCAGCATGAACAGTCCCAACAAGGCCAGTATCACGCCCAGGAAACCCTCCCCTCCGATGAACCCTGCTGCGATCAGTTGACCTTTCTCTGTGAGACCTTTTTTGTCTGCAACGTAACGAAGGATACCACCTACGAACAGAGGGAAAGAAAGCTCGATCGGAGCGTATAAACCTATTCCGAACGCGATCGGAACGATCCCCTGGCGGAAACGAATGGAAATCAGCGTGAGTATACCTCCGAGAATAGCCCCCCATACGAGATACTGCGATATCCCGCCTGCGGCTACGATTGTTGACAACGCGACAGCCTGCGGCGCTGGTAGATCTACAGACCCTATCTTATACATCTGATCTAGCGCAAGCAAAATGATTCCAATCACAATCCCCGAGGAGAAAACGCTTATTATCTGAGCCTTTATCTGGTCTTTCGGTCTTGTTTTGACCAGAAAGCCCGCCTTAAGGTCTTGCATGAAATCCCCTGCCATTCCTGCGGATATGCACAGAATAGCGGCAAGGACGACAGCAACGATAGGATCTAGCTGAACGAACAAGAGAACGATTATCAGGATAGCCATTGCAAATACTTCCATGGGATCAATGTTTATCTCCCCTGTGATCCGAGCAGCTATGTAGCTCACAAGGAATGCCCCGAAGATCGAGACAATCGCGATCGCGAAATTCAGTCTCAGGGCATAACTCAGGAGGGCTACGAAAACTATCAGGAGAATGAACCACCACTTCCTCGTTTTCTTCCCGCCTCCTATGTTGCTTATCATTGGTTTGAACGCAGGCAATCCCTTCACCAGGAAGTAAACCACGCTTGCCCCTATTATGACGCCAATACCAAAGGGCTTCGTTACGGTCATTATCGCTGTCAATTTATCAGCAAACAGCCCGTACCCTACAAGAGCGGGTGCTACCGCAAGATATGAAACCACAGCTCCGGCAAACCAGACGCCCGTGAATTTCAAACCTATGAGGAATCCGCCTGAAAAGGAAACGAGGGTTATGCCTGATCCGAAAGAGAGGTATTTCGATATCCCGAGCTTAAGGGAGGTCAGGTTAAAGAATGACGGGAACGCATGAAAGTAATCCCTCACGATCGTGAATAAACCAGCGAGACCGAACATCGAAAAAACCAGCTTTGCCTTGCCTCCTCCCTCATCACCCGCTTCGAGGACGCGGGCGGTTGCTGTCCCGTCAGGGTAGGGAAGCTTCAATCGCTCGATCATCTCTGTTCTCAAAGGAACAGTGAATAAAACCCCAAGCAATCCGCCAACGATTGCTATGAACGTAACATCAAACACAGAAATATCCAGACCAAGCAGCCATATGGCAGGGACGGTGAATATTATTCCAGCCGCAAGAAGACCGCCTGTTGAAGCCGCGGTAGCAGCAACGTTAACCTCGTTCTTATTGGTCTTTCCGAAGATCTTCAAAAGAGCGAAGCTCATGATAGTAGCGGTTATGATCGGCCAGTAAACCCCGCCAACCTTCAGTCCAGCATAAGCAGAATACATACATACGACGACAGAAAGAATTATCCCGATCAGAATCGCTCTCCAGGTAAATGCCTGATAACTCATTAGTTTTCATTTGAAGGCATTGGCTTATAAAACCTCTCGTTGTTTTTACGTGTTTCGTCGTAGTCTTTTTTGGGTTTTTTCACTCGTTAGTTCCCGCAGAGCGTCCTTTGCGATCCACCTCGCTGCTTTAGAATCAGAATTAGCGAGGTCTCTCGCGACCTTGATCGCTTTCTTATTCAAAGCGATATTCCTCTTCCCTATCTGCCGTAGAGCCCAATTAACGGCCTTCTTGACGAAGTTCCTCTCATCCGTGGATTCTCTCTTTATTATTGGGAAGTATTTCTCGAATTCGGAATCTTTTGCTTTCTTATCATGCACGCTCTTCGCGCATATCAGAACGAAACCCGATCTCTTAACAAATTCTTCTTTTCGCTTGGACCATTCTCTTATCTTCTTCTCCACAAAAGGGGTTTTATCGAAAAGATTTGAACAGCATTGATCAACGATATCCCACGAATCAAAATCTTTCACCCACTTCTCCATGAGATCTTCCGTTATTTTATCCGGCTCGCCAACGAAACAAGCCAGCATCCGGGCCTCATGAATGCCGGATTTCCACAGCTTTAAAGCAAGGGAATGATCCTTTCCAGTATCCTTAGCTATCCTTCTTACATCATAAACAGAAATTCCTAGCATCTTCTTTCCGCGGATACCAAACCTCTGCATTCCCTCAACGTTTCTCGGGTTCTCCATGGATTTCAATAACTTCATTACTTCTTCGTATTTCATCACTTCTTACCTTTCTTTTCCATCTTCATGAAGAATTCGCATACAGGGCATCCCAGCTCTCGCTGCTTACAGTGGGGACATGCAAGCTTCCCGTAAACTATGGGATTGCCGAAGAACGTCACTATCAACGGCCAGACAGCTAAACCAATGACGAGGAAGTTAATATTGGGCAAACCCTGGATCACAAGATATATTCCTGCGATCAGTGTGACGATCATTGGGATAAAACTCGGGATCATGTCCTTCATTTTGACCTCTTTATCCCCGAACTTCCTCTTTTCATCCTTTTTGAAAAATACCTTTGCTATTTTTCCTTTCGCGCAGACGCATCTTTTTCCGTAGTAATAGCAGCGTACGCATCCTTCCCTTAAGACCGATATCTCGAGATAGAGAATGTATATGAAAAGCAATAGCGCGAAAAAAGACCATATCAGGTATAACAAATAAAGTCCTGCTAAATAAACCGAAAATGAAAAGAAATAGTAGACAAGAACCATCCATGCCGGATAGCTTTCGAAAGTTTTCTCTTTCATTTCTTTCCCCCCTCAATTTCACAAGAGTAACATTTCCCGTTATGTACGCAGATCACGCTCCCACACTTAGGACATTTATATTTTTCCTCCTGAGATTTAAGAAACTTCTTCACCCCGTGCTTTTTAACGAATTCGAGATTCTCGGTCATGCTCATGTCATATTTTGTCCTGTATCTCTTGTCCAGGCTTTTTAATCTCTGGCAGGGGTATTTCTCACACCTTGGTGAGCAGAATTGCCAATTGTTTTCTTTTATTATTGAACAGTTTCTGATAATGCATTTGCGAATATATTTGGATTTAGTTTCTTCTAAATTTCTACAGCCAGGGCATGTATTCTTTTCTCTGAGATATGCCATGCACAAATTGCAGTTCATCCCGCAGGGTGCGATTAGTTCTTTTTTCATCTTCCAACCCGTTTAGTAGACTGGGAAATTCCTGCAAAGCTCAAGAACTCCTTCCCTTATCTTTTTCAATTCGCTCTCATTCTTGTGACTATCAATTGCTTTAGAAATCAGCTTCCCTATCTCTTTCATCTCGCTCTCCTTCATCCCTCTAGTTGTGATTGCAGGGGTCCCTAAACGAATACCACTCGGATCAAAAGGTTTCCTAGGATCGTAAGGGATCATGTTCCTGTTCACCGTTATCCCTGCTCTGTCGAGAGCCTTTTCCGCTCCCTTTCCTGTCAGATTCTTGTTCCTGAGGTCGACAATAATCATGTGGTTATCCGTCCCTCCTGTCACTAGGTTAAATCCATGACCGAGAAGGGAATCAGCAAGAGCTTTCGCATTCTTAACGATCTGCTTCGCGTAATCCTTGAATTCCGGCTTCAGGGCTTCGCCAAAAGCAACGGCCTTTGCTGCGATCACGTGTTCGTGAGGGCCTCCCTGTAAACCAGGGAATACTGCTCGATCAATCGCTTCTGCGAATTTTTCTTTACACATTATCATCCCTCCCCTGGGTCCTCGTAGGGTTTTGTGAGTGGTTGTCGTTACCACATCGGTGAAGGGGAATGGAGATTGATGCACGCCCCCAACAATAAGGCCTGCTATGTGGGCGATGTCCGCGAGTGAAACCGCTCCGACCTCCTCCGCGATCTTATGGAACTCTTTGAAATCGAATTCTCTTGGATATGCAGTCGCCCCGGAAACTATCATTTTCGGTTTCTCCTTGAGAGCGATCTTTCTGACTTCATCGTAATCTATCATTTGAGTTTTAGGATCAACCCCGTATTGCACAGGAACGTACGCCTTCCCTGAAAAGTTAACCTTGTGTCCGTGACTCAGATGCCCTCCATGAGCCAGACTCATACCCATCAGTTTGTCTCCATATTCCATGAGAGCGAAGTAGACAGCCTGATTGGCAGGAGAACCCGAAAGAGGCTGGACGTTCGCGTGTTCTGCCCCAAACAACTTTTTCGCTCTCTCTATCGCAAGGATCTCAACCTCATCCACAAATTGGTTCCCACCGTAATATCTCTTCCCAGGATAGCCCTCTGCATATTTGTTGTTAAAAACAGAATCCATAGCTTTTAGAACAGATCTGCTTGGGAAGTTCTCGGAAGGGATCAATTCGAGGCCTTCATTGATCCTCCTGGTTTCATTCTCCTCTGCCTTAAAAACTTCCCGGTCCGTGTCCCTCAATTCGTCTCTCCACATTCAGATCCTCTTCGATAGGTATATCCAGTCAAGATGGAATGCATCGTCCCTGAGGACAGCCTCTTCCTTATAGCCGAGCCTTTTTGCAAGGTCCAGTATTAGATGTTTCTCCGTAGTTTTTAAAAGCATTTTGTGACAGCCTTTTTTCTTCGCGAAATCTTCCAACCATTCGAAAGTTTTCGTCCCAATACCCTTTCTTCTGAAATCCTCCTTAATAAAGAAGTGGTCAATGTAACATCTTCCTCCCCACACCTTGAAATAAAGATAACCGATCATTTTTCCCCCAACCAGGATTCCAAAATAATATTTCTTCTGAGGTCTGTGTTCGCCATTTTGAACAATATCATACTTTTCAAGAAGACCTATACTCCCGTAAAGTTTCTTCCACTCAGTATCGAATAGAGAGATATCCTTCTCTGTTATTGACTTGAAATCAGGATTCATAGATACCTTCTAAGGTCACCTTCGGATTTTTCGTGCAGATCTTTATATTGCGAGACAACTTCATCAAACTTCCCGCACGTGAGCTTTCCCTCAGGGCAGTGTCCGAACAAATAGCATGAGGGTCCGGCCTTCTTGAAGGTTAGCGGAGCGGCTTTCATAACCAGATTCAACATTTGATTCGCGATTCCTCTGACTTCCCACTGTGCGCGAAGGCACGTACGCAAGCGGAGGAAATGATAGAGTTCGCGGGCGTTCATGGTTGTCACGATATCGATCAGATTTCCGCTGAGGTAGTTGTAAACCAGGTTTTCCTTTGGGACTTTCTGCTTGATCAGGAAATCATGAAATTCCTTCGAGATTTCGAACGCCTCCCTGTATTTCTTCTCCAGTATGCTGGTCTTCCTGACGTTCTCGGGAACAACGTAACCCTCGCTCTTACCCGCTATTATGAAATCAGGAACGATGAGAGAATGGATTCTATGCCTGGTTATATGGGTAAGGATTGAAAGGGAAAGGTTGTTTATCCTGAACGTGAAGTTCGCCTGTTCGAGTTCCCTGGGCCTCTTGCTTTTAATCACGTTGTTTATCACCCTCTCCTTCACTTCATTAACCATTTCTTTAAGACGGTCCGTATCCATTTCCGTTTTCTTCACGAGGTTGGCAAGAACTATTTTCTCATCCGGTTTTTCCGTAAAATACAGAAGTTCGACTTTTTTCTTCGGTTTCGGAATATCTCTTTCGAAACTCACGATGGCATCTTCCCTTTCCGGTGTTTTGAGTTTCAGGTCCCCGTAAATTTTCGGGGCGATCCTCTTCACCTTGTTCAGCAAAACCCTTCCCACCTTTCGGAATTCCTCGTATTCACTCGTTAAACATCTGTCAAGGAAGTGGTAGAGTTCCCTCGAATTCATCGTGCATATCATGCTCGTTTTGAAACAGTATGGAAGAACGAACCTCGCATCCTCCACAGGAACTCCCTTTTCGACCAGAAACCTGTATATACCGAAAAGTTTTTTGACCGTGTCCATGTATTTCTTCCGAAGGACCGGCTTGTCCTCAAAATAGTTCGGTACGACAAAACCAGACTCGCTGTAATCCACGTACCTTCGTGACTTCACCGTGTATGAAGCCAACCTATGTTCAATCAGGAACTGTTCGAAAAAGACGGAGACGTCAGTGAAAAACATGGTGAAGTACCCGTGCTCTATTACAGACAGGTGCCCTGCCTTAATTATGTTTCCGAGCAGGTGTTCCTTGTCTTTTTCCAAAACCCCCCTCATCAGCTCTGAGGGCTTTCCCTTCTTGTACGTGTGCTTCACCGCTGTCGTGCAGACCTTCTCCAGATCGGGTGTATGGGATATGATTTCGATGGTCGGCTCGAACATAAGGAACACATTAAATTATCCTTTGAAATTTTATAAGTATTGGTTACAATTTAGAATAAGTGTTCTGGTGGAAAAATGGAAACGTATGATGTGATAATTATCGGGTCGGGAGCTGCAGGATACACCGCAGGCATATATTCAACAAGATTCGGGATGAAAACGCTCCTTCTGGGTAAGGAGCCCGGAGGACAGACCAACGAGGCGTATGAAATAGACAACTACCCTGGATTTGTTTCTGTCAGCGGGATCGAGCTCATGAACAAGTTCAAGGAGCAGGCCGAGTTCCTGGGGGTGGAGTTCGTTGCCTTTACAGAGGTCAGTGATGTGGAACAGAAAGGTAAGAAATTCATTGTCAAGACCTCGGACGGGAAAACGTACGAGGGAAGATCCCTGATAATTGCAATGGGATCGAAGAAACGAAAACTGGGCCTGCCAGAAGAGGAGAAGTTTAAAGGGAAAGGTGTAGCATACTGCGCGACATGTGATGCCGCCTTTTACAAGGACAAGACAGTCGTTGTCGTTGGGGGAGGAGACGCCGCCCTGAAGTCCGCCCTGCTTCTCACGGAACACGCGAAAAAGGTTTATTTAGTGTACAGGAAATCGAAAGAGAACATGCGCGCGATGCCCAATGTGATCAAAAGGGCAGAGAAGAACAAAAAGATTGAGATGATATTTCTGGCAAAACCGAAAGCGATAGAGGGTGAGGATAGACTGAGGAACGTCGTGTTCGATCAGGAGGGAGAAGAACTTCGTTTGGAAGTCGATGGTTTGTTCGTGGAGATAGGATGGAGTCCTGAGACAGGGCTCGCAACGAAACTGGGGATAGCACTCGATGAAAGAGGAAAGATAAAAGTCAAGCACGACATGTCAACCAGTATTAAGGGTGTGTTCGCTGCAGGTGACATAACCAACGGGTCGAACAACATGGAGCAGATCACAAACGCCTGCTCGGAGGGGGCGGTCGCAGCAGAAAGCGCATACAATTACGTCAAGAAGTAGTTAAAAAATTTCGAATGACTTTTCTAAAATCACATCACCTTTGTAAAAGGGTGGTATTTCCTTGCTTGGTTCGATATTACCAGCAGGCATTAACTTCCTCATCCCTGTTGGGCACTCAACAACATCACCATATCGTGTTGAATTAATGTGTTTTTCAATTTCCTCTCTGGTTGTTCCGTCACAATCAAGTCTAAACAATAAACCTACCTTGTTTTCCTTGGTTAACAATTTGTAACCGTTATTGATGGCCATTAAGTTAACTACCCAATGTGAACAAATATCCAAATTATCACACCCATCACAACAGTGAACATAAATATTGCTAAGTGATACCTTGTCTCCTTCCCTTTCCCCGACATAAATTACCTTTGCCAGTCCCATAGTCGTATATTAACAGTAAAATTCTTAAATTTACAATAACAATAAAAATCCTTGTAGTAATTAATAACATTATATTCAGTATGGGGTGGTTTGATGTCAAAGAAAAAGGTCTGTAAGACCGTGAAGGATGATCCCTTTGTTTCTGCGCAGAAACAGTTGAAGAAGGCGATCGATGTCCTCAAGATGGGTGAGGACGTTTACGAGGTTCTGAAAGAACCGAAAGAATACTTCGAGGTCTCTGTTCCTGTAAGAATGGACAACAGGGAGGTTCGTGTATTCAGGGGATACAGAGTCCACCACAACAACGTTCTCGGTCCATATAAAGGAGGAATACGCTTCCACCCGGATGTTAACGTCAACGAGGTCAAGGCTCTCGCTTCCTGGATGACATGGAAGTGTTCTCTCGTTGGAATCCCTTTCGGAGGAGCAAAGGGAGGAGTGATATGCAATCCTAAAGAGATGTCAAAAAAAGAACTGGAGAGGCTCGCTAGGGGCTACATACGTGGGCTTCGCGACTTCATAGGACCTGACAAGGATATTCCTGCCCCGGATGTGTACACGAACCCGCAGATCATGGCTTGGATGATGGACGAGTTTTCGAGTATCAAGGGATACAACGTTCCAGGCGTGATCACAGGAAAGCCTGTCGAAGTCTTCGGATCCAAGGGAAGGAACGAGGCAACAGGAAACGGTCTAGCCTTCGTAACGAGGGAGGTTCTGAAGTATATGGAAATGGATCCAGAAGATGTAACCGCGGTGATCCAGGGATATGGGAAACTAGGGCACGTGGTGGCGGATAGATATACGGAAATGGGTATAAAGGTTATCGCTGTCTCCGATTCCAAGGGAGGAATATACAATCCGAAAGGTCTGGATTCCCACGAGGTCCTCATGCACAAGAATAAAACCGGAAGCGTGGTCGGGCTGAAGGGAACGAAGAAAATAACAAACGAGCAGTTACTCGAAATGGAATGCGATATACTGGCGCCCTGCGCCTTGGAGAATGTGATAACAGACAAAAACGCGAACAGGATTAAAGCACGAATGATGGTTGAGGGAGCGAATGGACCAACAACCCCGGATGCAGAGAAGATACTCAACAAAAAGAAAATAATGGTTGTTCCTGATATACTGGCGAACGCAGGAGGCGTTACGGTTTCGTACTTCGAATGGGTGCAGAACAGGATGAACTACTACTGGTCAAAGGAAGAGGTTAACGAAAAACTAGACTGCATAATGACTAATGCATTCCAGAGGACTGCCCATATTATGGAGAAATACAAAGTTGATATGCGTACAGCGGCGTACATGCTTGCAGTGAAAAGGGTCGCCGAGGCCATGAAACTAAGGGGTTACTGCAACGGGTGAGCGAGAATATGGGAAACGTTAAGAATATAAGTGATTCGGAATTCAAGGATTTCCTAGAGAAAAACAACCTCGTTCTGGTGGACTTTTTCGCTGACTGGTGCGGCCCCTGCCAAATGGTTTCCCCTGTGATAGAGAAGCTTTCGGAAGAGCTGGAAAGCGTATCTTTTGCGAAAATGAATGTTGATCAGAACAGCGAAATCCCTGGGAAATTCGGGATCATGTCAATTCCGACCCTTCTCGTATTCAAGAAAGGAAAACTGGTTGACCGGATAACCGGTGCGTACCCAAAACAGGCAATAGAGGAGAGGCTGAGGAAATTTCTGGACTAATCGAAATGCAGAACTAATATAAATTCATTAATTCTAAATATTAATTAATTATGCTAGGGGTCGGCATTAAAAGGGGTGCTGTCGTTTTTCTCTTCATAATTTTGTTTATATTCGTTTTTGCGAACCTGGCGAAAAGCTACGTTCAGATAAACTTCCCTCCGGGCAGAGACCTTGGAAGGTTCCTACAGGACAAGCCTCTGACGGCCGATTTCAACATAACCTTTGATTACCCTTTCCCTCTGGGACCGGGTGAGACAACGCTTACAACAACAATCTCTGGTGGTGGGTTTTACGATGAGGGAACAATCGAAGTTAGGCCTCTGCTTGAGAGGTATGGAGTGGTCTACAACGGGAAGTACGTGTACAAACCGAGGTTCTTCGACTATGATATAACGTTGACAGGGAGGAACGTCACGTATGAGGGAATTGCATTCGGCTACACGATCACCCAGACACGGGTTCCGCCGGCAGGATTAAAAGGCGACAGAAAATGGAAAATCCAGGGAAGATGGATAAGCGACTCAGACGGGGATGGTAGTGATCTGAAGAATAAATACTGTTCAGGCCCCTGGGATTTCAACAGCGATGTGGAAACGGGGACAGGATACCTCTGCGATTCAGCAGGGCACAAAACATCCTGCGGAACCACACAGAACGGTGGCAATGGAGCAGAAACTTGGTGCTGTGATGATGGTGATTGTATCTCAGTTGGCGAGTCTGACTGTTCTAGTTATCCAGATGGCTCATGCCCTGGTCCGACATATACGGGTTGCCCTGGTTATCAGGAAGTTTGGTGTTGCATAGGAGCTCTGTGCGCCGAGGTTCAAGAACCTGACTGTACCAATTATGATGGTTCATGCGATGGTCCAGGTGATTATTGTCCCTTTAGCTTCCTTCCTGGAACAAGAATACAACTTCCTGAAGGAACGAAAAACATTGAGGACGTGAAGAAAGGGGATGAGGTCCTCTCTTTCGAGAACGGGGAAATTGTTAAGAGAAAGGTTTCGCTTGTTTTGCCTCCTCATGAAAGTGATCATTATTACCTTCTGAAAACAGAAAACAGGGAAGTCAAAGTAACGGGAAACCACGAGTTTTACGTGGGTAACAATCAATTCAGGAGGGTGGAAGATCTCGAAGAAGGCGATGAGGCCTATGTGCTGGTAAATGAAGAGCTCGTTCCTGAGGAAATAGTTTACAAAGAGTTCGTGGAAGGAGAGGCGGATGTTTACGATCTTGTTGTTGATGGAACGCACACGTTCTTCGCCAATGGTTTTGCCGTGCACAACAGAATGATAAGCTTCGCTACCGGAGATAGCGTTAATATACAAAGACTTACGAGGGATCCGGATTCAACCGCTCCAATCAATGCTCAATCGATTCTTTATTACGAGGACATGAACAGCAAGGATGTTCCTAACGAGCCTGGAGCCACGTTGGTTGATAATCTTTACTGCCAGCTCAGCCACAGTTGGTTATTTGAGGCTTATCTATACCCCAGCCTCAGCAAGACATCAGTCTTTAGAATATATCCTGACAACGGAGCCAGGGTTTATCTGGACGAGGCTACTACTGGCGGATCTTGGCAAAATATAAATTCTAAGATATGTCTGGACGGGTGCGATAACGAAGCGAACAAAGATAGATACTCAGGTGGATGCAAATGGTCAGATATATACTTAGAGAAGGATAAATGGTACAGATTTAGGGTATATCTGTTCAACAATCCCGGCGGTTCATGCACCAAGAATGATCCGCCAACAGGAAACCCGATGGGGATAAGGATCGTAGATGTTGGAAGCCCTGATATATCTCTTTTGGATGAAATCGGTGGAGAGACCGCTGTGATTAACAGCGAGACACCAGGCAAAGACAAGACAATCTCAGGTTCGAGCAGGGTGGGAGCGAACGAGGGCCTGAAGGAGATAGTGGATGTTTCTGCTTTCAGCGTTGAGTACACCGTAACCTCTGACAATCCCGATGTTACGTTACGGATGATGAAGGCATGCGGCAATTCAATGTATGACAACAACAGGTACACTGATCATTACGGATGGATCAAGGACAGGGTGCTGCAAACATGGAAATGGTCTATTGATGGCAACCAGAGGTCGAATAAACCAGGCGGTGGGCAGCCGGGTGAGACAATACCATCATTTGACGAATCCAGCGTTATAGGGGTAAATCGAGATCTATTCAGGCCGGATGACAAGGAGATAGGAGGCATTTACAAATGCAAGGACAAGGATCAATGGCCTACATGGGCGGGCGAATGCTCAAATCCCAGGAAGTACATAGACGAGACCCATAACAGATATTGCTGCAGAAAGCCGGACTCCTCTCTGGTGCTGGACGGTGATAAGGGAGAGATAACGATCAAAAACTACGAGGAATTCTACACCTACATCATGAACTACCTTCCCGGGAGCGGACCGAAATTATGTGCGCACACAGAGGATGTTAAATCCGAAACACCCATTAACTATGTAAGCAGGTTCAACAACACATACTGCGATGAGGACAGCCTGCAGAGGTGTTGTTACTGTACGAAGGATTTTGGCTGCACCCTGGAATGTCCCAACCAGGATAACATAAGCGGCAGCTACTTCCCGCCACCCTTCGACATGCTGGGACCGGGATGGGAAGTACTCGATCTTCAGTTTGACATAACCCCCAGTGATGATAAGATAGAGTTCGATGTGACAGGAGATTCCACGAACGGGTGGAATATACAGGCAAGCATGAGGGACGTGGGTACGGAGAATTTGTACAAGAACTATACAATACCTGTCAACCTTTATGATGATTTCGGCTTTATGGCCCCAAGTGACACGGGAACCTACAATGTGGTTGTCACCCTGAATTTCGGGACCAGACAAAGGCAGAGGCAGGGCACCTTTGAAGTTGTCGAGTGCATGAATCCCGGCGAGAAGTCAACATACTATGATGAACAGACTTACCCAGGAACGAAAAACGTGGGTATCTGCAGGCCTGGGACAAGGAAATGCGGTTCCGACAACATGTGGTTCTACGAGACGAAGTATGACGAACCCGTTTACCCGGAGAGCTACGAGGATTGCGACGGAGAGGATGACGACTGCAACGGGATAGTGGATGATATCGGAGGTTTTGACAACATAATAAGGGAGTTCATAAACAGCGGGGGAAAGAAGACACCAAAACAGATAACAAGATGTGGATGCTTTGGAGGAGCCAACCCCACGGATGAGATATGTAACAACATAGATGACGATTGTGATGGAACGATAGACAACTCAGAGAAGGACATAACCATAAACACATGTGATATTGCAATGATACAGTGTGAGGGTCAGGGCAATCCTTACACATGGTGTCTTTTTAACTACAACTCAAGCGAGTGCTCCCTGGAGGATGTTACCTTCGATCTCCCAAACACCACGATCATTAACACGTGCACGGAAGATGTGAAAAAATGTCTGGGGAATGAAAGATACAACAATGTTACAGGAACTTATGAAGCCTTCACCTATGATGACTGTAAACACCTATACCAACAGCCAAATTGCCTGCTCGAGGAGATAGAGGTGAAAACGCTGGCAAACACGTGTTATTGTTCTGGGGGTGTTACCGGAAATCCAGCAATAATAACAGAAAACTGTAACGGGGTGGATGATAACTGTAACGGTATAATAGATGATGTTGGTTATCCGGAAACGTGCGCCTGCGCTTTCGCTGATATAAACAGAACCTTGTTTTACAAGAGTCTGAATGATTATTCATGTAACGGGATCGATAGCGACTGTAACGGCGTAATAGACGACCTCGCTGCCCTGTGTGCGTGCAGGGGCAGAACGCCCAAGGAGGCCTCTGAAATAAGGCTTGAGGGAAGGGACATCTGCGATTACCTGGACAATGACTGCGACGGTCTCATTGATGAGGGTTTCCCCAACCTGGATAAACCGTGCGGTTACGGGGTTTGTTTCGGAGGAGCCTACGTATGTAACGTTTACGGGGACGATGAGGTCTGTAACACCACTGTTAACCCCGAAGATACGTATCTCGGGAATGCGTTCAACTTCAAATCAGAAGAGGCATGCGATTTGAAGGATAACGACTGCGATGGTTCAATAGATGAGGAGAACTGTATATGCACACCGTCGGACGTTGGGATATCAAGGATCTGCGGTTACGAGAGCGGGATATATTACAATAACCGGGGTGAGATAGATGATCTGTGCAACGAAACGATGACACAGATATCCAAACTGATCTCCTGGGCTGAGGCTCCAGGCAACACCTTCTACAGGAGGCTGATGATCATAAAGAATGAAGATGATTTCGATCTTGAAAACTATCCGGTAGGAGTCCCTCTCGACACAGGCAGCCTGGTTACGCTTGGAAAACTGAGAACTGATGGCGGGGACCTGAGGATAACAGAGAGAGGAAAGGAACAGCACATAGACTGGGTGAACATGGATTCATTCTACTCCAATGTCAACAAGATCTGGTTCAGGGTGAACATCCCGAAAAATTCGGAGAAAGATTACTATCTTTATTACGGGGACCCATCAGCGACGTATTCAATCCCCGGAGCCAGCTCGGTCATCGGCCTGCCGAAACTCAGGGAAACCCTTTTCCTTTGCCATTTTGATGACACGACCGAGTGTGAGGGGAACATGATAGCAGCTGTATCGAATGGGGTTTCCTATGCAGGCGGAAAATACGAGAAGGGCGTATCGATATCCTCCAGCGGTCTGCTCAAGTACCCGACCTCTGAGAACATAAACAAGGAGAGGGGTTCCATAGGACTATGGGTAAAACCGAACGATGTGATCAGCGAGCATTACCTGTTCTACATGGAGGATTTCTACGGAGAATCGCAATTCAAGTTTTACTTCGACTCGGACGGAACCTATTTCGAGGTTTATGATTCATACAACAACAAAAACACTGTCAGAGGAAACGTGCTGAACACCGAATGGAATCATCTTGCTGTGACATGGGATGTCCTTTACGGGATAAAGCTCTACATGAACGGTGAACTTGTGGACACCAAGAGCATCACATGGTCTGCGAACGATCTGGGAACAGACATGTACCTCGCCTCCATGGGATCCACAGAACAGCTGGACGGTGTAATGGATGAGTTCTCCATATATTCCAAGGCCCTCTCGCCGGAGGAGGTGAAGAGGGATGTCAGGGAGTATGAACCTGAAATAACCATGGGGGCAGAAGAGAATCTGAACCAGACCATCACCATAACCACAACCAAAGACATATACCTCAAGTGTACGCAGTTCCTTCAGAATGTCACGCAAACCCTTACGAATGAAAGCGTAATGTACACCATCCTTAGCCTGTGCGATTCGGTAAGGATATGCAACAAGACCTTCCCGATAAATTCAACAAGTGTGTGCATGATAGGGACGCAGACATGTTCAAACAGCCACTGGAGCGAATGCACGGGGATCCTTCCGACCATGGAGACGTGCAACAACGTTGACGACGACTGCAACGGGATAATAGATGATGTGGCGAATCCCGAGACATGCGCCTGCGCGTACGGAGGACAGCCGGTGGAAGAGGAGTGCAACGGGATTGACGACAACTGCAATGAAATGGTTGATGATGTAAGGGGAGGCAATTCAAAGGAAACAACGCACTGCGGCTGTTTTGGTGAGCTTGTCAACATCACGCAGAAGTTCATGGAACCCGAGAATCCCTCATGCAATGGAATTGATGACAACTGCAACGGCGTGATAGATGAGGGTATTTCAAGCTGCGCTTGCTCATACACATTCTTCAACTCAACCGAAGACAACATAACCTCTGCGAAAGAACCGGAGGACTGTGACAGGATTGATGACGACTGCAACGGAATCCTGGACGATCCCTACCAGCTGGGAGGATCAGCTGTCGGTCCGGACAATTACCTTGGAGCGGACTGCGGACCTGATAACAGCAGATGCGCTGGAGGAAAATACGTATGTTCAAGTGACGGGATAGGAACGGTCTGCGATACAATGAGTGATGACGGCATGAGTGGGAGCGATCTGAGGGTTCCGGAGGAATGTAACGCAATAGATGATGATTGCAATGTTATCATAGATGATGTCTGGGGGGAGGATTCAGGGGATTACTGCCAGTGTTATCAAGGACTTCCTGACAGCGACGAAGTCTGTGATGGTAAGGATAACAACTGCGACAGAATAATAGATAACGTCCAGAGTCCGCAGCAGTGTGCATGCTACATTAACCTATACCTAAATACAACCAATGTCTACACCCTTGTTGCCAACATAACAACCATAAAAACCTCAAGCGAGACATGCAACAACATTGATGATAACTGCAACAAAAAGATAGACGAGGGCTTGGAGTTGACATGCTACTGTTCAGGTGGTTTCTCTGGAAATCCAAAAACAAGACCTGAACTATGCAACGGAGCGGACGATGACTGCAACGGCGTGATAGACGATGTGACCTTCTCTGAGACCTGCGACTGCTACAACGGAAGCCACTCCAAGGGCGAGGTAACGGAAACATGTGACGGATCAGACAACGACTGCGACGGTCTCATTGATGAGGGATGGCCTGACCTGGGATCTTCCTGCGGATTCGGCATCTGTGCGGGAGGATATTATGAATGCACGACAGACGGCTCCAACGTCGTATGTTCCACCATAGGAGGCAGCGACAACAGGGCAAGCACAGAGGTGTGCGATGGAACGGATAATGATTGTAACTTGGTGGTGGACGAGGGCTGTCCATGTCAGGCAGGAGAGAACAGATCCTGCGGTATAGAGGAAGGCGAATGTGAAACAGGTTATCAGGGATGCATTAACGGTCAGTGGAGCAACTGTATAGGCGGTAAAGGACCGCAGACAGAGGTTTGTGATGGAAAGGACAACAACTGTGACGGAATCGTGGACAACGTTGGCGGAGGGAGCACGCCAAACACCGCTAAGTGCGGCTGTTATGGCGGGGCGGCGAAGGCTGATGAGATATGCGATGCGATGGATAATGATTGTGATATAATTATAGATAATGTTTACGGAGGGACTTCGATAGAAACCTCCAAATGCGCCTGCTTTGACGGACAGGCCGCCCCGAAGGCCAGCCTGGAAATATGCAATGGTATTGATGACGACTGCAACGGGATAATAGATGACATCAAAGGCGAGATTTCGGTCGAAGACACGAAATGCGGGTGTTTCGGAGGAGAGCCAAAAACCAATGAGATCTGTGACGGGATAGACAACGACTGTAACGCTGTTGTGGATGATGCATGGCCGAACCTAGATGATACCTGTGGTCTTGGTGTGTGCACGGGCGTTTATGTATGTACGGAAGACGGTTCTTCAGCGATCTGCAGTGGTGGCAGCCCGAGCCCGGAGGTATACGATGGTAAGGATAACGACTGCAACGGGATAGTAGATGATGTAAAGGGAGGACCACCCGTACCTGCTGACTGCGGTAACGGGGTTTGTGAGGCAGGAGAAACGAATGAAAATTGTCCGGAGGACTGCGAACCTGGTGAGCTTCCCCCGACGTTACCGGGCACGTGGATATTAGTATTTATAGCAATTATAGTCATAATTATAATTGTGGGTGTCGCGCTGACGTTCCTTAAGTGATAGGATGAAAGGTGTATCTCCTTTAATCTCTGTAATAATGCTCATAGCCTTCGCTTTGGTTGTTTCTGGTCTTGTTATTACATGGGGAATCGGGTTTACAGAAAGCAGAAGGTCAGAGCTTCAGTTCTGCTCCAAGGCACAAATACTCCTTGAGAGAGCCTATTACAATACTGCTACAGGGAATATAAACCTTGTTATGCGCAACACGGGAAAGGTTCCACTCACGGGATTCACTGTCCTGCTTTCTTACGAGAACGGGACTGTCACGTCTTCTGCGAATCAGTACAAGGATTACAAGGCACAGCCGGATGATATATCAATATTCCCAACCGGTTTTGGAAGCGGTCTGAAAGAAGCCGTGATCCAGTCGAAAGAGTGCAAGAGCGCGCAGGACATGGTTATCAGGTACGACATTGATGGTTTGTAAAGAACTTATTTTCTTATACATAATATAACAATTATTAATCATGAGGGTTTCGGGTAAAAACGGATTTATCGCAGTTTTTTTCTTCTCCACCCTTCTATTTTGCTTGCTGGCACACACCTCTTTTGCATTTACAAATACCTGGACCTGCACGAGCGGATTGACCTGCGATTACCAGTGTAACACCAACCCCTACCAGAAGATGTGGGACGGAGCGGCAGCAACGAGCGAATACTCCTATTCCTTCACAGCCTCCCAGGCGACCAAATACACGTGCACTGTAACGGTCAGAACATCTTCCTTCGGCAACAGTGAAACCAATGAAGTCACGGATGTCTACATCAACGATAACCCGATTGGCTCCACAACGGACGAATGCTGTCCTGAGGACTGCGGGAGCGAAACCCTACCCAACCCAATCATTTTCACGCTGGAACAGGGTTTTTACGATACTGGCGGCGGCGGGGTTTTCGTTCATGACGTGGACAGCGACGGATTGTTTGATTTCGTTTTCACCAGCGAGCAATCCAACAATGTTGGCTGGCTGCAGGTTTACGACCACTGGGGTAGCAAGCTGTGGTCGAAGACAGGGGTTAAAACGTTTATGTACCTCCATCACCCTAGCGCCATCGCTGGCGACATGGACGGTGACGGGAAGGAGGAGATAGCCTATCTCAAGAAGACTTCAGATCCAAAAGTCGATAACATCGTGATAGTTGATGCCGCTACAGGCGTGCAGGAAAAAACTGTTTCCACCGGCTCTTCCCTTAACGACCAGCCTGTCGCCGGGATGGGAATCGTGAACTTAAGGGGAGCCGGGGACAGAGACGTTGTTGTGCAATATAAAAGAAGCGGTCATTACGACAACGATCACCTGAAGGCAATAAACCTTGAAACAGGAGCGGTCCTGTGGACCAACAATAATTTCATAGGAACAGAACATAACATCTTCCGCCAGGCCGACCTGGACGGGGACGGGAAGGATGATATTGCGGGAGCGATTTTACTCAATGAGAACGGGAATAAGATGCACAGCTGGAACCCCAGTGACATAGGAGTCAAGGTTTATGGTCTGGACAGCATGGTTATTGCTGATGTATACTATCCGGGGGTCCCCTATCCCAATGCTCCATGTGAAGGCATATGTATACCTGATACATGGGATTGCATCTACTATGATGATTGCAGTGATTCGTCAGACACATGCCCTTCAGGAGAGCACTGCTGCGTAGGTGCATGTACGGAACCTGTTTATAATCCACCCAGTGTGCCTGAGATAATTTCAGCTCCCACAGAATGCGATTTAGGTGATGAAAATTGTGGTCCTTTCAGGGTAAGATCAATGATAGTAGACCCAAGACCAGAAGATTACATAAATTTTTATATGTGCAGTAACGATCATCCAGATTGGTATGGAAATTGCGGGTCAACATTGGACCAATACGAACCAAATGAAATTGCAGATTTATACAGAAGATTTCTCTTTTCAGCACAGCATAATTTTTTAGTCAGATTTTTTGCATCAAGCTATGGAGGCGATTCAGCAAAAACAAACTCTATTCAAGTGAAAGTTCTAGACTCGCCCGGAAATACAAGACCGACTAAACCTGAATTCCAGGATCCAGCCCCGACCACCTGCACTAAAGGTCAACAATGCGGACCATTCCGGGTCAAATCCACTGATTCTGACGGAGATTCAATAGCATACGTATGGATATGGGATGACGGAGATTGGAACTGGGAACCTGGTTATCCACCTTACCCAACTACAGCCCATATTCCTTCAGGAAGTGTAAGAAACAAAAATCACAACTTCCAAGAACCCGGAACTTACAACGTAAAAATAAAGGCAGTTGACAGGCACGATCCAATTAGCATAAACGGTTATACAAGATATCTGTGCACATATTCTGGAGTGTTGTCGCACACAGTAACAGTCACAGATTCCGGAGCAGCTGGAGAATCGGAAGTGGAAACAGACAAGGTCTCCTTCGTCA
>CAYFWU010000017.1:2624-22857 GCA_964347025.1 uncultured archaeon | reverse complement strand
GTAGCTCAACGGATAGAGCGACCGGCTTCGGACCGGTAGGTTGGGGGTTCGAATCCCTTCGGGCTCATAAAAATACGAAATTACACTTCTTCTGGTCTTTCCCCAAGTATTACAGAAAACGTCAGGAAGGATCCATCCCTGTACACCTTTATTTCTACCGTGTCCCCTGGTTTGTATTTCAGAAGAACGTTCAGAAGATCAACGTTGTTCGTTATCTTGTCCCCGTTTATAGAAACTATTATGTCTCCCAGGATGAAATCGGATCTTCCGGGTCTTGAAAACGTTTCCCTTAATCCGGCTTCCTTTGCAGAACTCCTATCCGAGAAATCTATCACGAGCACCCCGTAATCAACCCCGAGTTCCCATGCACTCACCATTGCCTTCGTGACGTCTGTTCCCGTTATCCCGATAAATGGTCTTGCGATCTTCCCGCTCTCTATCAGTTCGGTGTAAATTCCCTTCACGGTGTTGATAGGAATGGCGAAACCTATCCCTTCCGATCCTCCAGAAGTCGAGATGATCGCTGTGTTCACCCCGACAACTTTTCCTTCAAGATCTATTAGGGGTCCTCCGGAGTTTCCAGGGTTTACTGCGGCATCCGTTTGTATGACCTTCTCTATCCTGAATCCTCCCTCCGAAGTTAACGTCCGGTTCAGGGCGGATACAATCCCTAGCGTGATAGTGTTTTGCAGCTTGAAAGGACTCCCTATCGCAACGACAAACCCTCCTTCGGTCAGGCTTTCGGAATCACCTATCTCAACGGGTTTGAGTTTTTTGTTGGGGCTTATCTTTACGACAGCCACATCGTTGAGAGGGTCCGCTCCCCTCAGAATTGCCTGGAATTCCTCGCCGTTATACAAAACAATCTTTATCTCCGAGGCATCGGAAACAACGTGATCGTTCGTCACTATGTAACCATCATCCGATACTATGAATCCCGAGCCTGAACCTTCTGACCTGAGGATACCGAAGGGTGTCTGAGTCAATTTCAAAACATTTACGTGAACAACAGACTCCTTGTTTTCACGGAGGATGTCTATTACCTTATCCTGGAGCGGGACGCTCTCATTAACATAAATTCTCTCGATTATGGTGGTAGGGTTCGTAGACACTGAGTATGCAGGGAAAAACAGGGCTATAGTAAAGAATGACCCTATCATTCCTCCTATCACGCATGCGATCAAAATAAAAACCAAGTTCTTTATTTTCATAAACTTTTCTATAATACATAATTATAAATATCTTTATGAAGGGAACTTTTTACCTGATTCTTACCGGATTCTTCCTGGGAACGATCGGTATATGGGTGAAGCTGATAGGAGCAAACGTCTCGCCCTTCCTTCTCACGATCTTCCGGGTGTTGTTAGCGAGCGCAATGATATTCCTTTTCATCCTGTTTGCAAAGGATCTGAAAACCCTCGAAACCTTGGGGATAAAGAAGAGGAATCTTATATACTTCCTGATAGCGGGGTTTTTCGGTGTCACGCTAGGCTTCGGCCTCTATGTTAAATCTTTCACTTACATTCCCGTTGCCAACGCTGTCTTGCTTGTTTACATCTACCCACTCGTAACTGCCTTCCTCTCCTGGTTTCTGCTGAAAGAGAGAATAACTAAGTGGGAATTGATAGCGCTGATCCTGGTTTTGGCAGGGGTGTGGTCTATATATGGATCCGAGTTGAATTTGGCAGCGAACACCTTCGGTAACCTCCTCGCGATTTCAGCAGGAGTAGGATACTCAGTTTTCATTGTTTTCATGCGGTTCTTCGAACGTAAAGGTCTTCCTTACTGGAAGGTGAGTTTTTGGCCCCTGCTGATCGGAGGCCTGATCCTGATACTGTTCCTCCCCCTCGAACCTTTTGCATTCTCCCTTTCGGGAGCAGTCCCGATCTATATACTCGGGATAGCCTTTGTTTCTTTTTTAGGGTACATTTTCTATGCTAAGGGTCTGAAAACCACAAGGGCACACAATGCAGTGATCATATCCAGTCTCACCGATCCCCTGACGGCGATAATACTGGCGTTTCTGATCCTGGGCGAATCCCTTCCCCAGTACGTGATATTCGGAGGATTCCTGATAATACTGGCGAATCTCCTGATCGGCAGGCAGGAGAGGAAGAGGAGAACCAAGAGACAAAGGGAACAGGAAACTGGTTTTGGTTGGGTCTGGTGAACAATAAATACAGTTTAATACAAAATTAAAACATGAAAAAATTCATACTCCTTTTTTCATTGTTTCTGGTTATTTTTCTGAGCGGATGCGTACAGCAGAATTGTGGGAACGGAGTGTGCGAAAACAATCTCGGGGAGAACGATGATACGTGTCCTCAGGACTGTAGAGTTATTGGACCAGATAATGGTGGAGATGGAAAAGTCGGTCTGAAAATCCTTGACCCTGGAAACGGAATCTACTTAGGGGCGTATAACTTTGATGACGGTCAAGAAGCATTCGAGAAAGCCATAGGTAAAAAGGTCGCGATTGGGTGTAAGAATCCGATTTTCGATGGAGGATTTGAAGGAACACCACCTAATTTTGACAGAGCAGGTCATGAGCAATGTTATCAGGACGGTTACATAAGTGTGTATGGAATAGAATATTTAATCCCCTCAAATACACACTCACCTCAAGCCATAATTAATGGGGTTTTTGATAATGAAATAAAACAGGTTGCGCAGGAAATCAAGAAATTGAACAGACCCATATTCTGGCTTTACCAGAGAGAGCCAAGATTACAACCAAACACAATGGTTCCTGGTCTTGAAGATCCTCCTGTACCTTCTGGTTATGATGGGGGTGGTTATGGTCCAAAAGGAGATGAAACTTATGAAGATGTTATGGCAAGAGGAGGTGATCCAAGGAAAGAATATGGCGATTCAAATGTATTAGATGGCACTGAGAGATACATAGATGCTGCAAGGCATATCCATGACTTGGTTGAGAACATAGCACCTAATAAGGTGACTTGGGTGATGGGAGCAATGACAACTGGTAATGTTGATGAGGATATTAAAAAGAATGCTCCTAATCATTACACCTCTTATAAGGATTATTATCCAGGAGATGACTATGTTGACTGGCATGCAATTGACTTACATGCTTTTCCTGAGGGAGGACAGTGGAGAACAGTCTCAGATGAGATAGAACCTGCTTATTCTGATGCAATGAAAATTAACCCTAACAAACCTTTGATGATTTTAGAGTTTAGTGCTATTAAAGTAGGTACTATGGATAGATCTCCCTGGTTTAAAGAGTTCTTTCAAAAAATAAAAACAGATTATCCGCAGGTAGCACTAATCTTTTATTTTCAGTTAGCTGAGCCAGGAGCGCATTTCAGACTAGACGCAAATGATCCTGCTGCGCAAGCATGGAAACAGGAGATGCAAGCACATCCGAATTTCTGGCTTTCTGAAGTTAAGACAGGATGAAAGTTTTAATTTTATTAAAGTTTTAATCCCATTATTTAGGTATGATGTTGGGGAAGATCTCGGGGAGCGTTACGACTAAGGGATTCAACTTCAAAGCGGAAGCAAGGATCAAGAAACTGCAGTACATCGCCATAAAGGATTTTGAAGGTAGATGGGTTCTTGCCTACATAGACTCCATCACGAAATACCCGAACCGAACGCTAGGGAAGGCAAAGGTCATAGGTTACAGGGATTCCAGGGGTTTTCTAAAACCTTTAAACGTCCCTTTCGAACCGGAAACCCCCGTGTTCATGGCAGATGAAGAGCTGATCAAACAGACACTTGGACTAAAGGATGATGGTCTGTATGTAGGTCTACTGGAAGGCTACAAGATACATGTCAACCTCCCTGTAAAACACCTGATAAGAAAACATGTTGCGATACTTGCGAAGACGGGGACCGGGAAATCCTACGCCGCCGGCGTCCTGCTTGAGGAGCTCGCTGAAAATGACGTTCCGGCGGTTATAATCGATCCGCATGGAGAATACTCAACCCTTGCTAAAGAGAACAAAAAAGAAGAGGAGACCAGATTGATGGAGGGGTTCGGGATAGAG
Source organism: uncultured archaeon (assembly GCA_964347025.1). Classification (GTDB taxonomy): domain Archaea; phylum Aenigmatarchaeota; class Aenigmatarchaeia; order QMZP01; family QMZT01; genus CS3-C152. Next base: position 18,841 of record CAYFWU010000017.1, on the reverse strand, counting down.
CCGAGATCGTACAAAAGGAACATCCAGACATTCGATCTCGGGGGAGGGAACCCTTTGAAGCTCGATTCAAAACTAACGACTGATGAGATCTTTGAGATGTTGCCGGCGAAAATATCCTCCACTCAGAGAGGTTTGCTCTATTCTGCGATCAAGAACCTTGAAGGGAAGGATTACACGCTGAGGGATATAATAGAAGAAGTGAGCTCGATAGAAACTCCTGCCAAATGGGGATTGATTTCCTTGCTCGAGGTTCTGGAGAGAACAAAGCTCTTCTCAGCGAATCCCACCAAACCAAACGACCTCGTTAAGAAGGGAAAGATAACGATAATAGACCTTAAGGAAGCGCCCCCTGAAATCCAGCAGATAGCTGTCCTTAAGGTAGCAAAGGAGCTTTTCAATGCTCGAAAGCGCGGGAAGATATCTGAGTACTTCATCGTTCTTGAGGAGGCCCATAACTTCTGTCCGGAGAGGGGTCTTGGAGAGGTCTCCTCATCAAAAATCCTTCGAACCATAGCCTCGGAAGGCAGGAAGTTCGGGGTAGGTTTATGTATAATATCCCAGAGACCCGCGAAAGTGGACAAGAACGTTCTTTCCCAGTGTTCGACCCAGATAATACTGAAGGTAACGAATCCCAACGACATCAAGGCGATAATGGAATCGGTTGAGGGGATAAGTTTTGGAACGAAGGAAGAGATTAAAGATCTTCCTATAGGCATGGGATTGGTGGTCGGCGTAACCGAACAACCGTTACTGGTGGATATACGCGTTCGGAGAAGTGAGCACGGAGGGGAGGCGATAAAGGTGGGAGAGCGTAAAATAAGTTTTGAAGAGAAGATTTTGGCCTTCCAGCCGAGATTCTTTGAGGAAGACGTAAAGCGAAGCTTTAAAGGAATAGATGAGATAAGATTCCTTAACTACCCTGTCTGGAAGGCTATAGGCGTTCACAGGGGGGAGGATTCTGAATTTTATGTAGACGGCGTGACAGGAGAGCTGATTTTCGCCCAGCACGACTCGGTCGAATACACCAAGGGGATTCGTTCTTTCCTTGAACTTTCACCCTCACAGAGAGGAATCATTCTCCACCTTATTAAAAACAACTACGCAACCATTGAAAAAATATCGAATGACCTTAACATGCTACTCAGCAACGTGAAGGTCAACCTTAACTACCTTGCCAAGAAAAAATTCGTGGCCTCTGATGGTTATATGTTCAGAAGCGCTTTCAACCTGAACATCCCATCCGAACCTTCAATGCTCAAAATGGATTACGAAGTTACCGAAAAGGAGAGGGAAGGTGATTTTCTCGAGTTCATGGTTTCCCCTGACTTTGTCCGGAAGATAGGAGAACTCTGGGGCATTCGTATTCTGGAGGTCAAAGCGGTTTACTATCCCTACTGGGTTGTCTCCCATAAGAACACAAAATATTTAATAAATGGCTTGAATAATAGAGTAGAAATTGAGAAATCCAAAATAGTGAGGGATCTGATAAGGTGATAACTTATGAAATTCGCTGTCCTAGGTCCGAGAGAAGGAGAAGCCGGTTACAGTACGAAAAGAATTTTAGAGGAAGCACGAAAGGATTTCAAAAACGTTAAACTCATTCCTGCCATAGACGTTCGGTTAAAAACTGATAGAAAGGGTTTACACGCCTTTCACGAGAAGGACGCTCTTGAAGGATATGAATACATCCTCCCGAGGATAGATTCGAAACGCGCGCAGGTCGGGTATCCTATCATGCGTTTTCTGGACCACCTGGGAGTTCGGAAGCCTTACGTGGCCGAGACGGTTATAATCGCGCACAACAAATTCATTACGCTGGAACAGCTCGCAAAACACGGGATTCCGATTCCCGAGACCTACCTGACCTCCTCCAGGGAATCTGCAAATAAGGTTATGGAGAAGATGAAACTTCCTGCCGTTATAAAACTTTTGAGCGGTTTCGGGGGCGAGGGGGTTTTGATGATTGATTCCAAGGAGGCGTTCAAATCAATAATAGAGACCATGAAGATCCTTAAACAGGAGATGCTGATCGAGAAGTTCATACCAAACCCCGGGGAGGACGTGAGAGGAATCATGGCAGGGGACGAAATAATTGCTTCCTATAAGAGAATCGCTCCTGAAGGAGAGAAAAAAGCGAATATACACCTAGGGGGGAGGGCTGTTTCTTACAAGCTGACGCCCGAAATGGAAGAGATCGTTTTAAAGTCAGGTGAAGCGATAAAATCAAGGTTATGCGCGATAGACATGGTTGTCAGCAAGGAAGGCCCACAGGTTATCGAGGTTAACATCAACTTCGGCCTGAAGGCGATCGAGAAAACCACGGACATAAACATCGCGAGAAGGATAATAGAATTCGTGAAGGATGAAATGAAGAGATAAATTCTGACAAAACGAAGGAACGTTAAACTTTTTAAACCAAGATACAATTTCATAACTTAGAAATGGGGGTTTTATGACTCTGTGTATAATCGGACTTGAGAAATCCGAGACCAACCTGAGATTGCTAGAAGAGGCGAAGAATAGATTCGCTTCTGTGTTTTTCGTTCCGATAGACGGGATCAGTATTGGTCTTGGCGAGAAGTTTGCGATTTCATACAGAACCTCGGATCTGATGAAGTTCAATTCAATCTACCCTAGAATCCCTTCCAGATTCTATTCCTATGCATATCAGTTGCTTTCTCTTCTCCCTCCGGCAACATTCACCCCCATAAAACCCATCACGTTCCTTCTCGCATCCGAGAGATTCTTCCTGCTCAGCGTTCTCAGGAAGAGGGACATAAACACCCTTAACATACAGCTTGCCAGATCCGCGAAGGCAGCACATTCGATCCTGGAGGAGAGCGAATTCCCCATAGTTGTAAGGGTCCCGGGGAAGGAGACGGGCGTCGTTGCCAATACGCTTACGGAGGCAAAATCTGTGATTGATGCACTTGGGAGCCTGAAACAGCCTGTTCTCGTAGAGGAACTTGTCAAAGACCTGGTTTCATGCTACGTCGCTGATCCGGACGTTCTTGCCTGCGCAAAGAAAAAGACCAAGGAGAGGGATGTTGTTTTTTCAAAGGGAGAGTTCAAGAACCACAAGGCGAACATAGAAACAAACCACCTGGCGCTAGAAGCGGCGAAAGCGATCGACACCCAGATAGCGAGGATTGACATAAGTCTGAACGGAGAGCCCAAGGTCGTGAACGTAAATCTTGATCCCGACTTGATCGCACCCAGCAAGGCAACGGGGGTTGATCTCCCGAAAGAGACGGTAAAGCGCATATACGACAACTACCGGAAGCATCAGGAGAAGCCAATGCTTATGAAATTTTTTGAGGATGCTAAGAGTGTTGTCAAAGATGTTCTTAAGAACAAAACCATGCTTTAAACCCAAATTTACATTTATATATCAAATTCCTAATCAAATTCTATATGGCTATGGATTTGAACGCGTTCCTTGAATCCCTAAACACGTGGGTTATTTCATTTTTCAGGCAGCTTGTTCCAGAATACATACTTCCGAATCTCCAGCTGATAATACAGATAGTTATCATACTATTAGTGGGTTACATAGTGGGAAAGATAAGCAAGATTATAGTAACAAAGATTCTTTCTGTTGCCGGCCTGAAGAGGATCACGGCAAAGACGTGGACAGAGGATGTTCTGAAGGTAACAGGTTACAAAGGGAACGTTGTGGATCTGATAGGGGACCTGGTAAAGTGGAGCATTTATATCGTTACGCTGGCGGTCGTGGTCCAGGTTCTTGGCTTCGCCTCTGTGGCGAACATATTCAACCAGATATTAATATTCGTCCCGAGGTTCATAGTGGCAATCCTTGTTGTCGTGGTGGGCTTCATAATAGCCGACTTCTTCGGGAAGGTTTTTGAGGAGGCAATTATAAAGATATTCAGGGAGGATATCCTGAGCAAATTTTCAGGAGGGGTAATAAAATATTCTATCGCAATGATCGCCCTGATAATCGCGCTCTCCATGATAGGCCTGGATGTCAATGCCCTGCTCATACTGTTCTCTGCCCTTCTGCTTATAGTTGTAATGGTGACGGGTCTGGGTCTGAAAGACCTCATCCCGAATTTTACTGCAGGAATCCATGTGAAAGGTATGCTGAAGGTGGGGGACAGGGTGAAGTTCAGGAAATACTCGGGAATCGTTGAGAGGATGAATCCTTATTCTGTTGATATACGGATTAACAAGAGGACGGTCACCATACCCAACTCCGTTCTCATAAAAGAACCCATAGAGAAGGAAGTCAGGAAATGATTTTAAACTTTTAAATATTAAGTGGTTTACTAGATACTATGAAAAATAAAAAATTCAGCATACTGAACCTCATAGGGAATACACCTCTTATCAGAATAGAGAATGTTTATGCCAAAGTAGAGAGTCTCAATCCCAGCGGCAGCATAAAGGACAGAGTCGCCCTGGAAATAATCGAGGCTGCGGAAAGAGAGGGAAAATTAAAACCAGGCTACACAATTGTCGAGGCCAGCAGCGGGAATACAGGAATATCCTTGTCCATGGTTGCCGCTGCCAAGGGTTACAAGATGATTGTGGTGATGCCAAGGAACATGAGTGAGGAGAGAAAACAAATGATGCGCGCTTTCGGGGCGAAACTTGTTCTGACCTCAAAGGCCGGGAGTCTTAAAGAATGCATAGAGAAGGCAGAGGAGATCGCGAAGAAACCCAAGACGTTCATAGCAAGACAGTTCAGCAATCCCAACAACATCAAAGCGCAGGAGAAAACCGGCGAAGAGATTCTAAAAGAGATAGGGCCGGTGGATGCCGTTGTTGCCGGCGTAGGAACAGGAGGAACACTGATGGGCATTTCAAATGTGATGAGAAAGGTTAATCCAAAATTAAAGGTTATTGCCATTGAACCGGAAGAGGCCGCTGTTATGTTTGGGGGAAGCGATGTCAAGATCAGTGAGCACAGCATTCAGGGGATAGGAGACGGTTTCATACCTAAGTTAATAGATAAAAGAAGAGTCGATAGAACTGTCATAGTCGGGAGTGAGGAAGCCGTCGAAATGGCAAGGAAGCTCTCTAGGGAATACGGCTTACTTGTCGGGATAAGTGCCGGTGCAAACATGCTTGTCGCATTGAAACTGGCCAAGATGTATGATAAGATAGCAACAGTTCTGCCGGACAGGGGGGAGAGGTATTTGAGCATGGACCTGTTCAAATACAAAACCTAAAAATCCATACATTCGTTATTCTTACAGCTAACTTTACCAAAGAAAATAGAAAAAAGAGAATGGGGTTTATTTTCCTTTCTGCAGTTCAATGCAGATTCCTGCCGCTATGGTTTTACCCATGTCTCTTATAGCGAACTTAGCCAGTTCCGGGAAGTCAGACTGTTTTTCTATAACCAAGGGCTGCAGTGGCTGAATCTTTATGACAGCAGCATCTCCTGGTTTCAGCATGTCCGGTTTTTCCTTGACAACGCTTCCTGTCTTTGGATCCAGTTTCTTGACAAGTTCTGTTATCTTACCTGCTACATGCGCCGTATGACAATGGAACACAGGCGTGTATCCTTTAGTGATCACTGTCGGATGTTGCAATACGATTATCTGACCCGTGAATTCCTTTACAACGGTGGGCGGGTTATTTGAATGTCCTACAACATCACCCCTCTTTATGTCTCCCTTGGAAATGCCTCTGAGGTTGAAACCTACGTTGTCTCCCGGTTCCGCCTTCTGAAGTGGCTTGTGATGCATCTCGATAGACTTCACTTCGGCATTAACACCTGATGGTTCCATAACGATCTTGTCACCCGGTTTCATTACACCAGTTTCCACTCTGCCCACAGGAACAGTTCCCACGCCTGTTATCGTGAAGACGTCCTGTACAGGCAGTCTCAATGGCTTATCAAGTGGCTTTTCCGGCGGGGTGATAGTCTGGTCCAAAGCCTGGACGATTGTAGGTCCGCTGTACCATCCCATGTTCTCTGATTTCTTGACTACGCTGTCTCCCACGTAAGCTGAACACGCAACTACCGGGATATTATCTGTCTTGTAACCGATGCTCTGCAAAAGCTTCGTTACGTCATCCTTTACGGCGTTGAATTTCGCTTGATCCCAGTTTACCGCGTCCATCTTGTTTATCGCGACAACGATCTGGCCGATACCCAAGACTTTCGCCAGGTAAAGATGCTCTCTCGTCTGCTCCTGAACACCGTCTTTCGCTGAGACCACAAGGATGCAGGCGTCTGCCTGTGAAGCTCCTGTGATCATGTTCTTAACGAAGTCCCTGTGCCCTGGACAGTCGATTATCGTGAAGTAGAACTTGTCTGTCTGGAATTCCTTGTGCATGAGATCGATCGTAAGACCTCTCTCCCTTTCTTCCTTCAGATTGTCCATCACGAATGCGAACTCGAACGTTTCCTTCTTCAGTTCCTTTGCCTTGTCTTTCAACTTCCTGAGTTCCTGTTCACCTAGAGCTCCTGAGTCAAATAGCAATCTCCCTATCAAAGTCGACTTTCCGTGATCCACATGTCCTGCTGTTATTATGTTAATGTGAGGCTTTTCTGCCATTCATATCCCTCCTTTTTATATTTTGATCGAGTTGATCTGGTTTTATACTATTGTATAAAGGATTTATATATAAATATGGTTTAAAAAGGTTTCGGTGTAAAACAACCGACTGCGCCTATTTTATTTCATTATTTCCAGTTTTATTTTGAAGTTCTCGGTCTCCCTGCCCTTTGCCTTGCCTATCTTGATGTTCTCAATCCTCATAGTCTTCTGTATTTCTCTAAGAACAGGCTTTACCTGGTCGGAGTCTATTGTAACGTATTTTATGGGTTCGGCCAGAGAGATTGAATTCTCTGATTTGAACTTTCTTACACTCGCTATAATATCAACTGCCATGTCTCCCACCTTTTCTGCTTTGTGATCAATAAGAGAGTTGTCGAATTCCGGCCATTTCGATATGTGAATGCTTTTATCTCTTTCGCTCTTCCTGAAGTATAGCTGGTAAACCTCCTCTGTGATGTGTGGCGTTATGGGCGACATGAGCTTGAGGATCGAAAGCAGGGCATAGTACAGCGTGTATTTGACAGAATCTATTTCCCATTTTTCGTATGAACCCTTATTATACAGCCTATCTTTCACGATTTCAAGATAATAATCGCAGAAGGTGTGCCAGAAGAACTTCTCTGTTTCAGCCTTAGTCTTCGAATACTCGTATCTATCGAAAAACTCGGTAGAGACCTTTATGATGTTGCTGAGTTTTGAGAGTATCCATTTATCTATTTCCGTGAATCTCCTTGGTCTCTTAGGCTTATAGCCTTTCAGATGCATCATTGCAAATCTAGAAGCATTCCAGAGTTTTGTGGAGAACTTCTTACCGGTTATGAGGTCCTTTTCCTGGAAGGGAAGGTCATCCCCTAGTTTAGAGCCGGATGCCCAGAAACGTAGAGGATCAGCTCCGTATTTTTCAATTATTTCTTGAGGTTCGATTACATTGCCCTTGGATTTGCTCATCTTCTTTCCTTTTGGGTCAAGAGCCCATCCTGAGATCATTATGTCATTCCATGGATTAAGGTTCGAATGCATCTGGGATTTTACAACGGTGTTGAATAACCAGAAGGTTATGATGTCGTGGGCCTGCGGTCGCATGGACATAGGATACAGCCTGCCGTAAATCTTTGGGAAAAGTGCGGCAGCTATTTGCGGCGTTAAAGACGATGTTGCCCATGTATCGAGAACATCAGGGTCACCCCTGAACTTTCTAGAACCGCATTTGCATGCTTTATGAGGTCTATCCTCCGTTGGGTCCACAGGGAGATCCTTTTCATCCGGGAGCAGAATTTCCCCACATTTTTCACAGAACCAAACAGGTATTGGAACCCCGAAATGTCTCTGTCTCGAAATATTCCAGTCCCATTTCAATCCCTTTATCCAGTTGTCGTAACGGGATCGCATGTAGGTTGGAAACCATTTCATCCCTTTCCCGGCCTTTAAAAATTTGTTTTTCAGATCCAGATAACTGATAAACCACTGCTCTGTCATGAGGATTTCAATATCAGTTCCACATCTCTCATGTGTGTTAACCACGTGAGTTATCTTCTCGGTCTTATCAATCCTTCCCTCCTTTCTTAGATCCTCCATGATGGCATTTCGTGCCCTATGCGCGGTCATACCCTTGTATTTCCCGGCCTTTTCATTCAGCCTACCGTCCTTGTTCATTATCTCTATCGGCTTTATCTTATATTTTTCCATCCATTCCACGTCATCCATATCCCCGAACGTGCAGTGATATACCGCTCCTGATCCAAACTCCGGGTCTGCTGATTCATCAGCCTTTATATCCACCTCCCTGCTGGAGAACGGGATCTTGGCCTTCGTCCCTATAAATTCCTTGTACCTCTTATCTCTGGGATTAACGTAAATCATTACACATGCAGGTAAAAGTTCGGGTCTTGTGGTTGCTATTGTGATGGGTTTACTTACACTGGTGTCAAACTTCATGTAAACAAATTTCGATTCCCTTTCATGATCCTTCATTTCGACCTGGGCTATAGAGGTCTGACATTCCGGGCACCAAAGGAAAGGAGTCCGCTTCCTGTAAATCTTTCCTGCCTTGTATAAATCCAGAAAACTCTTTTGGGATATCCTTCGGCAGTGCTCATTGATGGTTGTGTAATATATAGACCAATCACAACTCATCCCGATCTTCTTCCAATCCTTAACGTACTTGGGACCGACGACCTTGAGTGTCTTCAGGACTAGCTTTATGAATTCTTTTCTTCGCATCTCTGTTCCCTTCACCCCCTTTTCCTGTTCAACCATGCGTATTGTCGCAAGACCGTTATCATCCGTTCCGAAGGGATAGAACAACTCAAAACCCCTCATCCTTTTGAACCTTGCCACAAAATCCAGCTGGGAATAAGAAAAGGAATGCCCCAGATGCATTTTTCCAGAAACAGTTGGTGGAGGCGTATCTATGGAATATATAGGTTTCTTGGATTTGGGATCGAACTTGAAAGTCTTTTCCTTTACCCAAAACTTCTGCCACTTCTTCTCGCTCTTCTTGAAATCGTAACTTTTAGGAAGCATGGCATTCACTTTACTATGGACATAACTATCTATATGTATACACTAATTTATTAAAATTAGTCCAGGGCTTCCTTCGCTTCCTTCTCCACGTACTTCATTGGAATGAGTACGAATATCACGATCAGTGTCGTGACAAGAGCTGCGAAATAGAATCCTATTCCAACTGCGAGACCGATGGCAGCGAGAACCCAGAGCTCGGTTGCTGTGGTTATTCCTCTCATCCTGCTCTTCGACTGGAATATTATACCGGCTCCCAGGAATCCGATACCTGTTACGATTCCTGCCGCAACCCTTGAAGGATCGGCGCCCATAATACTTACTGATACGATTGTGAACAGCGTGGCACCTATGCAGACCAGCGAGTGAGTTCGCATACCGGCAGGTTTGTTATGGACAGCTCTCTCAAACCCTATCAGAAGTCCCAGAACTGCTGACACGACGATCTTGATCAAAATTTCTAATTCCAAGGGACCTATTGGAAGTGCCATGATTTAAATTTGTTCAAAGTGATTAATAAGCATTCTCGTACAAATTATTTTTATGAAACACACGATTTCCATAACACTTATCATAGTTCTGATATTTCTCCTCTCCCAGGTGATCGGACTTTACGCTCTCAATGTGAATACCGTGGTCACACAAACCCCGGAGGGAGGGATAGTTGTTGAACACGAGGAGACCGCCATCGGAGAAAGACCCGATATAGAAGGACCTGTCACGTTCATTTACATTGTCATAGCCATCCTTATCGGTACGGGTCTGATCCTCCTCCTGATCAGACTGAAAAAAATCAAGATATGGAAGGCCCTGTATTTCTTCGCCGTTTGGATGACATGTTCGATAACCATAGGCGTTTTCTTCAACAACATCCTGGTTTTCGTCCTTTGCTTCATCCTGGCCTTCTTCAAGATATTCAAGCCCAACGTATGGATACACAACCTGACCGAGTTGTTTGTATACGCAGGGATAGCGATAATATTCGTTCCTATTCTCGATATTGTCTGGGTCACCCTCCTTCTGCTTGCAATCTCCGCGTATGACATGTTCGCTGTTTGGAGATCTAAGCACATGGTTTATCTCGCTGAATTTCAGACGAAAAGCAAGGCCTTTGCAGGGGTTTTGCTTTCCTACAAGATTAGGCTGAAACCCGAAAAACTCAAGAAACTGAAAAAGGGGAAGGTCAAGGTAAGGGAAGAATACAGAAACGCTGTCCTGGGTGGAGGGGACATCGCATTCCCCATGCTCTTTGCAGGTGTCGTGATGGACTCCATGATCAAAATGGGTGTTCACACCAAAATCTTTGCCTTCCTGTATTCCATGATCATCCCGGTAATAGTGGCCATCATTCTTTTCGCCCTCCTCGCAAAGGCAAGCAGCGATCGTTTTTATCCAGCCATGCCCTTCCTGACGGCAGGATGTTTCATAGGATATGGACTGGTCTGGGTTGTGAATTTCATCTGAGATTCTAAAACTAAGCAAAGAGTTTTCTCTTCATGAACAGATAACCGACTATGACGGCAGATATTATAATACTCACGAGGCTATCTATACCGAAACTAGCTATGCCGAGGATTATCGAAATTATTCCCATAACCGTTACAATCACCCATCCTGTTCTTTTCATCTTCAGCAACAAGTAGAAGCCTATGAAATTCGCTATAGCTATTATAATAAGTATGTAACCCAGGAACCCGAAGAGTGTAATAATACTGTTTTGAAACAGACTGGTAATAGTTGTTAAAATAATGCCTGACATCAGTGCAAAGATAGCACTAATGAAACCTAGTATGCATATAATTGTAACTCCTAGAGGTCTTTCAATCATTGTTTTATAATTGATTATTTCCTCTTAAATAAAATTTTGTTCGGTCTAAGCAAATAGTTTCCTTTTCATGAACAGGTAACCGACTACTATAATCCATAGAAGTAGTATCGGGATGCTTGTCACGTCAAACGTAAATGAGATCAAACTCGGGAACAGGTATCCGATTATTTGTAAAATACCGAGTATCATTATGATTATCCACCCTATCCTTTTCATTTTAAGCAGCAAAATGAAGCCTACCAATTCAAGTATGCCCATTATTATGAATGCGAAACCCAGATAACTGATAAAGGCACCAAGTATCTCAGAACCGAAGGGAGCGGTTTCATTTCCTAACATGGTGAAATTTCCAAGCGGTAGAGGGATCACATCACCTCCTATAAGGAACCCCAGACCGGCTATGAAAAAACCCATGATCAAAACAAAGATGGCCCCAATAATACCCAGAATAGATATAATGGTAACTCCGAGTGGTCTGGACGGTGTAGCCTGCGGTTTTTGTTCTTTCGGTGGTTGAGCTCTTCCCCGGACCGGTTGCTGTGCGGGCGCGGGTTGTGGTGGTAGTCCTGCCTGCTGCGGCCAGGGTGTTGGCGGGGGTGGAAGTGGTTGCCGGGATGGTGGGGGTGGTCGGGGAGTCTGTACAAGCATGATCGCCTCATCCACCTCTCTGGCGTCCCATCCTTCATCTATCAGCGTTTTTCTCAGAGAATCCGGTGAGTAACCTTTCCTTAGGTTATCTCTTATGTAATTTATCAAGTTTTGATCAACCATTAATTTATAATTGGCTCGACCCCCTTAAATAACCAAATTTAACCTTTAAAAAACCATAAACTACAAAAAGTTTTATGAAATGCGTAATCCTATGCGCAGGGAAATCCACTCGGACATATCCATTAACGCTTGAAAGACCCAAGCCCTTTATTTCGTTAGCCGGTAAAACACTTCTTGAGCACAACCTGGACAACATGAAAGGAATCGTTAATGAAGCAATACTTGTGGTTGGTCCGGGGAAAGAAACAATCAGAAATTCCCTCGGAAACAGCTACGGAAACATAAAGATAACTTATGCTGAGCAAGGCGTTGCGAAGGGAACAGCCCACGCCCTTCTCCAGGCGGAAAAATTCTTAAAGAATGAGGAAAAATTCCTTGTTTTTTTTGGAGACAATTTTTATCCGAGAGAAGCGATCGAAGAATGCGCATCTTACGGAATCTCGGTTCTCGGACAAAAGGTTCCGAACCCCGAAGAATACGGAATATTCCTCACAGAGGGAGGATTCCTGAAGGATATCGAGGAGAAACCCAAGGACCCGAAGTCGGATCTTGCGAATGCAGGTCTCTTTGTCCTTAACGACAGGATTTTTGAGATCTCCCGGAAACTAAAACCTTCTCTGAGGGCGGAATATGAAATAACAGATGCCCTGAAAGAAATGATAAAGAAAATCCGTTTTAGATGTTTCTACACCAGGGACTGGGTTCCTGTTGTCTACCCATGGGACATACTTACTTTGAACAAAAAAATCCTTTCGAATTTGAAGGGCGAAATTAAAGGCGAATTGGAAAAGAACGTTACGATAAAGGGCGAAGTTCATATCGGGAAGTTCACAGTTGTCAGATCAGGGACATACATAGAGGGCCCTGCCTACATAGGGAATAACTGCACGATCGGGCCTAACGCGTACATACGTCCGAACACAACGATCGGTAACAACTGTAACGTACGAGCAGAAGTGGTGAATTCCGTAATAATGGACGGAACGAAAGCGAAACATGTTTCTTACATAGGACACTCGGTTGTAGGAGAGAACTGTAATATAGCGGCAGGGACAGTGACTGCTGACTTCAGACACGATGGTAAGAATCACACCACGATAATCAAAGGAAAGAAGATCGATACAGGTTTAAGAAAACTCGGGGCGTTCATCGGGGATAACGTTCGAACGGGGATAAACACCACGATCTACCCGGGAAGAAAGATCTGGCCTAACCTGGAGACACTCCCGGGCGAGGTAGTTCAAAAGGACAAGATGAGATAATGTTGTATATTGTTTGCGGTCTTCCAGGGACAGGGAAGACAACCATGGCGAAGAAGATAGCAGATCACACCAAGTCTTTCGTTCTCAACACCGACATAATAAGAAAGAGAATCATGGAAGATCCCAAATACACAGAACATGAAAAGGAACTGGTATACAAACTGCTTTTTGATATGGCTGAGAAATTCCTGGCCACAGGGAAGAACGTCATCTTGGATGGGACGTTCTACAGGAAGGAACTCAGGGAAAGGGCGAAGGAAATCGCAAAGAAAACGAAAAACAAATTCAAAATCATAGAGATCAAATGCAGCGAGGAGATAATAAGGAAGGTTATGAAGGAAAGAAAGAAGAAAAAAATAGCGAGTGATGCAGATTTCGCTGTATACAAAAAGATGAAGAAAGTATTTGAACCCATTCGGGAGAAACACCTAGTTCTTAACACATCGAAGGGATTCGATCAGGCTGTCAGGAAATTCAAGAAAGGTATATAGTTTACCTGTAACCAGTCCACCTTTGATCCAAAGCGTATTGATGGGTATCCCAGGGAGACGGTTTCTTTCCGTTCGGATTCATATTGTTGTTGGTGAATACGTATAGCTTACCTTCCCCCACATTGTAAGATATCTTTTCTTCCCTGTAATCTCCTATGATATCGGCATGTATGCTATACCACCACCCACCTCTTACTTCCTGCGGTTTGTAGAAGTCTATCACGTCGTCTCCATCCCAATCAATAGGCCTTATAAAACCGCGACTTGCGAGAACATTCCCCTTTGATGAATACAGTCTGTGTTCCCATCCATTTGTAGAATATTTAACATAGCACTCCAGGCCAGGGGAATCTGCCTTTACATTTGCAGCCCAGCATCCACCTCCGCTCTTAATATCATCCTTGTACCATAAAACCCCTCCATCCTTGTCCAGCAACATTGCATGTGCATATGGGTCAGTTCTAAATCCCTGCTCTATCGCGTACAGAATTTCCATGCCAGGGGAGTCCGGATCTATGTCCGCAGGATGTAAACCATCACTATGTCCTACTGCCCTCTGCCAACGAATGCTCCCATCCTCATTGAAGCACATCCCATTGTCTATCACCTCATCTTTCCCATCCCCATCCAGATCAGCGCTCCTTATCTTATGTGAGCTCCCGACGTGGGCCCACTTTGGTTTGTAATAGCTCCAGACCTGGTTGAGATTCCTGTCAAACGCCGTTAACCAGTGTTCATTTCTCGGGTAGATGCCATTCAGTAGGATTATATAAGGATTTTTTCCGTCCATTAAAGCGATGGTAATATATAGTCTGTTATCTTGCCCGCTTGTACTCTGGGGATACTGATGTGGAATGTCTTCTGACCTTTTGAGGACATTGCCTGTTACCCCATCTTTGATGACAAAATACAACTTATCACCTCCGGACTCGTCATACATCAGACCTATTAGCTCTTCCTTTCCATCCTCATCCAGATCCCAGAATGTCCACGGATATTCACCGGCCCATCTAACTCCTGTGTTTACAGGACCCCAGAGTCTCGTTCCATCGTCATCATGCATAGCGATGTGGATGGGTCCCTTAACCTTTACGTCACCATCATAAGAAAAGGATGCACCAATCAGATATTCGAAGAGACCGTCTCCGTCTATATCTCCTACCTTCATATCTTTGTCATCAGCCCCCGTCTGCATTTTGAAGTTGGTGAACTTACCATAGTAGTTGTCATTCGTGTCGCTTGCGGTCACCCTCACTTCATTCGAATTCTCGCTCTCTGTCCCACCCGTATCAACCAGCCTCACAACATAGTAATAGGTGTTCCCATTTGTTACGCTCGTGTCAATGTAATTGGTCTGATCTATGACAGGGTTCGAGTTGATCTTGGTGTAAGGACCACCCGACGTAGTTGATCTGTGAACATTGTAACCACGGTTCGGGAAATTGCTCACCATTCTCCAAGAGAGATGAACCTTCCCTGTCCCTTTCGGTAAGGCGTAAAGACGGGAGGGAGCGGAGAGGCCGCATTTTTCAGGACAGCATTCATCCTGCGTGGAACCTACCCCTACGTCATTTATGTATATATCAGAGATTTCGTTTGTTTCATCATCATCAAAGCAGCACGTCTTAACCTTTACCGTGCATGTATAACCGCTACTAGGTGAAGCGCTGAAAGAATAGGAGTATTCCTTGGTTGATGGCGATCCTTCCCACATCCTCTGGTATTGCGTATCCTCACAAGTTCCTTCACATGTCAATCCGCTCGCGCACGTCCATTCGTTCGAAAGCGGGGCGAAAACAACAACATTTCCCGTTACCCCGTCGGCCTTTACGCCTAAAAGAAAATTGTCTGTAAAATCATTGTTAGAAAAAGTAACAAAGGTTAATGCGAGAGTAATGATAATAGCCAAAGCAACTCCCCTCATATTCTATTATTGTCTTTGTTATTATTTAACCCGTTCAGGCGCTATTTCCTCTTTTTTTGAGAGAAGTTATCACATGCCTGGAATGTAGGATCCCAGGACTCTCCGAGGTTATTGGCGCACTCTAGGTCACCCGGAACTTCGCTTCTGAAGAATTTACAATCCTTACACTTTGCATCGAACCTCATGGTATCACCATTTATTTTTATTTCAGTCTTTTATATATGTGATTATGAAGCTCAGAGATCTCGTTTTGAAGTACGCATTACAGAACGCAATATTCTACAAGGGGAAGGCGAATCCTTCCGCTGTCTTGGGGAAGATAATTTCACAGAGCCCGGAGGCCAGATCGAACATAAAAGAAACGAGATCGCTGGTTGAGCAGACGGTCAAACAGGTTAACCTTATGAGTCTGGATGAACAGAATAAAACCCTCGAGAAACTCGATCCTTCCATGCTTGAGAAAGAAGAGAAAAAAGAGGAGGGACTCTCCGATCTCCCAGGAGCAAAGGAGGGTGAAATAAGGACGAGGTTCGCCCCCTCCCCGACAGGTCCTTTGTCAATAGGCCAGTTCATGCGTGCCGTCTTCCTTTCACATGCCTATGCGAAGAAATACAAAGGAAAGTTCATCGTTCGCGTGGAGGACACGGACGCGAAAAAAATCGAAAAGAAGGCGTACGACTGGTTGAAGGAGGACTTAACGAGAATGGAAACCAAATGGGATTCGTTCGTTCTCCAGTCAGACAGGCTTCCGATCTATTACAAACACGCCAAGATAATGATCGAAAAAGGGAAAGCGTATGTCTGCTCCTGCAAGCCGGAAGATTTCAAGAAATATAAACTGGCGAAGAAAGAATGTACGTGCCGGGCGAACGATGAAAAGAAGAA
>CAYFWU010000017.1:0-2524 GCA_964347025.1 uncultured archaeon | reverse complement strand
TCCGTTCAGAAGTCAATAGCAGATGTTTTCGGCTGGGAATTTCCTGATGTGATAAACTTCGGGATGATCCGCTTCCCCGGGGAGAAGTTACACACTCGCGATATCAAAGAAATGATCGCGAAGGGAGAAGTGGAAGGATGGGATGATCCTCGTTTGCCTACAATACGCTCTTTGCTTAAAAGAGGGTTCCAACCGGAAGCGATAAAAACCCTTGCTCTTCAATGCGGACTTTCGAAAAACGATATCGAACTGAGCTGGGAAAACCTGGACACGCAAAATCGAAAGCTCATTGATCCGATAGCGAATCGTTACATGGTTGTGACCGACCCTGTTAAGCTTTCGATAGACAACGCCCCAGAGAAGCACGAGGTATTCGAGCCCCTCCACCCTGATCATGCCGACAGGGGGAAGAAAAAAATCCCTCTCAACCACTCGAGAATTTATATTTCGAAGGAGGATCAAAAGGCATTCTCCGGTAAATTCATCCGTTTGAAGGGACTGTACAACATAACCTTGGGGAAGAAGCCAAGATTCTCAGACGATCTTCTCATAAAGGAAATGCCCAAGATCCAGTGGGTGAGCGAACCAAACGTGAAGGTTAGGATAGTGAACAAGGAAGGAATGCTCGAAGGCCTAGGAGAACCGGAGCTGGCGAACACGAAGCCTAACGAACTGATCCAGATGGAAAGAATAGGGTTCGGACGGATCGATTCGAACAACCGGAAAGAAATCGTAATTTATTTTGCACACAAGTGATTTAAAGCATACCCAGCAGATCAAACAGGCTGAAACCCCTGCCTCTTAGTTCTACGAACTCCACGTACTCGATTCCAGCGAGTTCCTTTGCCTTATCCTTCGCATCCTGAATCGTTCCCAAAGAATCGACCAGTCCAAGCTCTATCGCGTCTTTCCCCAGGAAAACGTCCCCTGAGGATATCTGCTCTACCTGTTCCTCGGAAAGGTGCCTGCTCTCCTTTACATCGTTCAGGAAGTAGTTGAAAATCTCATTGATCATGTATTCGAGTTTCTCCCGCTCCTCTTTCGTCAGGTTCCGGAAAGGACTTCCCATATCCTTCTGTTCTCCTGAGGTTATCTGCTCGTATGTGATTCCGTATTTTTCGAAGAGTTCTGAGAATTCTAGATAGGAGGCAGTCGCCCCTATTGATCCTGTCAGTGTCAAGGGATCAGCCATTATGTGATCGCAGGCAGAAGCGACCCAGTACGCCCCGCTTGCCGCAATATCAGCCATCCAGCAGACCTTTGGTTTTTTCATTCTCTTAATCCCGTATGTTATCTCCCTGGAGGCGACAGCAGATCCACCACCCGAGTTTATCTCGAAGAGCACGCCTTTTATGGAAGGATCCTCCTCTGCATTTTTGATCAGTGAGAGGATCTCATTGGGCGTGGTGGTCTCGATCAGGAATGAAGGAGTGGAAGCTATCGTTCCTTCTATACGGATTATGGCTATCCTGTTGCCGAAAGATACGAGCGAGAGCATACCAACGGCAACAATTATTATAGCAGCACCCACAAGCAAACCCAGAACAAACTTCCCGTAGTTTTTCATAACTATCGTTTGTATATTTTACTTAAATGTATTAATGTATTAGCGGCATTATTAAAAGTGATATTATGATCTGCCTGGGAATTGAATCCACTGCGCATACATTCGGTGTTGGAATAGCGAAGGACAAAGGGGAAATCTTAGCGAATGTGAGATCTGTATACAAACCCAAGAAGGGGTGGGGGATTGTTCCGATGGATGCAGGGAAACATCATGTGAAGGAAGGACCACACGTTGTTGAAGAAGCCCTGAAGAAAGCTAAACTCGAAATGAAGGATATCGATATAATAGCCTATTCCAGGGGACCTGGTTTGCCACCCTGTTTGTACAGGGGCTTAGAACTAGCGAAAGACCTCGCTGGAAAATACAAGAAGCCTCTTATCCCTGTCAATCACTGCGTTTCACACATCGAGATCGGCAGGCTGACCTCGGGCTTTAAGGATCCTGTTGTGGTTTACGTTTCCGGAGGGAATACGCAGATCATTTCCTTCTCCGAGGGAAGGTATCGTGTGTTCGGAGAGTGTATGGACATGGGGATAGGGAATGCGCTAGACAAGTTCGGGCGTTCTGTCGGGCTGGACTTCCCTCAGGCGCCGAAAATCGAGGAACTTGCCAGGAAAGGGAAATGGGTTGACCTGCCATACGTGGTGAAAGGAATGGATCTGTCATTTTCCGGAATCCTTACCTCATGCATACAGAAACACGAAAGAGGGGAGAGGCTCGAAAACCTGTGTTTCTCGATCCAGGAGGTCTTCTTTTCAATGCTGGCAGAGGTCACGGAGCGTGCGTTAGCGCATTTGGGAAAGGATCAGGTCTTATTAACAGGAGGAGTTGCAGCGAACGAGCGCTTACAAAGGATGATGGACACCATGGCGAAAGAGAGGGAAGCGAAATCCGCGGTCGTCCCTCGCGAATTTTCAGGTGACAACGGAGCAATGATCGCCTGGACAGGGATTCTGG
>CAYFWU010000016.1:0-22904 GCA_964347025.1 uncultured archaeon | reverse complement strand
CCGGAAAAGGTTCGCTTTGAACCCGGGTTTTAGGCTTGGAAGGCCTATGTCCTATTGCCCTAGAAGGGACACCAGGCTAGACTACCAGCGCATTAAAGATCAAAGTCTTCTTCCTCTTCCTTCTTTTCCACTGGTTTGCTCTCTGTTTTTGCTGGCGTGGTTTCTGAAGATACCAAACTTCCCTTTATGGTTTCTGTCAGTTTCTTCATTATTTCCGGGGTTAGCTTCTTGGTTGGGATTATGCTCTCCAGGCCAGGAGGCCCCTCGTTTAGGAACCTTGGGATCACATGGAAATGAACGTGCGGAATAACCTGACCTGCCGCTCGATCGTTGCTCTGTCCTATCGATATTCCGTCGGCATTCGTTCCCCTTTTTACAGCGATTGCGATCTTCTTCACCATCCTCAGGAGGTTTCCCACTTCACTGTCCGGCATTTCAAATATCGTGTTGTAATGCTTCTTGGGAATGACTAGCGTGTGACCCGGATTCCTGGGATTTATATCCAGGAACGCCAGGAAATCCCCGTCTGAGTAAACCTCCTCTGATGGGATCTCCCCTCCCACTATCTTGCAAAATAGGCATTCTTCTTCCATACTATACCTCTACACCTCTTTATTTAAATATTTAGATGGACGCGCACGAAGTGCGCGTCATTCGTTTTTATGGGGCCATTGGGATTTGAATTCTTGCACGAACCGCGGTGTGTTGACGACCCGTGTCCCAAGTCTGAGGCTCCCAAAGCCCCGATGCTAACCAAGCTACACCATGGCCCCATAGCTAGATAGTAAAAATAGAACTTTATTAAAATAAAAAGGTTATTTTATATAACTGCGAACTAGCGTATGACGTTCGCTAGCGAACGTCCTTCGAAATCGCGCCTCAGTAGCTCAGTTGGTAGAGCGATCGCCTCGTAAGCGATAGGTCGGGGGTCCGAATCCCTCCTGAGGCTTATAGTTTGATGACAGGATGTAAAGATGGGAACGGATTTTCTCGTGGTGGCGCAGAAGGCCGTGATCAGGGAGGGAGATAAATATCTTATCATGAGGCGTTCCACCAAAACCCATGTTTATCCTGGTTACTGGGATTTCCCGGGAGGCAGGCTCGAAATCGGGGAGGACGTCTTGAAGGCGCTTGAAAGGGAGGTTTTAGAAGAAACAGGGTTTAAGATAAGGGTTATCAAACCCATATTCACCTTCCATGAGATCGTGAACGAGAGACCGGTGTTTTTCATAGTTTACCAGTGTGAAAAGATATCAGGAGAGTTCAGACTCAGCGAGGAACACACAGAACACAAGTGGGCAACCAAAGAGGAAATTCTAAAACTCGAAAAAACAGAGAATTTTTTGAAGGCCTTTCTGAGAAGGGAATAGATTAATTTTTTAATCCTTGATTCAATTTCTCAACATGAAAGAAGCTATGTTCTACAGAAAACTGACTGACAAGAGGGTTAAATGCGATCTCTGCCCTCACAACTGCGTCATACCCGAGGGAGGGACAGGATTCTGCGGTGTGAGGGGAAACGACAAGGGCAAGCTCTATTCGCTGGTTTACGGACTGCCTGTTTCGGTCGCGGTTGACCCGATCGAAAAGAAACCACTCTTCCACTTTGCTCCTGGGACGAAAACCCTCTCGCTATCAACGGTCGGCTGCAATCTCAAATGCAAGTTCTGCCAGAACTGGGAGATCTCGCAGGAATACGGAGAGATCCACGGGGATGAGATGTTTCCTGAAGAGATCATAGAACTCGCGAAGAAAAACAACGTTGAAGGGATTTCTTACACTTACACGGAGCCCACAGTTTTCATTGAATACGCCCTGGACATAATGAAGCTCGCCAGAAAAGAGGGCTTATACAACATGTGGGTTTCGAATGGATACACAAATCTGGAGCCCATAAAAACCATTTCTAAATACCTGGATGCCATAAACATTGATCTGAAAGGAGATGACGAATTCTACAAGAAGACATGTTCGGGCGTTGGGGTCAAACCTGTTTATGACGCAATGAAGGCGTACAAGAGGAATGACGTGTGGATAGAGGTAACGAACCTTATAGTACCCACGCTGAACGATTCGGAAGAGGATATAGGGAAACTTGTGGAATGGATCAAAGATAACCTTGGAGAGGACACCCCTCTCCACTTCTCAGCGTTTTTCCCGCAGTATAAAGTCACAAATCTGTCACCAACCCCTGTCAGCGTCCTCGAAAACGCGGTAAATATTGCGAAGGGCAAGGGTCTTAGATGGGTCTATGCAGGAAACGTCTGGGGAAACAAGTATGAATCAACCTATTGCTGGAAATGCGATACCCTCGTCATCAAGCGAACGGGATTCTCTGTTTATTCTATGAACCAGAAGTGTCCAAAGTGCGGAGAGATAGTCAGACTGAGAGGGACGGAGTGGTTAAAGAAATAATATAAACCTTTTATTTCAAAACTAAACGTGATTATTATGGACAAAAAAATCGAGGAACAGGTCAAAAAGAAGATGAAGAACGGGTGGATCAAAACATCCATGATGGTAGAGGCGATGGCGATATCGAAGGAAGCCGTGGGGTCCGCGCTCAAAAAACACATGGAAAGGATGGAGAAGGAGAAATGCCTGCTTATCTACAAGAAGGACTTTCAAGAGACCCGTGAAATAGAGAAACCCCTGCCTGACATTCCAAAGGGGTTTTCCCAGGTCGTTGATATCGAGGCGGTTGCGGAGAACTTCGACAGGCTGGTTTACATTGTTCTCAACTACGGTCCATCCTCCATCGAAATCCTTGAACCTCACAAGATGGAAATAGACGTTGGACAGGCGCAGGGGATACTCAACACAATCGCGACCATGATCCACAGATTCGCTGCTTCCGGCGGCGGAGGAATGATCGTTTCTACCTGAGGTTTCTGAATGATCAGACTGAAAACCTGCAATCTGTGTAAGAAGAAGTTTCGTGCAAATCTACCGGGAAGACTGGAGATTGTCAAACGTAAAGAAAAGGGTAAAGTTGAAATCTGGGTATGTCCTAAATGTACGCCAGAGGTTAAGAAGCGTTTAAAAGACTTAGACTTGATTTTCTAGAACGGTCTCTTGCTCTTTCTGCCCTGACAATTTCCTGAGCGCTCTTCAGGACAGATTTCTTTGACTGTAAAAGATTGAAATCTTCTAGAACGTTCGTTCTTTTCAGGACCTTTCTTGCCACTCCCTTGTTTGTTCTTAACCTTTTTCTGTACCTCCCGATTGCTTCGGGCAGCATTTTTAATCCAAGTTCGTAACTTTTAGAAAATATCTTTCCATATTTTTTCGGCACGCCCTCGCCTAAAACGGTTTCTATCTGGAAATCCGGTGAACCAGTTCTCAGGTATGTCATAAGTCCTAATTCCTTTATGGATTTTATGACATCCTCTTCCTTTTCTTTCTCAAAAGAAATGTTTCCTTCTAATGAAAAACCGTTACCTTTTCTCCTTGGATTTTTAGAATCATCATACTGGTAGCTACCTATTCTTAGTCCTTCAACTTTTACGTTCCAATATTTTTTACCCTCACGGTTTACGTGTATGTACATATTAATTTTCCACCTCGATATAGACAATCCATTTGGCATTAACACTTATAAACGTTTTTGTTAAGAACGGGAAAAGCGTGAACTATTTCTTCTTGGCCTTCTTTGATTTCTTTTTAGCTGCCTTCTTCTTCGGTTTCGCCTCTTTCTTTTCCTTCTTATGCTTTGGTTTCTCGTGTTTCTCTTTCTTTTTCTCCTCTTTCTTTGGTTTCTCTTCCTTCTTTTCAGGCTTCTTTTCCTCTTTCTTCTCGGGTTTTTTCTCTTCCTTGGGCCTGGCCTTTTCCTTATGCCTTGTTTTCGCTTCCTCCGCGAGTTTTACCTCCTCGGGGGTTGGCTTGTGCAGGTTCAGTTTCTTGTAAATATCATCCCTTTCAAAGGCCTTCATAACTTCGTTATCCGCTGCATTTTCCTTTACCTTAATCTTCAGAGGAGTTGGTTCTAAATGGTGAACGTTGCATTTCCTTCTCCTGACCTTTGTTACGATTTTGGGACCCGTCACTATAACGAATTCTTTTTCGTCCCCTTTCTCTTTACCAATTACAACGCAGAACCTGCCGGCCTCACGGCCAGCAACCTTCATACAAATTCTTCCTGTTTCGAACATTCTATCAACCTCCTAATAGTCGCCTATTAGACAGACTCAAAGAGCCTCCTTTTTATCTCCCTGCGCATGCAGGATGAGCATAAGTTTCCTCCGTAAGGGCGTTCCGGACGTTTCTTGGTTTTCGGTATTTTCGCGATGTCAGAATCCCTTCCTCTCGGAACCCCGGAGAGCGGTTTCTTGCAGATCGAACATTTCGCAACTGAATGCTTCTTTTTCTTGTAGTGTATCGTTCGTTTTCCGCCTGGGGTTTTCTTCTTGATTCTCCTTAATGATCGCGATCTCTGGCTTGGTCGTGGCATAGTAACTAATTATTACATATGTATATTTAAAGTTTAAGAATTATCCGTTATACCTTTTACCGCCGGACTCAACAGAGAAACCCTTGTAGAAGCCTCCCGCCTCGTATTCTATCACTATCTCTTCTTTCGGGCCGAGCTCAAGGACTGTCCAGCTCAGTCTGTCCGTCCTACTGTCTATTGTCTCTATTTCAGGCATTACGTTACATCTCAGGAACGCCCCTTTCGGGACCTTATCAACGATTGTTAACAGTTTGAGAACGCCCTTCGTATTATTCTTGATTCTCAGCATCACGATCCTCCCACTCACTGTTTTCTCGAGTTTCAGGGGACCGCCGAATTTGAAGAGATCTCTCTTTTTAAACAGCATAATCGGGACAAGTATTCCCACGAATATGACAATGAAAATTATGGAGAACAGTAACCAGTCAAAGGCCGGCGTAACCTTGATTGAGGTAGAACCGGTGAAATAGTTCGCCTTCCTGGCAGATATCTGGGCATTGCCGGATTCGTTTATAGACACGTCAGCGAATCCCTGGCTGTTGGTGGAGAAGAGATAAAGATTACCGGAATCCGAATATGAAACGGTAACGGTCGCGTCAGCCACGGAAACGTTGTTCTGATCCTTTACATACACCCTTATGGTTTCCCCCTGTGCTATCCTTTCAGGCACGTACACGTTAAGGATCTGCGTTACACACTTATTGTTTATCACGTCGCAGGTCTGGTTCGAATCGCAGTGCGAGTTCTCACAGCAGTAGCCGGGATAGGGGAAAACACAGGTGTGATCCTCCGGGACACCGCAATCACATGAAACCTCTTCACATGTATGCAAACTTGTATCACAGTACTCATCATCCTCACAGTCGTCGTCCTCACAGCAGCCGTATTCAATCCACTCGTGGTTAGAGGCGTAACCGCAGTCGCCCGTAAGTTCCACACATTCGTAATCATTGCTGCATTCCTCATCATCATCACAGTATATATCCGATAGGCATTCCCTCCCCGGATACACCAGGAATATAATTTTTGTCGTGTTTTCCACAGAATCGGACTGGCAAATGAAGGTCATTTCGTACTCCCCTCCCAGGAAATCAGAAACGTTCAGGTAGTCCCTGAATTTATTGGGGTTAACCTCTGAAAGCGATCCAACAGAAGTCGAATCAAGCATGTAATCGCAGGAGGAGATGTTCTTGTTTGATTCCACTTCCAGCAGAAGAATTGAATCATTTATAAGATCTGTTGAAAAATATATGGAGTTGTTTTCAGGGGAATTCACCGTTATTATAAAGGCTGAAACGTTTGAAACGTTCACGGCCCCAACCACTATTTCAACGTTTAGATCACTTGTCAGGTCAGCTGTGGTGGAATTCGAATAGTTACCCTTGGTCGCGTTGATGGTGTAGGGATTGAAATAAAAGATTCCCGTCTCGTTTTCTATCTTCTGCTCATGATACAATGTTTCAACAATTCCTTGGGAGTTCGTACTTCCGGTGAAGACTGTTCTCGTGAAATTATTCTTCACCCAAACACTTGCTCCATCAACAGGACTTCCTGCATTGTTGACAGCGGTCACGTTCAGATACCAGCCCTTCCATAAACTCGTGTAGCTCGTGTTTACGAACACTGTGTTTAAAGCCGAGAGCATGTATATATCGTATTCAGCACTCAGATTGACGACGTTGTCGATTAGTGATACATCCTCTGTTTGCCACAAATCAATTCCACGGCCCCACGCCCCCTGATTATTTTCCAGTATGGTGTTTCCTTCAATCCTTGTGCCCTTCGAATTTTCAACCCGGATACCCTCGAAACCATTGTACGATATAAAATTGTTCGTTATGTTGTTGTCGTCTCCTGTGACAAACAATCCTCCGGCCGGGTTGTCGGTGATGGTGTTGTTATCTATAACGGAATTTGAACCTTGTAATACCATGGCTTCAAAATTATCGGAAAAATTAGTCTTTGTTATGTGCGCGTCATCAGAGTTCACATAAACACCTGTTTTACTTAACTCTGTTAAGTTATAACCGCAGTCATGTATGTACGAATTATGGATTTCAAGGATCGCCCCGGGGTTGGAGACGAACGTGTACGCATTTGTTGTGTTGCTCTCTACGGTTGACCACAGGACATAGAGAGAACTGTCCACCTGTATTCCGTATTCCCCGTCAGAACTCGAATTGAACTGAAGGGTCGATCCCTGCAGGGTGAGGTTTCCCGTCCCGTTTATGATCAGGTTGCCGGTAAGTATTATGAATTCCGAAGTGCAGGTCACGCTGTCATTCACCACCCAGTTGCCCGTTGCGGGTGGCGTGCACTGAGCACTGGCGAGGGCTGGAGAAATCGTTAACACCACTAATACCAGAAGTAAAATCCAAACCCTCATAACTAAATCTTGTTTGAATCCTCTTATATTGGTTAATCCTTTTCAATCGTGGCATTTTCGTTTGTTACAGAACCTTCTTCCCTTTGTTTCACACCCTGTTCAAGCATCTCCCTTATCCTCTCTTTCTCCTCCCCGAAGTACCTCTCAAATTCCCTGGTCAGCGTCAGTATCCGCGTCCTTCCTTCCTTCTCGGATTTTATAAGACCTTTCTTTATCAAAAGCTTTATGTACGCATACGATTTGTTTCCCTGTATCCTAACGATCTCGCTCTGCTTGACGGGCTCTCTGTAGGCGACCAGCGCTAGCGTACGCTTGTGCCCGTCCCGGAGATCGGAGTAGCGAGCGAGATGCGCCACCCTGGGAAGCATTTCGTTCTTCACCTGCATGACCCATCCTTCCGGACTTCGGATGATTTCAATCCCCTTGCCTTCATACTCTTTTCTCAATTCCTCCAGTCTCTCCTCAATTTTTCCGAGAGAACTGACACCTGTTATTTTTGAGATATCCTCTACTGTAAGCGGTCTAGGAGACATGAAGAGCGCGGCCTCGATCAGTTTTTTGGGCATGCAGATCACCTGATAACTATTATTGGGGCTGAAATTATAAATTATTGAATAGCCCTAATAATTTAATATGCATGTAACAATAAAGGTCGTGGTTGTTCTCCTAATCCTCCTCATAGCATTCATTGTACTTGTAGGATTGATGATCGGCTGGACAGGAGAATCCCAGAATGTTATAGGAGATATATTCAATTCTCTCAATAAATTTTTGTCGGAACTCGGCGGAACATGAATATTATTGCGCCTAAAAACATTAATCCGAAACAAAAGCCAATCTTTATAAGCGGGTTTGGGCATAATTTAAATTATGAGGGTGTCTATACTAATTGTGGTATCCGCTATTGTGGTACTGGTCATAGCGCTGGTTTTGCTTACAATATTCAGCACGGGAATAGGGCCTATAGGAACTATCACAGGGGCGAGGACCCAGTGTGCGGAGATAGGCAGATCGACCTGCACGGCAACACAAACACTACCCGCCAATTGGGCCATACCATCAATGAGGGTTAACGAAGGTGGGCAGGTGTTGTTGAGAAGCTGTGCGTATCTAATGAAGGATACTTCCTGTGGTGCAGACTTGGCAAGGCAAACGTGCTACACGTGCCAGTTTATAACACCGACCCAATAGAGCAGAGCTAGGCCCGAATTCAGATTTTTATACCAGCTGGACCAATTATTAAACGATCAAAATGAGGATATCCATTCTTATCGTAGTGGCGGCTGTTGTTATTCTAATAATTGCGGTTGTCTTGTTAACTATTTTTAGCGGGGGTATCGATAGGTTCCTCCAGATATGGGGTTTCTTCTCAACCGAACAACTCGCTCTTTCTCGTTGCCAGACCAGATGTCAAGAGCTCTGCACGAATACGGGCACAAGAACAGGACCACCTTCCGGTTGGACCGGTACCGTAAAGGTTGGTGGAGCACAGTATTCCTGTTCCCAGTATGGTTTTCCAACATGCGACTGCTCTAAATACGTACCTGGGGGCCTAGTTCCCGGAACAACAACAAAGTTAAAGGTAGGACAACCCTGTAACCCCGCAAACCCCCAAGAATGTGAAACCGGTAAATGCGATCCCACCACCAAGAAATGCATTAACTAACGATATTTTTAACTTATTAAACTTCCAGGCCAATTTATAAATATGAGAAAAGGATTCTCAGAGATGATCGCTCAGTACGGCATTATGATACTCGTGCTCATAATAGTTGTGCTTGCAATCCTTTACTTTTATAACTTTTTCAAGTGATGATATGCTTGACATGATTCCCGTAATGTTAAAAAACATGAAAAATCTGAAGGGTTCCATAGACCCGTTACTATGGGTTATTATAACAGTACTTATTATAGGATTTTTTATAGCGATTTATGTGGGTGTTAACACATGGTTTACAAACGTGAACATCCAGCCCACGCCTTGACTGAAATTTAAATGTGGAAAACAAAATTATTCTTATGAGTAAACTGAGGGGTGAAGTGGGCGTAAAACAGATTCTGCTACTCTGTGTTGCGATTATTGGGGCAGGACTTGCCATTTTCCTGCTTTTCATACTTTTGAGCAATCTTATTTACGGACCGTGCTGGAGCCAACCAAAGAAAGCTTTAATGGGCTTAAAGAACGGAGATAACATTGTTGATTTCAGGGGTTGTGTGCAGAAGGTTATATTTGTTGATGTGTCTGGTCTAACTGCTCAGGATATCAAAAGCGAGGTAAACATATACGATTGTGATGAGGATAGGAACAGGCTTAAGGGCTACGGCAGTTTCATTATAATGATACCCATTGAATACAAGGCAGGGGTTG
This sequence comes from uncultured archaeon, assembly GCA_964347025.1. GTDB lineage: Archaea > Aenigmatarchaeota > Aenigmatarchaeia > QMZP01 > QMZT01 > CS3-C152. The sequence continues at coordinate 13,700 of CAYFWU010000016.1, read as the reverse complement.
GTGATTATTTAAAGAATCCCCTTAAAGCATACCAGAGAGGCAGAATGAAAACCACATGCATATGGAGAAACTATGGTGTTTTCGAAAAGGCGGTATTCGAAGGTGCCAACGAGAAACATTGCATACACATGGAGGACTATCAAACAACCCCGACCGCCGTCATCAAGAATATCGACCCGTGTGTCGCTAATTAAATAATATCGAAGAATGTTGATTGAGATGTCAAAGGGTTCGCTTACCCAGCCGATAATAATTCTCGTAGCTGTCATAATAATATCGATATTGGGAATTTTGATAATCTATGATCAGACAAGGCCCAGTCTGAGAACCAGCATGGAGGCGAGGGCATTGTCCACTGCTCATTCACTTGCTTCCTACATAAACGGTCTCTCGACCACTGAAAGGGGAAAGGTGGAGAAGAATCTGAACGGGAGTTTCGATATAGAGATAGGCAGGTATTCATGGTCTAAACGGACATACACTTCCATCAAGCCGCTAGGTAACTATTACATAAAGGTCACCGCCTATGACGAAAAGTTGGATAGGAAAAGAGACAGCGGTCAGGTTCCAATTGTTGGGGAGCTTTCAATAACCTGCGGAGGAACGAAGGCATTCAAGGCCACCAAATGTGAAGTGTTCAGTAACGTGTCTCACATCACCCTTTCGAAAGAACCAAACAAACCCGTTGAAATATCCCCGACCAAGTCATTCACAATTTCTTCTGTTAGCATTCAAAACTATTTCATCGCCAAATACAGTGCTTACAAGGATGCGATAGAGAAGAGCGCCAGAGACCCCAATCATAATCTGACTGCCTATTACAACAAGCCCGAAGCCCTGATAGCAGGGCTGATAAGCGAAGAATCCAGATGGAATGAGAAGGCGGTAAGCCCCTGCGGCGCCGCTGGAATTATACAGTTCGTTCCAGGAACTGCCAGATTATATAAGCTGAAAGTTCCTCAGTATCCGTTTGAGTGGTGCCGTAAGGACATATGCAAGGACAAGTATGGAAATCCTACAAAGGTTTCTTCGTGTAATTCATGTACCCCTAGCGAGTGTAAACCGGACGATGAAGATGAAAGGTTCAATCCAGAAAAGGCGATAGAGGCCGGGACTCACCACCTGTACGACAGCATCTTAAGATGCGGAAACGTTGAGGGAGGCCTGAGAATGTACAACAGCGGCGAATGCCACCGTGAAGCCCAGGAAGGCTACGTAAGCAGGGTGATGAGCTATGCTGAGGAATGGAAGAAATATGTATAACAAATAAAGCAGGTTCCGCCTGCTTCAATCGAAACAACATGAGGTGTCGAAAATATGAAAGGAGGGTTCGAACTCTATCTGACAGTGGGGGTGGTCATCTTTGCAATTGCAATTGTAACAATTTTGATAACGGTTCAAACGTACTATATTGATTTTGCAGGGGTTGTTAAAATACCCATAGAGAATATTCAGCTTGTTGAAGCTTCTCATGCTGCGGAGAGTTGTTTGGCCAGGCTCAGCGCGAATGAACGGCTCATTTCAGAGGATGTTCTTGAGGAGTATGATGATGACAGTATTAACAGGATATGCGAGATACAGGAACCGATAATGGAGGCCGAAGTAAAGGATATTGAAAGCAACAAGAAATATTCCTTCCCTACCCCATCGAGTGATAAGCTGAAATACCTGTTCCCTCCTGCTGCAATTGCCAGTGATCTATTGGAAAGCATTAGAAGGTATTACAACAAGCAAATAAAGATAGAGCACAGCATGTGGGTTTCCATAGCAATACCTGAAGTGAAAAAGATAACTGATAAAAATACGAAACTTAACGGGGAATTTCTTGTACAGGCAAAATGGGAGGGTCTTGGAAGCCTGAAAGCAAACGACGTGGTTCTGAAACTTTATTCCAAAAACTACTACAAGAGTTTACCTGTAAACGTACAAACCATTCCATCTTACGAGGTAAGGAAATGGCTCGAGGACATGGAGGATGAGGGAATAAAATTCGATTCCAGGATAGTTGATTTTCATGATACTCCTGTTACGAGTATAATACCGCATGAGCTTGTAAATTGCGATAAGATAAGAATTTTTGATTCAATGGATAGCGAAACGTGTATGGAATTATTCGAAAAAATTGATAAAATTCATATGGGGCGATTGAGTGTCAAGGTATAAAAAGGGCTTTGTGGGATTGTGGGTAATCATCATTGCGATGGCATTTGTAATTTTCGGCATGCATCTTTTTGCAAAGACTCATATCATAACGAAGATTTTTAAAATCAAGGGAGAGGTGGACATATATATCGAAATAGACGAGAGGGCAACGGAAGGCCTCACTTTCCTAGGTTCCCGGCTAAACGAAAAGGATTACATGGAAATCCTCGGCAGTTTAATCGCGAAGGATTCAGATAAAATACTTAAGGGAGATTTAGAAAAAATCGGAAATACCCTGAGCGAGTTGGAAAACTACTATCTAATCGTGAAGGATTCCTCTGGAAACACGGTATACGAGAAAAAGAAAGGAGACCCCTCCAAAGCTGCAAGGATCTACAAACTGGGCAGCATAAATCTTGATTGGCCCGTGAGAGGAACGCCAGTTATTTCTTCGGGTTTCGGCTTAAGGATGGAAGAGGGCTCTCTAAAACTTCATGGAGGAATAGACATAGCTTTGCCGGAGGGGACAGAGGTATACCCCGCCGCGGATGGTCAGGTTGTGGAAATAGTAGGCGGGTGTGCAGCTGCTCCGGCTAGCTGTAAAATAATTGATGATACCACTAGTGATCCCGATAAGAGATACAATCATCGTCAATGCGGTTGCAACGGAGGTTTGGGGAACTATGTCACATTAAAGCATCACCAGAGTGGACAGACGTTCTATACCTTTTATGTTCATCTTAAGGATGTTGTGACTGGTCTGAAGAAAGGCGATAAAGTGGTTGTGGCCAGCAACAGACACATAGGTCTGGTTGGGAACACGGGTTACTCGAAAGGAACGCACCTTCATTTCGAACTCGGGACCGCCGAAAAGAAGAGTGACGCTACGGCGGTTGATCCCTGCCCCTATCTTCCGAACGCTCCCGTGGAGTGCGAACAGCCTTCCCACAGGGTAACGGGATACGGCATTGATATTCCTCTTCCTGGAGGAAAGAAAGGCAAGGTGGAGATGGTGATATGGGAATGAAAGGAGTAGTTCCGGCACTGACAATATTTGCAATAGTGCTTGCGGTAATGCTAGTTTTAGTTGTCGGGCAGGTTGTCTATTACATGCTGTACAGGGAGACAACCGTGGAATTCTTCCTTTTCGATATCTATGTAGTTAAAAATGGAATGAACCTTGCGAATCTTTACCTCGAGAATTCCTTGGACTACTCTGTTTACCAGGCAATGTACGACAACGCGATGAGGGGCGGATGGAAGGATGTTCCAACCACTTCGCAGTATGCAGAAAACCTAAACTGCAACTATAACTGTAATCTTAAGGAGGAAAAGATAGGAGGAAAACTTCTCGGGTGCGGTGATGGGGCATTTGGATGTAAAGAAGGAGATGAGAATGCTGAAAACCACAACAATCAGATAGGAAAGCTCCAATGTATACTAACGAATCTCAAAGACAGTGGTGGGGATCCCTATTACACGAGCGGTATTGACTGCAAGTTCGGTAAGGGAAGCCTTGAAGGTGTCAAGAAATTCCAGAAGGATAAAGGTATGAATGAGACAGCAGTGGTTGACACCGGAACTGTAAATTCGCTGCAAAAGGAGTTCCTCCTTAACTGGGATAACTGTGGTGATTTCTTCAAGGACTGCAAGAGCAGAGTTTACAGCTACTGGCAGGAAACAGGTGGTGTTTTGAAACCTTCAGAGAAAGATCTTAATGACAGCCTGAAATCCGCAATAACAGAGAATCTAAACGAGTATACTGATGGGGGTTATAGCTTCTTCGAGAGGTATTACTCAATACCAGTATTTAAGACTGATCAGATAGCAATAAATTATCTTGACGGCGAGACAGAGGTATTTGCAAACAGCGATGAAACCATACGCTTCCATGATGTCATAAAACATGAAACAGGTGAGGAGAGAATAAGCATTGAATCTACCCCGCAACTAGGGCATTCCTACTCTCTTGACTACTTAAAGCTCTACGAGAAATCCTCCGAAATCTTCAATGACCTGAAAACTTTGCAATGCATAAACCTAAAAAAGGACGATAAGCCCAAGGACAACGTGAAGGATAAGAACTACGTTATAAACGCTGTTGTTATCGATAAGAAGGACACCCCCTGTGAGGCGATCCTGCAGATCAACGTCACTGATTCGAGCTCGAAATTCCCTGTTTCCAACGGAGCCAATGCAACCTTCGAGTCCGTTAGCATGGTATTTCTTATAAAAATCGCATAGGATAAAGCTTTTAAAAGCCTAGAATTATATTAAAATTATCTGAAATCAAACAGGGAAACAACCATATTAGTTAATTAGGAGGTGCTAACATGGCAGAAAAGGCAGAAAAACAAGAGAAAGCAAAGAGAGCAGATGACAACGTGGTTTTCGTAGGAAAGAAACCAACAATGTCCTACGTGCTTGCCGTGATAACACAGTTTTCAGAAGGAGCAAAAGAAGTCTATTTGAAGGCAAGAGGCAGATCTATATCTCGTGCGGTAGATGTCGCGGAAGTTGTCAGGAACAGGTTCGTTAACGATGTGAAACATAAGATCGAGATAGGAACAGAGAAGATTCAGGGAGAAAGGGACAACGAACTGAACGTCTCAACAATAACCATTTCACTTTCGAAGTAAACACAGATACTCCCTATTTTTTATTTTTAGATTTTTCTACATCTGAGACTATTGAAAGAAATAGTATGATGCGGGGGCTGGGATTCGAACCCAGGAAAGCACTAAGCTACTAGGCTTCTCAACGGAAACCTATGGTTCCGACGAACCTGAACCTGGCCATACCTAAACCTGGCCATACCTAACGCATCGTTTAGATACTCTAGCCCCTTTGGCCGAAGCCATTGACCACTTGGGTACCCCCGCATGTATTTTTATTCTTCTTTCGTGGTCCAAAGCTTTCTGAGTTGAGCTTTCCTCCCTGTTTCCTCGTCCTCTTCTCCTGTTCTCAAACCTCTACATTTGGGACAGAGCATTCTACCATTAACATTCTTGAGCCTTTTGCTCAGTTCTCCGCATCTATCACAGTATCTTTCGAATACAGGCATACATTCACCTATGCCCCCGCCGGGATTCGAACCCGGGTCACCGGCTGTCTTCGTTAAGTCATAGGCTTTCGCCTCTTCCCTTTCAAGTTTTTGAAAAGTACTCGAAAGGCCGGTATCCTTGGCCAACTAGACTACAGGGGCATGGGTCCGGCCGGGATCGAACCGGCGACCTTCGCCACGTCAAGGCGACGTCATACCACTAGACCACGGACCCATGTAACCATATTATTAGATATAGTTTATAAATATGGGCCCGCCCGGATCTTCAGACCGTTTTCCGTTGACGCTTTTCTAAAAAGGGTCATTTGAACCGGGGATCTCCGCCGTGTGAGGGCGGCGTCCTAACCAACTAGACCACAGGCCCATAGGTATTATAGGTATTATTATCAATAACTATTTAAAAAATTCACCAGATCATGCAATCGGTTTTTAGAATCAGGCAGGCAGGAACCTCATGAAGTTCACTGCACCAAAAACAAGCCAGGCAATTATGAATATTAAACCCATCCAGAACTTCTTCTCGAAAGACATCATGTAGTATTCTTGTGGATTTTTCAGCTGAAAATAAACACTTTTCACATAAAATGGAACAAAGACCAAACCCAGAACTATCCACATTATGTATGTCCCCGGGCTATCAAACAATCTCAGAAAGTCGAATATGTATTGTATTGGATCAAAAGCTATATCCACCACCCAACATTAGATATTTGGGGGCTTTTCCTAATAAAGCGCTGGGGACAGGCCAGCAATGCAGAATGTGGCGCTAGCTATCGGTTTAGACCAAACCGATTATGCTTTTAATGGTTGGTATATTATTGGTTTCAGGGCTTATAAAGGTTTATATGGGTTTTACTCATTCACCCACATTTCTCATCGTGTACCATTTTTTGAAACCTGCTATTGATTGTTTTCTCGCGTATGGGAATGCCTGTCTGAGGTCCGTCGTTTCCAGACCTAGTGCAAATAGTTCATAGGCAAGGTCGCTGGTTAGTGGAAGGTCATCATATTTACCCATGGTGTTCCATTTTTTATGACCTCTTATTTGTTGTGGCGTAAATCCACTGTAACTGTTCGATATTTCTAAAGGGTCATGACCTAGCTTTAACATCACTATCGCAGCTTCCTTTGATATACGCGGGCTTCCTCTAGGGCTCATCTTTTCACCTCCTTTTTCAACCTTCGGAACATAATCTTTCGGCAATCTTTCAGGTAAGATATCCTTTCCGCTAAGAGAGTTTTTTAATAAGTTTTTTATCGTATCTTTGTCCGGAACCTTCTCATTCCAGATACAGTAAAGCATTATGTCGTCAAAAAAGGTGTAGATTTGGTTTTCGGTTACTCCTTCTTTCTGTGCATTCCTATACCACTTGCTATGTGCTATGTTTTTTACCAATTGGTCCATTTGTTCAGGTGTGAAATTAATTTTCAAAGGCATATCCTCTTCAAGGAAATACTTCAATCTCGTTTCGGTCGCTTTCGGCAACCTTTCAAGGAAGCCGTAGGGATGGTTGGAATCAAATAGATCTGTGATGGTGTAAGTTTTTATCTTGGTTATTTCCTCTTCAGGCGGTTTTTCAACTGATATTTCAAAAGGTATCGGTCCATATGTACCCATTTTGGCATGGGTTTTAAAGGCCCTTAAAGTACCTGGTGTAAGCCGTCCCCTTTTCATTATTTCCTCGTCTGTAAGGCCTTCAACATATTTTAATTTAAAAAACTCTTTTCCAGTCATTTTTGGTTTATATGATGAACCAATAAGAAATCTTTTAGACTTATTATAAGAGGCAAGATTTTTAAACACTTTATACATCTCGTTCCTTATTTCTTTCATCCTTCTGAATATGAGAGTATCTGGAAATCTTTCTCTAAATTTCCCTTTTGGGAACAAATTTTTTGTGAAATGTGGTACATCTAAATCGATGCAAAGCTGATCGTTTTTATTGTTTATTTTTATATATTTTCCATATTTTTCCAGAATATCTCTTTTTTGTGTAAAATAGAAGAAATCAAGAAGCATTGGAGATGAACCCTCGCTTATATATTTGAAACTTTTATGAGAGGTACAAAAATATGGGTGTGAATCAAGAAATCTCAATAGACCTATTATAAAAGTTCCGCCAAAACTTTCACTATTCTTAATCTTATCTATTAAAGAATAGAAATGTTTTTTTTCTAGAGAACCAAATTTCGTTAAAAGGTCTTCATCACTAAGGGTATTTATTTCATGATAAGCATCTTCCAGACTAAGACCCCAAGGTAAAATTTTTTCTAAAACACGACTAGAGACCTTTACCTGCTCTGATCCGTAGATATCGAGAAGTTTGCGATAAAGGCTATTAGAAGAATCTCTAAACTCTTCATTAATTCTATGAAAATCAGGATTTAGTTTATAGAGCGATGGTATTCTTTTATTACACTCACCTTTCATAAAAATATCTATAATTATGTCTGGAATTTTTTCCCTTAAATCATCGAGTTTAACGTTTTTACCCTTTAAAACTTCATCAAAGGCCTTTTTCGTTTCAGAAACTGCCCCGTCCAGATTATCATGGTATTTATAAATGATATCTCCTATTTTTTTAAAAAATGTATGTAATGGCTCTTCTCCGGTTATGTACAATTGTTTTTGTCTAAGTTTTTCTCTTCTACCAAGGAAATTAGTAAGCAAGATGCCCGGATCTCTTAGTATTTGTCTTGAGGCAACTTCTTTCAAAGATTCAATTAAATTTTTACTGAAATGACTCTCATAATCCAAATTTATTACATCAAATTTTTCATCAGTTTGCCCAAAGAACTCTAAATCACCCGTGTGAAATAGCTTTATTCCATAATTCTTTCTTCTTAATTGATCATATATTGAATATACATTTTCAAGACCAGTTAAATTGTTCCTTGGTATTCCTAAAGGATCAAAAACCTCTGAAATTTCAATCGCATCCTTACCAGGTAAAAAGAGAACCTTAATATCCCTCGGATCTTTCCCGAGTTTTTTTATAAAATTTCTAAAATAATGTCTACCTCTTGCCTTTATTTCATCATACTTGTAACTTCTCTTTCTTTTTCCCATGAAATCACTGTTGTTACAATTAAGAAGTTAAAAGTTAAGTTTTTTAAATAGAAAAACAGGGAAGTTTGCTTATAAAGGAGGGGGTCAAAATTCAGGGATTTGGTTTAAAGGGGCGTGTTAACAGCTGTTTTCTAGATATTTCATATTTTCGTCAAAAACAATAGTGATTGATCTCTCAACCGTAGATATTATTTTTCCATTTTGGTCGAATAATCTTTGTGAAAATTTGACATCCCTGCAATACCAGTAATTTAATTTCTCTCCAGGTAAAGAACCTGTTTCACAAGTCATCAATGCTTTATCTTTTATAATAAGCTCTATAGTTTTAGAATCTGACGTAAACTCATAGTTTTCTATTTCAGAAGTGTTTAGGTATACAACACCACTCGTAATGTCTTTGTTTAATGATAGATAATCAAAACTGGGGCAAAAGTATGTACGTTTGTAGTCCAAAAAGGGTTCTGTAAAGACACACCCAGAACCAATCAAAACAGCGATTATCGAGACCGAAAGGATGATAATTTTTCTTTTCATAAATCCAAAGCCTTATCACAATCCTTGTATATTATTCCTATTTATCAAATCTTCTGTTCCACCGCATTGTAGCGACTTGACAGCAACCTGCTTCAAGGTACTATCTGTTGATAAGGTTACTGTTTTTATTTCTTGATTATATATTTCCAAGTTTTCGAATCTCGTCGAATATATTGTTCCGTTTTGATAATTGGGCGTAACAACAAAACCGGATAAAAGGACATCACCTGTATTGAATATTGATAATGTTAATTCTTTCGATTCAGAATCATATACAGCTTCCGAAATTACAAGCTGGGATTTAGCACAAAATCCCAATTCAATTTCCGGACAAACCCTTCCCATTGTATAAGATTTACACGTATCAAATCCTTCTTTTTTATCAGTTGCCGAACAGCATACTGTAAATGTGTGGGTCTTGTCTATTTTGGTTGACTTTTTAGAATAAGTTGTGATCGCCCCCAAACCCGTTTCGAAACAACCCTCTTTCACAAGTATTTCATTATCCATTTTTATTTGGCACTGTGCTTTATTTCTTACACCATCACATTCAAGTTCATTAGAAAAATGCCTGTATTTACCTGTTTGCTCATAATATGTCCAATTATAATCTATTAAAGAGAGAGGAATTCTGATACATGGTGCAAGATTATTGAATTTTTCACATTCATCGCTGTCTATAACAACTTCACTTCCAACATAACCTTTATCACAGCCACTAAGGGTAACAGCAAGTATAGGTCCTTGCATCGTGATAAAAGATTCTGGCAATATGAACTCCTTTTCAGGTTGAATTTGATTGATACACCCAGAACTCACCAAAACAGCAATTATCAATACTGGAAGTACTACATAATGTTTCATTGCGCAAACCTTATAATACCCTATTCACAAACCTGTACTTCTACGTATCTTATACATTCGCAACTATCACAAGCACCTAAACCCAAAAAGCTTTTGTGTAAACATCTACAACCTTCCATTTGGTCGCAACCTTTAACTTCAGTTGTATACTTTTCAGGTCTCGTTTCTTTATGGCAACCCGTTATAGCACCGGTGATTTTAGTGGTTGTACAGCCACTTATCATCGCTGTAATTACTATTAGAGAAAGTAAGACCAAGGGTATGACTAATTCCTTAATCATATTGAAATTTCCCTAAAAGGTTTTAAAAGAGTATGTTTAAACCTATTTTTTCATTTCTTTGTAGAGTACGTATATCAACCCAAAAAATACTATCGCAGCAGATATGGCCAAAATAAAATACACTTCTCTAGAGAAATTCAGGAACGATTCAGCAGTTTTAATGTAAAAATACACAAAGAAATTGCCAACTGCTCCGCCTATTATAGCCATTATGAGGTAGCCCATTTCTTTATTCATATTGAAGTCTTACTGAAAGGTTTTAAATTGGTGTGGTTAAAGTTAAATTAATATGATTAAGAACTATCTTCTACTCTCTTTTAAATTTTTCAACTCCTTTTGGAGTTTGAAAATGTGTTTTGTAAAATATTTTTCGAGCTCCTTTCTTTCTTTATGAACAGTATCAATAATTGCTCTGACTTTATCAATTTTATCTTGAAATTCTGAATATTTTTTTGATCTTGATTTTTTCAAATAATTATAACAATGTAATGCATCGTCCAAGAATTCCTTTATTTTTTTTGGCTGCAATAATTCATCAAAATTTTTAATTCGGGAAGAGGTTTGTGGCTTGTAATGAATATAAAAATTTCTACATTGAACAAATTTCTCTATCCTTTTCCATTTTTCTGTTTCAGTGTAATCTTTGCCTGAGAAAATTTTAAGAACCCATCCTAATTTGTCTTCGGCCTGTAATCTATATAAAATTTTGTTTATTTTTTTTATTTTGAAACCGTAATTTAATTCAAATTCTTGCTGAAAGTGAGTATTTAACATGTTCTCAAAAATGGATACTGCTTGGAAAAGGTACATGTGATTTAAGCACGTTTTAATTCCATAATCTTTAATTTTTTCACTCTTATTTCTTTCAATTATACTTATCAAGGATTTCCGGTCTTCAATAAAATCATGAACAATGACAATGCTATCATCAGAAATTATCCTTTTTTTCGATGCTAGAATTTTTGAAACTTTATTAAATGTACGTTTATAATTTTTTATAAAGGAGTCATATAATCCAATGTTGATAATTACATAAGGAATCATTTCCCTCAGAATTTTATGTGCAAATTCAGGATCAACTTTATAACCCTTTTTTCTACGCTTCTCATTTTTCATATTTCAAAATTCGCCAAAGGTTTTAAAAGGGTATGTTTAAACATGAAAAATCTTTTATTTACTAGTGACAAGTTTGAAATGTGAGACGAGTATGATAAAAAAAAGAAAATTACTGCCCATTATAATCACTTTAATTTTAATTCCTGTGAACTCATCAGCCTTTTACCCAGATATTAACCCATACTGTTCTTTTCCAAGATCAGAACTGAACAAAAATGAATCCATTGAATTATATGGTAAAGGGAATTTTTACCCAGATTTAGTTAGTACACAGTACGCCATGATTGATGTAGAATTTGAAGTTAAAGGTAACCACACTGGGTTTGAAGAAGAAATAAAAATTTTTCTTGAGATAAGATGTGATGGTGAAAAAGAGGGTGATACAAGCGGTACCAAGGTTGAAAGAAAATATGATGAAATTAAAAACGTCACAAATCTCTACTTCAGTAGATATTTCTTGATAGATTCAGGCAGAAGGATATGTAATGCGAGAGTACGTCTCTTAGGATATAACAAAACCTGGGACTACGAAACAGACTGTGAGAATGGTAGTAGTTGTTTATGTACAATTCCTGGTTTAAACAATATCTATAAAAGTGATGACATACCTGTTCTAACTGTTTCTGAATTCATCGCAAAGAAACAAGTAAACATGACGTTAAACTCTACCATTTTTGGGGCTTTGTTGGGCGCTATTTTGGGCGGTTTTTTTGCAATTATTGGATCTTTTTCAGCTCAAAGATATTTGTTCAATAGAAGCTTGAAAAAAGAGCGCGTGGAAAGAATTTATTCTCCCTTATATGATGAGTTGAGGTCCATATTGAGTTCTATCAAAAAACTTATAGTTAAAGTTCCTACATACCAATGGAAAAAAATAAAAGAAAATCATATTAGTTTTCTGATTCACAAAAATTCTATAGAAAAAGATTTAGAAAATCTTTATGAGAATAAGATAGTCGAATTCGAGTTAGCTTTAAATTCTTGTAAAAATGAATTAAAAGGTATCATTTTTGAAGACATAAAAAATAGAAAGGGGGACAAGCTTACGGATTGGGTTAGAGGTAGTGTTCATGATATTTGTGATTTCACTGATGAAATTTTAAGTGGTAAATTAACTGAAACAGAAAAAGCAAAACGTTTCAGAGAAGGTTTTGCGGCTTTAAAAGAAAAACTAAAACTTGATGAATTTTCAAGTTTTGATGAATACTTTCAATTTTTAGTTAAAAAGATAAAAAATAAACCCAGTTTCATAAAAACCATAGAAAAACAAAAAGAAATAATTGAAAGTGTTAGGGACTTATTGTCAACTCTTGAAAATGAAAAAAGGCTTTAAAAATTGATGTTTAAACCAAAAATTTTGCTTTTTCATTACTATAGGCAATTAAACACATGAAATTCGCTGGGGACGCATCTTACTTTTTGTCGTATGCGACATAGCCGCAAAATGTAGCGCTGCATTTGGGATTTTATTTTTTAATGTAACGCTTTTCGGAACAGGCGTTATACAAAGCATGTGACGCTGGAGGGTCAGCGCACCATGGAAAATTAAACGCTGGGGACAGGATTCGAACCTGCGCGGGCTTACGCCCATCCGCTCTCGAGGCGGACGCCTTGAACCGGACTCGGCCACCCCAGCATTCGTTAGTTTTAGTATTTATTAATTATGCATTGTATTAAAAAGTTATGAAGATCGTAGTTCAGTTCGCTGAGAGGAAGAAAAATGTGGAAGTTCCTGAAAAATCGAAGGTCATAGACGTTATAAAAAAATCCAAGGTAAACCCGGAAACCGTCATAGTCAGGAGAGGGGACGAAATACTTCTGGAGGAGGATCTTGTCAAGAAAAACGACAGCATCGAATTGATAAGGATAATTTCAGGTGGATAAAATGAAATGTTCAAAGTGCGGGAAGAGAGCGGTTTTTCACCGAAAGTACGAAGGCTCATTTTTGTGCAGAAATCATTTTCTGAAGAGTATCGAGAGCAAGGTCAAGAAAACCATAAGAAAGGATAAAATGATCGAGCGTGGCGACAGAGTAGCCTTCGCTATCTCCGGGGGCAAGGACTCTTCAGCTGTTCTCTACATGATAAACAAGTTTTTCGGAAAGAGGGAGGATCTTGAATTCTTCGCCATATCCATAGACGAAGGGATCCCCGGATATCGAAAAGAGAGCCTGGAAATAGCCGAGAGGTTATGCAGGAAACTCGGAATCAAACATTACGTTTTCAGTTTCAGGGAAGAGCTGGGGAAAGATCTGAGCAGAAAGGTCAGTAGAAGGAAAGAGGGCTGGGAAGGAACGGCCTGCACGTACTGTGGACTAGCGAGACGCTGGCTGCTCAATAAAAAGGCCAGGGAGTTAGGAGCGAAAAAAATCGCATTCGGGATGAACCTCGATGATGAGATCCAGGGGATCATGATGGATTACATAAGAGGAGATCTGTTTCGTCTCTCGAGAATGGGCGGAGAACCGATAGTTAAAGACAAACTCTTCGTTCCCAGAATAAAGCCGTTCCGTGAAATACCAGAAAAGGAGATCGGGCTTTACGCGATTCTCTCCGGTCTCGAAATCCATGAGAACGAATGCCCTTACCTGGAAGGCCCGCGATTCCGCGTTCGCGACTTCCTGAACGAT
>CAYFWU010000015.1:438-23250 GCA_964347025.1 uncultured archaeon | reverse complement strand
CTTGCAATCACTATAGCTATCGAGAGTGCGTATAAGCCTTCCTGAATGGTCTTGTCTTTTCCTAAACCCAACATATTATCACACTGTTATATAGGGATAACTATTACGAAGATGATTTAAATACTTATCTATTAACTTCGGTTAAAGGGGAAGGACCGAAAGAAGCATTTTTAAATATAACTTCCGAAATAAACAGATGTGATGCGTATGAAAATAGCTGTTATAGGGACAGGATACGTAGGGCTTTCAACTGGCGTTGGATTCGCCTCCAAAGGAAACGAGGTCTTCTGCGTGGACATCGATAAAAAGAAGGTTGAACAGGTTAACGAAGGGATTTCACCCATATACGAACCCCTGCTGGGCGAACACCTTGAAAAGGTTCTCGAGGAAGGGAAGCTGAGAGCGACAGACAACCTGCACGAGGCGATAAGGAAGAGCGATGTAATTTTCGTATCTGTCGGGACTCCCCCGAAGAAGGACGGTTCAATCGATCTGAAATACATTGAGGATGTTTCTAAGGAGATCGGAAGGTCTCTGGCGAATAAGGGATACAAGCTCATAGTTGTGAAATCGACGGTCCTGCCTGAAACCACTGAGACCCTCGTCATTCCAACGCTTGAAAGATATTCAGGAAAAAAGGCGGGAAAAGATTTTGGCGTCTGTGTGAATCCTGAATTCCTCAGGGAGGGGAAGGCGATGGAGGATTTCCTGACTCCGGACAGGATCGTCATAGGATCGCTGGACAAGAAGTCCGGAAATATTCTTGAAAAGCTCTATTCGAACTTCAGTGCCCATATACTCCGGACGGATCTCAAAACAGCTGAGATGATCAAGTATGCGAGCAACGCGTTTCTCGCGACCAAAATCTCTTTTTCAAACGAAATCGGTAACATATGCAAACGTCTGGGGATAGATGTTTATGACGTTATGAAAGGAGTGGGGATGGACTCGAGGATCTCCGAGAAATTCCTTTCCGCCGGCTGCGGATACGGAGGATCGTGTTTCCCGAAGGATGTCGATGCCCTCATCCACAAGGCGAGGGATCTCGAGTACGATCCGAAACTTCTCGAGGAAGTTCAGGAAGTGAACAAGAGGCAGAAGATCGGGATGGTAGATCTCCTCGAAAGCAAAACAGGGGATCTGAAGGGAAAGGAGATATGCGTTCTAGGTCTGTCCTTCAAACCCGGCACGGACGACGTAAGAGGAGCGTCTTCGATAGAAATTCTCTCCAAGCTTATTGATAAGGGAGCGAAGATCAGGGTTTACGACCCGAAAGCGAAGGAAAACGTAAGGAAATTCTTTCCCGACATCAGATACGCAGAGACCCCGAAGGACGCGATAAAAGGGAGTGACGCCTGCCTGATCGTCACGGAATGGAAAGAATTCAGAAACCTCACGGACAAGGATTTCAAGACCATGCGAAAGAAAGTGATAATCGAGGGGAGAAAGGTTCTTGACAGGAACAGGGTGAAGGATTTCGAGGGCATTTGCTGGTGAATATCCGCTATTTTTATTCAAAGGTTAACATTAATTAATTATGGAGATAGACTGGATCGTCGGTATAATGGTGTTTCTGATCTTTGTGGGGTGGTCTTTTTCATACTATACTGCCCTGTTCCCGGAGAGAGAGGGCATGCTGAAACCCGTGATAGAGATCGACAGGGAAAAGATCATAGATTTCCTTTCCACCGATGTCTACAGGGTTCCCGTGAAGCTGAACTCGAGCGGAGGGAACAACGTGGTCCTCAACGCGAGTGATGTATGGTATGAGGGAACGAGGAACTCAACGAAGGTTCTGAAGGACGGGGTTTCGCTCCCCTGTATGATAGTCGGGGATTATCTCTACTGGCTGGCGAATCTTTCCTTTGGATGGAATTATTTTGACATAGAGTTTTCAGAGATCAATACCTCCCTCAACTGCGATTCATCGTTTTCCCTGGATAACGTCACTAAGGTAATTCCCTGGACCATTGAAAGAAGGAAACTCGTCTCACTTTCGAAGATCAGCAACATGACCAACACGAGCTATGAGAATTTCAGGGACGATCTGGACATAGAGGAGGATTTCAACGTAACGCTTGAATGGGACGGCTCTCTCGAGACGTATGGGAAGACCATCCCTAGGGCGAGGGATGTCTATGCCGGAGGATACAAGGGTCTGCTGTGGGAGAATTCGGAAGGCATCAACATCAGCATATGGGTGTGGTAAAATGAAAAAGGGCTTTTGGAGGACACTGGAAAGCGTGTTGGCAGTGGTAATACTGGTCTTTTTCCTGATGGCCCTCGGTTCCAAATACACGTTCCCGATGCCCGATGTTGATCTGCCCAGAAAGGGCTACGAGATTCTCAGGGATCTCGACAACAGGGGCGAGCTTCGTTCAGACGTTGTGAACAACCAGACCGATGCCCTGAATTCGAAAATAAGCATAAACGGCTACAACCACAGCGTCCAGATCTGTGATCTAAGCGGATGCTCAGGGGATGAACCCAACGCTGTAAACGTCTGGATATCCACCTATCTCATATCAGGGGATAACACCTACGACCCCCATGAGGTTAAGTTGTTCATATGGTGATTACATGAGAAAAGGACAGTTCTTCCTTGTAGGTGCGTTCAGTTTAGCCATACTTTTCTTTGTCGGAATATCCTCCCAGATTTCGCCCGAAGGCATCGTTTTCCCGGAAATAAGAGCTGTGAGCAGCCTGTTCGATAACGTGAGAAACGAGTATCCAAGGGCAGCGAATCTCGGTCTGAACGAGTCCGAACCTGTCGGGAGGCTAACGAACTTCACAAATTTCGTGGAAAGCAAAACCAGGGAAAGAGGGATTGAATTTTCGCTCCTGTTCGTTTTAACCCAGAACGTGAGCGACAATCTGAACGTCACGGTCGGGAATTTCCTGGGTTACCCGATAGACATCGAGCTGAACGTGTCAGGGGCTGTTGAAAACCTCCAGGTCTCTGATGGGGGAACAGATTCCAATCTCTTCTCGAATCCGCCCGAAACTTTCTCACTCGGAATAAGCTTTAATACAACGGAGAAGAATTTATTATTAGAGAAACGAAAAGCGAATCTCTATTTCATTCTTGATATGAGAAAGGGGGATAACATAATAAAAGGGGAAGTGGTATCCTGAAAGGAATAAGCCTGATATCCGGGGTTTTATTTTTGGCGTTCCTCATAGCGGCAACTTCAATTGTTTACATGGCGGGGATTCCTATAATACAGGATTTGCAGTGTTCGGCAACGGTGGAAAAAATGAAATCATCATTTATCAAACTGGACGAGGTTGTTCAGGAAGTCTCTTCCGAGGGAAAGGATTCGAAGAGGACGCTTACCCTGAACATAGATGAAGGGAAGTTGTACGTAAGCGGGGAGAACGACACGATATACTGGGAGCATGAGTGTAACGCCCCGATATTTTCTCCCAGGACATTCCAGACCTTCGGCAACGTGATATTGGGGGCGAACATGGAGACCTCGGCTTTTGAAGGACAGTGCAAAGGTCAGACTGCATTCATCCTCGAAAACAATCGCCTGAAGGCCTGTCTGAAAAAGATAGGTTCCACAGAAAACCTCACGTCCTACAACACAACAGAGATACTGCTCGGAATATACCAGAAGGATTTAAACGAATGGCTTCCCATGGAATATGTTGAGATAAGCCTTGATAACGCCCAGAACTCAACCACGGGTAATGGGTACACGAAACTCGAAAGAACAGGTTATCACCTGCCTTACGGGGAGGTGACAGCTTATATAGAATCAGACTATGGTATAGATTATATCATAAAGTTTGTCCTCGAATCAGGGGAGGATTTCCTGATAATAAAGGGTGAATGAATGAAAAAGGGTATATCTCCAATGATAGCGGCCGTCATCCTTATACTCATAGTCATAGCCATGGGAGCCGTGGTTGGGCCATGGGTCCTTAACCTTGCAAGCGAGGCCGCGGGAGGAGCAGGAGGGACAGCGCAACAACAGTTAATCTGCCAGAAGACGGCATACGATTTTGACAGCGACTACGGAAACAGCGGGGTGGACTGGAATTTTACAGGAACCAATGGAACGGTAACAGCCAAAATAATGAACACGGGCTCGCAGAACCTCTATAATTTTTCGTTCGAGCTGACGATGCAGACGTCCCTAGGTGAGAAGCTCATAGTTTATCCGGAAATCAACGTAACAGAGGAAACGCAGAGATCCGCAACAAATCCCGTGAAACCAGGGAGTTCTCACATCCTCAACGGTGAAATTGTAAACATAAACGATACATGGTCGCTGTTAAAGGTGAAGGTTCTAAATGTTGTCTGCCCGAAGGTTTCCCCGACCGCAGAACTCTAGTTTTCAACAAATTTATATTCGGAGGATTAATTTAATAATAGAGGTTTCAAATGCCCGAAGAAAATGCTTCTGAGTCTGAAAGATTAAAAACCATAGAACAAAAGATGTCCTCGATAAAGGATATGCAGAACATAATAGAGCTGGATATAATGAATTTAAAGAACGAGTTAGAAAAGATAAAGCTTGTTTCTCCCTCGCCCATACCCCCTGAGGTTGAGGAAAATATCGTGAAACTAGAAAAAATCTCAAAGGAGGCCGATGTTTTCAAGAAATGGGCACAGACTATAGATGAGGTGAAGGCGCTCCGTTCTAAGATCATGAACATGGAGAAGGCGAAGAGGCCGCCTGAACCGGAGGTCGTGAAAAAACCTCCGGAAACCTCTGAAATCCAGGACCTTAAGAAACAGATAGCTGAGCTGAGGTCCTCCATGCTTCTTAAACCGGGGGCGAAACCGCCTGAAACGGGTGATCTCAGGAAGGCGATCGAGGAGAACAGAAGGATAATAGAGAGTATGAAGACCGCGACGCCCAGGGAGAAGGTGGTCGCACCAGACCTGAGTAATCTGAAAAGGATTGTTGAAGAAAACAGCGAGAGTATCGAGAACTTGAAATCAATGGTCAAAACCAAGCATCACACAGAAGTTATGCCGGATGTGGGGGAACTGAAGAAAGCGATCGAGGAGAATAAAAAGGCCATGGAAGATCTTAAGGGCAGGATGTCCGAAGCCACACCAACAGGTTCCAGTTCGTTAGATACGAGGGTGACCGAACTGATAGATATGGTGGAGAGCAATAAGAAAACCATCGAGGATCTGAAGGTCAGGGTCATAAAGACTGAAGGCAAAGGGGGAGCCGGACCCTCGGAAAGAGTGGAAGATGAAATCGAGGAGTTGAGAGAGCTTCTGTACTCCAAGCTGGGTGATATGCATGCCAAAACAGGAGATGTAAGAACGGGTGAATTGAAGAAAATGATTGTAGAAAACAGGGAAGCAATGGAGAAACTGAAAGAGAGGGTTTATGCCGCAAGAACCAAGAAAAAGGGAGTGGAAATCCCTCTTCCTGTCAAGGACAGGATAGTAGAGCTTGAGAAAAGGGTGAATGCAATCAGCAAGAAGGCAGGTGAATTGGGATTGAAGCCCATAAAGGTCCCCGAAGGGATGAAGTTGCCTTCCGGAGGACCATCAAAGGTTGTCTCCAGAAAAGTTGAGAAACTGAAGACAGACGTCAGCGATCTTTTAAAGAGGGTAAAGGTAGCTGAAACGTACATGAGAAAATTCGTAAGAAAGGAAGACCTGGTTTCACTCGAAAGAACGCTCAAGCCCAGAATGCTGACGGACAAGGAAAAGAAGATGCTCAGCCAGGATGTCTACAAGGACCTTGAAGAGATGAAAAAGGCCATATCTGTAAACGAAGACCATCTGAACAGCATAGCCTCTGATGTAGAACAGCTGAAAAGCGAGTTAACAACGGTTGAAAAGCGTGAGTGGAGCGAGGTTGCTGAGAGACCCAGACTTGAGGATCTCATCAGAAGGTTAGAAGATGTTGAACGCAGGGTGAAGGCCATTGGAGCGTCATCCCCTGTTCTGATTGAATAGAACCAATTCCTATTTAATTTTGACTGCTCAATATAAGATATCAGAAGTTGGTTTTATGCCTGAAAAGGGAGTGATAATCTGTGGTGTGGATGAGGCTGGAAGAGGAGCTGTATTAGGCCCGATGGTTCTTGCGGGAGTTTCGATCCACAAGAAAGACCTTCCCAAACTTAAAAAACTCGGGGTCCGTGATTCCAAAGAGCTCACACCTCAGCAGAGAGACAGGCTGTCCAGAAAGATCGAGAGAATCGCGAAAGATATAATTGTTATGAAGGTCGGGCCCTGCAAGATTGATGATTACAAAAAACAGGGTGTGAATTTGAACAAGGTTGAGGCCCTGAAGATGAAAACCATTATCGAATGCCTGGATCCGCACACAGCCTACATCGACGGACCCGAGGTCAGGGTTGAGAAATTCGGGAGATTCCTTAACAAGCTCGTCAATACCGAAGCCAATCTCATCGTGGAGAACTTCGCCGACCAGAAGTATCCGATCGTTTCAGCCGCCTCCATAATAGCGAAGGTGGAGAGGGACAAGGATATCGAGATCCTGAGGAGAAAGTACGGTTTCAAAGGGACAGGCTATCCCTCGGATGATCGAACGATCGAATGGATGAAAGCCTACCTGAAGGAAAACAAGAAGTTTCCTGAGAAGGGTTTGGTTCGCCATTCCTGGATCACAACAAAGGATCTTCTGGGCGATCACAGACAGAGAAGGTTGTTCGGTTTCTTCAGAAGGGGTTAACAAAAATTAAATTATTTTTCGTAGTGCTTGAGCATGAAATCAAAATATTTTTTGATATCCTCTTCTTTTATAAATTGACGTTTGCACAGGGGTTTGCCGTCTTTATAATACTTTATTTTGCCACCGTTGAACACCGCATAAACCTTTCCTAAATAGCTGCCTCCTATCTCAAACCCCACATCAAGCCTTATTCCTGAAGTTGGATCGTGCTCAATTGATACTGACCCGTTTTCACGTAACTCGAATTCTACCTTGTCTGGTGCCCCGTCACCGTCTATGTCTATAGGCTCTATAAATTTCCCCTTCCTTCCCTTGACCTTTTCGTATATCTTGTTGAAATTTTCTATAATTCCGAGATCTTCAATTCGTGGGTCTTCTGCGTAAAGTTTCAGCACTTGTGATAGAAGGATTGAAGCTGTTGTAGCTCCGCCGTAAATCAGAACTTTTCTCCTTTTCATGCTGTTCTTTTTTAAGATTGGTAGAAAATCTTAAAAGCCTTTATTGTGCCGAATTCAAGGCCTGAACCTTCTCATCGTTCTCGGGAAGGGGATCGCATCCTTTATGTTCTCGAGTTTGCACAACCATGCAACCAGGCGTTCCACTCCCAGACCGTATCCGGAATGGGGAACGCTCCCGAACCTTCTAAGATCCAAATACCACTCGTAGTTTTCCGGTTTTTCTCCTTCCAGTTTCAGGAACTTTATCAAGTCCTTTAGATTCGTATCTCTCTGTGATCCCCCGATAAGTTCGCCATACCCTTCAGGTGCTAACATATCGAAAGACAGACAAACCTTCGGATTCTTCGGGTCAACTGGTTGGTAAAATCCTCTGACCTTCTTGGGGTAATGGGTAACGACAACAGGAGTGTCGAAATGTTTCATTAACCTGTCCTCCTCGATCGTACGCAAGTCCTTCCCCCACGTAACTCGCATTTTCTCTTTCTTCCGAAGGATTTCCAATGCCTTGGTGTAGGTGATCGTAGGAAAAGGTTTTTTAACGATCCTTTCGAGTTTTTTAATGTCTTGACCCAGAAGTTCGAGTTCCTTTTTGTTGTGTTTAAGAACTTCTTTTATTATGAAGCGGATTTCATCCTTTGCTACCTGTGTTATCTCATCCAGACCCATCCAGGCTGCTTCGGCTTCAGCCATCCAGAACTCCGCCAGATGTCTCGACGTTTTCGATCGCTCAGAACGGAATGTGGGTCCCATGTTATATACTTTCTCGAGAGCAAAAACAGCTGCTTCCGCATACAACTGCCATGACTGGGAAAGATACGTAATGTCATCGAAATACTTCACTTCGAAGAGTGTCGATCCCCCCTCGCAGTGGGAAGGCTGGAAAACAGGGGCGTCGAATTCGTAATAACCCCGGTCACGGAAGAATTTGTGTATCGCTCCCACCACTGTGTGTCTGACCTTCAGAACCGATGTTAGATATCGTGATCTCAGCCACAGGTGTCTGGTATCCAGCAAAAATTCTGCTGATTTGTCCTTGGTTATCGGGAAACGATCAGCAATGTGGACTGGTTTCAAATCGTTTATTTTGATCTCATAACCCGTAGGAGCACGTTTGTCTTTCCTGACCTTCCCCTTTATTATCACAGAGGACTCCACTGTTAGCTTCTTCGCCTTGCTAAAATCCTTGTGCCTATCCGTGATCGTGCATTGTACAACATCATTCGAGTCACGGATAATAAGGAATATGATGTCCTTGCTCTCCCTCTTCCTCCAGACCCATCCTTTGATCTCGAGGGTTTTCCCAACACTCTTTGAAACTTTATCTATGTCCATCCCAACACCTTATTTAATTTTATTGTTTCGCTCTTTTATTTGTTTAAAGCGAGATTGCCCGGAGACTTCGCGTAAGGCAGTATTTACCATTTATCAGGACTTTTTATAAAATTTACACCATATTTATGGAAATTTTTACAAAAATATACAAAATTTATATATTAAATGGAACATATGTTTCAATATGGGTACGAAAATTGATAAAAAGGACGAAAAAATCCTTGAACTCCTAAAAGAAAGAGGGGATCTGAGCGTACGCCAGATCGCTTCACGTTCTTTGCTTCCCATCACTACCGTACACCATCGTATTAAACGGATGAAATCCCTAGGCGTGATCAAGCGTTTTACGATAGAGGTTGATAGCAAAAAGATAGGAAAGCCTCTCGCTGCCTACGTTCTCGTGAGGATTGATTCAAGGTATCTGAAAGGTTTCCGAAGAAATCAGCACGACCTTGTCAAGGACCTTCGAAATCTCGCCTTCGTGGAAAGGGCGGATATTGTAACAGGTACGATAGATATCGTTTTATTGATACGCGTGAAAGACGTGGACGAGCTGGATAAGGTGATAGTGGAGAAGCTGAGGGATATGAAGGGTGTGGAGAGCACGCATACGTTGGTAATATTGAATGAGAACTGAGTTAATTCTTTAAATCTAATCCTTATTTAATAAAATACCATGACCTGGAAATGCGTATCCGAAGAGATAGTAAACAATATAAGGAAAAACAAGATTCTCTTTAAAGACCTACCTAGGCTTTCAGAGGCCGAAACAAGGGAGTACGTGAGGGAAAGAAAACAAATAATAGACAGGCTCAGAAAAAAGGGCGTGAAAGTTACACAGAAGGGGAACAGCATATTTTACGGAAATCTTTCAGAAGGCTGTAAAGTCTGCAAGAGAGGCGAGGGACTGGGTCTCTTCATGCTGTATAAATGCACGAGGGAATGCTTTTTTTGTCCCATACCGGGTGTAAGGGAAAAACCGAAGAAAACCGAAATAACATTGGGAAATTTGAAAATAAAAAACCCCGATCATCTGGTGAATGTTCTGAAGAAATGGAAAATGAAAGGTATCGGGGTTTCCGGCGGGGATCCCCTTTGCATGCTTGAAAAAACGCTTGAATTCATTTCGAAAATGAAAAAAGAAATGGGCAATGATTTTTTCATCTGGCTCTACACCAACGGGGATCTGGCAACAATAAAGAATCTCAAGAAACTCAAGAATGCAGGGCTGAATGAAATAAGGTTCGATCTTGCGGCAAGGGAATATGATCTGAAACCAGTAAAAGATGCCAAAGGGATAATAGACGTGGTGACGGTGGAAACGCCCGCATTCCCCGAGGATGAGGACAAGATAAAGGAAATCCTGCCGAAATTGAAGAAGCTGGGTATCGATTACCTGAATTTGCAGGAACTTATTTTGAATGAGAGCAATTTCGAGGACATGAAAACAAGGGGGTATAAGATATTGGTAGGATCCTCAGAGACCGATTTCAGGATTTCAATACCTGTTTATGACAGTGAGATGTCTGCCCTCAGGATAATGGAATTCGCAATAGATGAGAAAATAGGGATACCTGTTAATGTGTGTACAAGGTATTACAAACGGCACGTCCAGATATCCATGAAAAACAAGAGAATGGCTGAAGTCATGAAAAGGCCACATGAAATCGTAACAGATACCGGCTACTTGGAAAAATTGGTAATAGATGAACCGAATGAAAAAGTTGAAAAGCTTGTAAAAAGGTTAAAGAGCGAAGGAATACCAACAGAGAAAATATTTTATTCAAAGGAAATGGATCGTTTCGAATTTCACCCCAGTTTACTGAAGCAGATTGATCTCAGGGATTTCAAAGTTGTTGATGTTCTGGCCAGGCCCTGCATAGTACATGAAGACCGTCACGATATTTATATAAAAAATCTGAATTAATAAAGAATCAAACAAATATAAATTCCGGACTGCTAAGTGATGTTATGGACCATATGTATTCTAATCAACTGAGACCGAAACAGCGAGCGAAGGTTAAGGGCTGGGTAGATCACGTCCGTGACCTGGGAAATATCCGCTTCCTAACAATAAGGGACAGGGAAGGGATGATTCAGGTAACGGCAAAGAAATCCGACGTGCCCAGCGAAATTTTCGGAATGGTCTCCAAGCTCGGGAAGGAGGACTGCGTTGAGATCGAGGGGAACGTTATCAAGTCAAAGATAGCGAAGATAGGTTTTGAGATTATACCTTCCTCTGTAAAGGTTCTCGCAGGAGCGGAGAAGCCCTTACCCCTGGATTTCTCCGGAAAGATTGAATCAGGGAAGGATACGAGATTCGATTACAGATATCTAGACCTTCGAAATCCGGAGGTTAAAAAGATCTTCCTAACGCGCCATAAAGTTATGGGTTTATCTCACGAGTTCTTCAGAAAGGAGGGGTTCGTTGAGGTTCACACCCCTGTCATACAGGCGGCAGGAGCCGAGGGCGGATCTACCCTTTTCAAATTCGATTTCTACGGGAAAGAAGCGTTCCTCAGACAAAGCCCTCAGTTGTACAAACAGATGATGATGGCATCCGGGCTCGACCGTGTGTACGAGATCGGGCAGGCCTTCAGAGCCGAAAAATTCCACACGCGAAGACACATCTCGGAATTCATGTCACTCGATTTCGAGATCTCATGGGTAGACGGTGAGGAGGACGTAATGAAGGTTCTCGAAAAGCTCGTGGTCTACGTTCTCAAGGGCCTGAAAAAGGACGGTTACGACCTAAGGATTCCTGAGCTCCCGCTCAAGAGAGTCACCTACGATGATGTCCTTAAAGCGCTAAACAAGACAGGAGCCAAGATAGAGTGGGGCGAGGATATCGAGGATGCACAGGAGAAGAAATTCGCTGAAATAATGCAGAAGAAGGGTCACGAAGCATACTTCATAACGAAGTTCCCTTCCAAGCTGAAGCCGTTCTACATAATGCTGGATGGGGAGGTTTCAAGGGGGATAGATCTCGATTACCGAGGACTCGAGCTCGCTTCCGGAGGCCAGAGAGAGCATCGCTTCGATGTTCTGACAAAGGTAATGAAGGAGAAGGGTCTCGACCCCAAGGACTTCACCTTCTACACTGATGCCTTCCGCTGGGGCATGCCCCCGCACGGAGGGATCGGTTTCGGGGTGGACAGGTTCGTAAAACAGATCCTGAAACTGACGGACGTACAGGAAACAATTCTCTTCCCAAGAACACCTGAAAAATTAACACCTTAGGTCATGTTTAGTCAGAACATCTTTATGACAAACCTCTTCCCTATCTCACTCTCGATCATCTTTTCAAGTCTTTTCTTCTCCTCGATGATCTCTTTTTTCACGCTCTCCTTCCCCTTTGAGATGCTTTCAAGGTTTCTTTTGTATTCAGAGATCTCATGACCTGAATGTTCGATCTCCCTTTTGATTTTTTCCCTCTCGTCAATAACGCCGGATTTCTCCTTCCCCCTTTCGCTCTCCTCTATCCTTTCCTTCAGTTCCATGTGTTTCTTCCTTACATCCGATATTTTTCCTTCCCTGACCCTTTCGGAAAATTCCCTGAACTTCTTCATTTCGCTGTCCTTCAGGCTGACCATTCTCTTCTCTATCGCCTCATCCACCCTGTAAATTATATCCTTCAGAACTGACTCCCCGTCTTCACTCAGGATCGCCTTTACAGGGGAGTGTATCATTCTCTCGAAAGAAATCCTCTTCTCTCTCGGGATCGAGGAATCGCTCCTAAGAACATGTTCATATTTTTTCATCGGTCTCTTTACGGAGGAAAATTCCTCCCTTATTTCGCTTGTCAGGTCTTCCCTCTCCCTTTTCAGATCCCTGATCTTCTCACTGGAATCAACATGCTCTCTATAGCCCTCGCTTTTCATGAGTTTCTTTAGATCTTCCTCTTTCCTCTCCTTTTCTTTCCCTGTCTTCTCCGTCTTCTCCTTCAGGATCTTTTCCTGCTGTTCAAGGTCCCTGAATTTCCTGTTCATTCCCTTCATAACGTCCACCCTCGAAGTGATCTTGCTGACCAGGGGAATGGATTTCCCGTCAGCCAACAGGCCTTTCATCTCTTTCAGGTTGTCCTCTATCCTTTTCAGGATCTTCACTATCTCCGATGCCTCTTTCTTGAAGTACTTCGAAAGCAGGACAGCCTGCTTCGGAGGGACCTTTCTCATGCCGTCAAGAACCTTCGTTGTCTTCGAAAGGAAGTTTTCAAGCTCCTCATGGTTCATTTCCTGTATGACCGGGACGCCTCCGAGTAAACCGAACGTCCGGTTCACGTAGTTGTTCTTGATCATGTTCACCGCGGAATACATCCTGTCTTTTTCCTCGAACTTCTTCCCTTCGAGTTCCTTGTTCATCTTCTTTATCTCGCGAAAGTCCTCCCTTATTTTCGCGTAGAGGTCCTTCGCCCTCTCCTTCTCCCTCGAGAGCATGTCAGAAACGTATTCGTTTATCCTCTTCTCCAGTGAATCGATCCCCACCTCGATCGGTTTGGTATCCACTACCACCGGCTTCGCTTCCTCTTCCTTCGGTTTCTTCAAGAAATCGAAAAACCCCATAGAGTTTTATTTGCCTGTATGTTTTAAAAGTTTCCGCAGAGAAGCTGGAACTTCCGGCTAACCATAATATTCTGCAAGAACCCGGTATGTTAAAAGCTCTAAAGGAGCCTTATCATCTGTAAGTACTTCTGTGTGGGGGTCGGCTTTATAAACCTGCATGGAATTGGCGATGTCCTGGATATTTGCTATCTCATCGGGCGCCCTTTCAATTATTCTGTTTCTTAATTCATCCAGTTCCAAATCCTCATTGGTGGCAAACATCAGAACATTGAAGTTATTCAGATTCAGATAAAAAACGTTCTCAAAAACGCTGTCCATTGTATTGCCAATACTCTTGAATAACAGATCCCCTTCTTCTGATCTCTGCGGGTATAAGACATTTACCACAACAACCCCGTCCTCTGAAAGCTTTTTTTCTACATCCTCAAAAAACTCCTGGGTTAAAACATAAAAAGGAGCGTAGAGCCCGCCCTGGTACATATCGACTTCCACCATATCATACTGCTTATCGATTCTTTTTATGAAGGGTCTTGCGTCATCAACATAGATTGTAAGTTTATCCTTTATTTCATCCAGCCCGAAATATTCCTCCGCTATGTTCACTATCTCAGGGTCTATTTCAACGGCATCAATTTCAATGCCGTATAATTTTATTAACTGGTAGGGAGAGGTTCCGGCACCCATACCAAGTATCAGGGCTGTGGAGGCATCGTTAATGAGCGGCGCGACATTCATGTAGTAATAAGGGAAATCCGGGTTGAAGGTTTCGCTCTGTTCAAATATGGATTGGATGTTATAATCGTCATTAAGTTTCAGAAAATACCTGTCCCCTGCCCTGACAACTTTTATCAGATTGTATGCAGACTCTCTTTCGACAACCAGATTGCTGGCACCGCTCGCGGGGTTAAAAAGAAATGTGGCAATCAGTATAATGCTAACCAGGAACAGCCTGTTTCTCCCCCCGAAGTATATCAGCAATATGACCAGAACCGCTGCCGCGCTTATAAAGAAACTGATGAAAGAGCCGAGAAAGGGGATCAGCAGGAACGTGGGAATGAACGTGCCCAGGATTGAACCCACGGTTGAGATACTTGAGATCTTACCGGCAGCGATCCCCACGTACTGCCTACGCGCGATCAACTTCGTGAAGTAAGGTGAAACCATACTGAGGATCAGCATGGGCGGGCCAAAGATAATGACCGATGATATGACAACTCCAGGAATGTAGAGAAAGCTGAACATCTCCAGGATCGATCTGTACGACAAAAGCATTGCAAAAATATACAGATCGGAAACGAAGATCAGCTTAAAGATCGTTGAATAATCACCCTTTTTATCAGCCAGCAGACCTCCCAGGTAATAACCGACTCACAGGGCGATCATAACAATCCCGATCAGCACGCCTGATACGTAGATGGAGAAACCGTAATAGGGAGCGAATATCCTAAAGCCGATGATCTCCAGTGCCATTATCACAAAGCCTGTAACAAAGGCCGTGACCAATAAAAAAGGCTCTTTCTCCAGTTTTTCCCCCTTTTCCCCCATAATAATATTATGGCAAGATCACCAATAAAAACATCAATCTAATAAATGTCCGGCGGGGGCATTCCATGTTTCAGATCTCTTCGCAGAAGGAGAAGCCGGGATCTTCTTCTGTCATGACGTACTTTTCGTAATCCTGAAGTGTTTTGTTTCTGATCAGATTTTCTCTTACAACCCTCAGCTCGTTTTTGTTTTCGCTTATGTATCTTAACCTGAACATCAATTCCCTCTGGACCCTTTTCGAGGGTTTGTGACCGACGACAGAATGCGGAAAGACCTTGCCCAGTAAAAGCTCTGTGGTGAGATATGTTTCCCTGTCTACGATGTCCCTTATCTTTAGGGTCTTTTCCTTTCTTTCATCGCTCAGCGTTACACCTTTGAAACATTCCAGTTGATCAAGGAATTCTCTTGACGCTGTCTCATCCCATCCGTAGCTTGGCATTTCAATAAGCCAGTCCTCGGGGAAGCCGGCACATGCCAGATATATCGCGACGCCGTGGACCGAGCATTTCTTTTCTTCCATATCCAGCTGCGGGCAAGGGATCTTGGAAATGGGCATCGCGCGTACATTACCGTCGGTCCCGGGAATGAGATCCCAGTCATTGCACAGTTCCCTGAAAACATTATGGAAACGTGTCCTTTCCCCTGTCTTCTGTCTGTAGAACCACTGCCTGTAGAGGTCTCCGATGGTAAGGACATTTTGTTTTACATCTGTGCAGCATTTTACACAGTAACCTGGTTTGCATTGGAATTCGGACATGAAAATAAATAAAAGAGTAAATTTTTTAAATCGTGATTACTTCCACGGTTCTATTATGACCTTGACAGAATTCTTCGCCTCGGTGACGAGCCTGAAGCCCCTCTCTGTTTCTTTCAGCGGGAGCCTGTGCGTGATCATGTCCTTGACCTCGATCTTTTTGTTTTTCATCAGTTCTATCGCTTCCTGGAGATCATGCCTGACAGCTGCGTAGCTCGTGGTGATCGTGGCGCATTTGAACCAGAGATCGTTCAGAGGGATTTCGATCTTTGCGTCCGGGTCTGTGGGGGCGAAGAAGAGGATCGTTCCTCCTTTTTCAATCGCTGTTAACGCCTGCTTGATCGCGGGAACCGCTCCTGTCGAGACTATAACGCGATCCGCTAGTTTTCCTTCATTGAATTCTTTCAGCTTTTCCTCCACGTTTTCGTTCGCGGGTATCGCTAAGTCGGCTCCGGCTTCTCTCGCCTTCTTCATCCGGAACTCATTCACGTCCGTGGCGATTACTTTGCATCCTTTTGATTTGGCGAGCTTGATGTGCAGTAGGCCTGAAATACCTGATCCTAGAACGAGGACTATGTGGTTCTTACGGATATCAGCGATTCGCTGACCACGGATCACGCAGCCGAGGGGCTCAATGAATGTCCCCTCCTCGAAAGAAATATTTTTTGGTAAAAGGAAGGTTCCCTTCTCGATGTTGATCTTCGGGATGCGGACGTATTCTGAAAAACCTCCGGGATCGAAATTCGTAGTCCTTAGGGTATCGCATACCGTATGCTTATCCTCTTTGCAATAGAAACAGTATTCACAGGGAACGTGGTGGGTGACGAAGACCCGGTCGCCCTTTTTGAAGTTCCTAACGTCCTCGCCCACCTCTGTTATCTCTCCCGATATCTCGTGACCGAGAACCTTTGGAGCCTTCTTGATCCGATACCACTCCATGACGTCTGATCCACAGATTCCGGACGCCATCACCTTTACGAGAATTTCATTTCCCCCTATTTTCGGGGTTTCCACTTCTTCCAGGCGGATGTCCTTATTGTTGTAGTACATCGCAACTTTCATGTCAATCAGCCCTTCTGTAGAAGCCGGCTCTCCTGCTAAGGATTCTTAATTTAGATGGATTGTTCCTGAAAACTATTATTCCCCATACGGCAAATGTCCCCAGCGTGATGGTTACGCCGAGGGAAAGGTCTGCAACCCAGTTCGCTCCTATAAGGAAGAGTTCTCCGTTCCAGAAATGGTCTATTGCCCCGAAGAGCGAACCTCCAAGGAGGAGAAGGTTCAGCCATAGGCCTTCCTTCGTTTTTTTTATTGAAATTCGCCTTCTTATCGCCAATAGAATCGTGGCTGCCAAAGGGACAGCATAACAAACCATGCGATCACTTCCTCTTTTTCTTTCTGAATAATTCGTAGGCTTCCTGAGGTTTGGCGTTCTCGTGTATAAGCTTTCGAACCGCCTGTATCATTGCGACAGGATCGCTTGACTGGAAGATGTTTCTTCCCATGTCCACCCCGACCGCTCCCGCTTTAAGGGCGTTGTAGGCCATCTTGAGGGCGTCCAGCTCGGGCATCTTCTTTCCCCCTGCCATCACTATCGGAACAGGGCAGGATTCAACCACCTTTTCGAAATTGTTGCAGTAGTATGTCTTCACGATGTTCGCCCCGTGTTCTGCCGCTATTCGACAGGCCAGCGAGAGGTAACGTTCGTCTCTGCCGAGATCCTTGCCTACGGCAGTGACAGCCATCGCGATCATCCCGTATTTTTCAGCCTCGTCCACAAGCTTCGAGAAATCAAGGATCGTGTCTCTCTCCCATTCCATGCCAACCGTAATTGAATATCCGAAACCCACGGCGTTCATCCTTATCATCTCCTCTACCGGGACGGTTATCCCTTCGTGGAGGAGTTCTTTGCCTATTATGCTCGTCCCCCCTGAAGCGCGGAGCATTATTGGAATTTTCGTGTTCGGGTCTATACATTTCCTCACCATCCCCCTCGTGGCGAAAAGCGTGTCAGCGTAGGGGGTGAGCGGTTCGACCGCCTTCCTGAAATTCTTCAGACCCGTGGTCGGACCCATGAAGTATCCGTGGTCCACCGCGAGCATCAATGTTCTCCCTGTTTCCGGGTTTATTATTTTTGACAATCTATTTCTCATGCCCCAGTCCATAACTATCAACCTCCTTTAGGCCTGATTATTAAATAACCTTTATCTATAAGCCAGTGATGGAATTGCCAGGTCGTGAACCTGCAGGATTCACTGCAGGTCTTCCGGATTCTTTCGTATTCTTCCGATCCTTCTTTCTGTTTGTTCAGCTCCACCTGCACAGGACAGCGAACGTCATTGCAAAACTCCCTTTTCCTGTAATCGACAAACCCATCTATAGGCATAATAAAAGAAATCTCTTTGGAAATAAAAAGGTTATCATTGACCTTGTTTACACGGTTTCGGATTCTTCATCCTCTTTCTCTTTACCCTTTTTCTCCCTGGAGCGATGCTCTTCCTCAATCTTTTGCTTGAAATCTTTATACTGTTTTACGGGGTGTTCTTTCTCCGATTTAGCGCCCCTGTACCCCTTTATTGGCTCTTCCTTTGCCTTTGTTTCTTTGGAGGCTCCTTCTACCCCCTTTTCTGGGGTTTCCTCTGCCTTCTCCTCCCCTCTTTCATACATTCCCTCTTCCAATTTTTCTTCTTTCGGGGCCTCTTGGCCTTCCTTAAACTCTTCTTCTATTTCTTTCTTTTCCTCAGTCCCTTCGTACTTTTTCTTCTTTTTCTCTTCCTCTTCAGTCATTAATTTAGATTTGCGAACAGATATAAAAATGTGAACAACCAAATATAAAATATACGGAATTCTGTGGGATCCAATGGGGATTGATGAGAAAGAATACAAATGCCCAAATCAGGATTGTGATTACAAAGGTACGTTAAATGACTTCTACGACGCCTTCCATAACCCAATCGTTCCTATTCATTACGAGGAGGATGAGGACACAGCGTTAGGCAGGTGCCCTGAATGCGGGAAGGAGATGGAGATCACTGAAAAAATGGGGGGAGGGGTCTCCTTTGAATTCAAGAAAAATAATTTGCGATACGTTGTTGAAGTAAAAATTTCAGAAATTAAGGATTCCTGATAAAACCTATATTGTTCAAACTAAGAAAATGTTTTACGTATTTTTCCCGGTTTTAAAATCCCCTTCTCTGTTATTACCCCTGTCACGAATTTAGAAGGCGTAACGTCGAAGGCCGGATTCCTCGCTTTAGATCCGTCAGGCGTCACCCTCTCGTTCCCAACAAAATGAACCTCGTCCTCTTCGCGCTCCTCTATCGGGATTTTCTCCCCTGATTCGCAGGAGAGATCTATAGTTGATCTGGGAGCTGCCACGTAAAAAGGGATTCCGTTCTCCTTCGCCAGGACCGCCTTTTCATAAGTTCCGATCTTGTTCGCGAAATCCCCGTTCTTGGCGACCCTGTCCGCTCCCACGATAACAAGATCTATTTCCTTCGTCCGCATGAAGTGACCTGCGGCGTTGTCAGCGATCACGGAATGTGAGATCTCCTCGTTCATCAGTTCCCATGATGTGAGCCTCGCTCCCTGGAGTCTCGGACGGGTCTCGTCGACGTAAACGAACATCTGCTTTCTCTGTCTTTTCGCGAAATAAATCGGGGACAGAGCTGTTCCCCAGTCCACGCATGCAAGCCAGCCGGCATTACAATGGGTAAGTATGCGAAATCCATCCTTGATCAGGGAGGCTCCATGCTCTCCGATCTTCTTGCAGGCCTCTATCGAAAGATTCGCGTAGGTTTCGGAGGCCTTCAGGGGATCCTTTTTGTTCTCCATCTCTTTAAGGACATATTCTATCCCATGGAACAAATCATAAGCTGTGGGTCTGGTTTTTCTCAGGGTTTCAGAGGATTCGCGGATGCCTTCCTTTCTTATCGTGGCAAGCGCGATCCCGTACGCTCCTGTCGCTCCGATTGCTGGAGCTCCGCGAACGATCATGTTCCTGATCGCGTCCGCGACCTCGTTCACATTCGCCAGTTCTACTATTTTGAATTCGTTCGGAAGGATTCGCTGGTCTATCATTTTTACTTTGTCATCCTCGAACCAGACAGTCCGGTAGTGTTTTCCGTCCACGAGCATAAAATTAGGATGGTTTCAGGGTTAAAAAGGTTTTTTTAGATGGAACAATAAAATTAAAATATGAGATATATTCCTTTATTCTTGATCGCTTCAATTTTGGTTATTTCTGGTTGTCTGGCAACAGAACAAGTAGAGGATGGGTGCGATATAGAAATATATATGGACACAAGCTGGTTCCCTGGAAGCATAGGAGGTGGTTCCGGTATTACAAGAACCAGCCCTCCTTTGAAAAATCTGGACCCTGTACTGCCCGGTAGAGGGTTTGTGGTGATAGATTTTGTCCCTGATAAAGAAGTTAAATTTTGCGTTGTTATGATGAACAGGAGATATGGAACTAACGGAACGTATGAAATTGATGGGAAGACAGGGATTAAAAGCGATGCTGAAATCGAATTCCATACAGAGGATGGTCTGGATGAGATCATAAATTTGAGTTCAGGAGGATGGGTTCTCCTGAAGCAGAATGAAACCAAAATATTAAATTATACTGTAAGGTTACCATCGGAATTGGAACCTGGAGATTATGAAACAAAATTTAAGGCCCTGCACGTGGCTTATAATGAGTATTGGTATGTTCCTGCTACAGGTGAAGGAGAAATCATAGAGGAAATAAGGGAAAGGGATCATAAGATTTGGATATTGGTCAGGGTCCCTGGAAATCAGACTTACCCCAACGAATCAGTACCACCAAAACTGCCTATATAAACAACGGAGCGAAAACCAGGGCAACGATCGACATCAGTTTTATCAGGATGTTCAGAGAAGGACCTGCAGTGTCCTTGAACGGATCTCCTACCGTGTCGCCTACGACGGCTGCTTTATGCGTGTCTGATCCCTTTCCACCAAGATTTCCCTTCTCTATATATTTTTTCGCGTTGTCCCAGGCGCCGCCAGCGTTGGCCATGAACAGGGCGAGCAAGAAGCCGGAAGCAATCGCCCCTCCAAGCATTCCTCCTAGGGCCTCTGGTCCGAGTGCCCTGCCGACAACTATGGGAGCCAGGATCGCGAGCAGGCTGGGAACTATCATTTCTTTCAGGGCGGCCTGGGTAGAGATCTCTATGCACTTTTCATAGTTCGGTTTCCCCTTTCCTGACATGATTCCCTTTATATGTTTGAACTGCCTGCGGACCTCGTTCACTATCTGGTAGGCTGCCTTGCCGACCGCGTTCATTGTGAACGCTGAAAAGAGGAATGGGAGGAGAGCTCCTATGAACAATCCCGTAACCACCGCTGGGTTCAGCAGGGAGATCGAGGTCAGACCAACAGTGGTTCCGTAAACAGCGAACAAAGCTAAAGCTGTGAGTGCGGCAGAACCTATTGCGAAGCCCTTTCCTATCGCGGCTGTTGTATTTCCTACGGCATCCAGGGATTCGCAGCGCTCTCTTATCTCCTTGCCAAGACCTGCCATCTCCGAAATGCCGGCTGCATTGTCCGCGACAGGTCCGTACGTATCAGTCGCCAACGTTATCCCCAGCGTGGAGAGCATACCCACGGCAGCGATAGCAATCCCGTACAAACCGGCGAAGTAATAGGAGATCATCATTGCAGCTCCCACAGCGATGACAGGGACAGCGGTTGATTTCATTCCCACCGCTAGTCCTGCGATGATGTCTGTCGCCGATCCTGTCTGGGCTGCTTCAGCGATTGATCTTGCCGGTCCCCGGCTTTCCGAGGTGTAGTATTCAGTTATCAGCCCTATTATTATTCCTGCCACGAGTCCCGAGACAGTTGCATACCACAGATTGACAGCGCCAGGACCTGAGACGTAGACAATCAAAAAGTATGAAAGAATGAACATAAGGATGGCGGATGCGAATATCCCCTTGTTCAGCGCGTTGTGAGGGTTACTCCCTTCCTTGGTCCGCACGAAGAACGTCCCGATTATTGAGACTATTATTCCAAGTCCTGCTATTGCCATGGGAAGAACAACAGCATTGTAGATCGATGATAGGACGACACCAATCGCCATGGTCGCGATTATGGAATCAACGTAACTCTCGAAGAGGTCTGCTCCCATCCCGGCGACATCCCCTACATTATCTCCGACGTTGTCAGCTATCACGGCAGGGTTTCTCGGGTCATCCTCAGGAATCCCTTTCTCCACCTTCCCTACCAGGTCGGCTCCCACGTCCGCTGCCTTCGTGTAGATCCCTCCTCCAACCCTTGCGAACAATGCGATGC
This sequence comes from uncultured archaeon, assembly GCA_964347025.1. Lineage (GTDB taxonomy): Archaea > Aenigmatarchaeota > Aenigmatarchaeia > QMZP01 > QMZT01 > CS3-C152. The sequence goes on along the minus strand of CAYFWU010000015.1, from coordinate 1,601 downwards.
TTGAAGCGCCGAAGCCGAAGCCGAAGAGTATGGAGGTGTTCTGGAAGATCAGATACATCAGTGAAACCCCCAGCAACCCGATTCCCACTACGCACATTCCCATTACCGTCCCTGAGGAGAATGCTATTCGTAATCCGGAGTTCAGGGAGTTGCGACAGCTCTCAGCCGTCCGGGTGTTGGCAGAAGTGGCGATTCTCATTCCGATGTTGCCAGTGAGGGCAGAGAAGAACGCTCCAATAACAAAGGCTATCGCTGTGTTCGGGTTGATCAGAAAGAAAAGTACGACTGCGACAACTATTACAAAAACCACAAGATATCTGTACTGTTTGTTGAGATAGGTTAGCGCCCCTTTCTGGATGAACCCCCCTATCTCCTTCATTCGCTCGGTCCCGATGGGTTTTTTCTTGATAGAAGAAGCGAGGAGTGCTGCGAACACTATCGCTAGTGCGCTGGCAATCCATGGAAGGTATTCGAACATGCTACCACGTTTTATTCCTTATTTTATAATATCTAATTTATATATATTTCAGGATCTCCCTCAGATCTTTTTTCTTTATCACGACATCCGAGACTTCATTCAATTCCTCGGATTTGGAGTTGAAGGCGATCGTGAATCCAGCGGCTTCTGCGACGTGGACATCGTTGTCATGATCCCCAATGAACATCGTTTCCTTCGGGAGTATCCCCTCCTCTTCGCATATCCTGAGCAGTCCTGTCTTCTTTTTCTCGAGATAATATTCCGTTGCCTTTATTCCTCTGATCTCCCCCTTGCTGTCGAAGGATATCTTGTTTATGAATACGTGATCGAAAAATTCTTCGTAATCCGGGATCAGTTTTTCTATGAGGAAATCAATGCTCCCTGATATTATTGCGGTTTTGATTCCTTTCTCTTTCAAGGCCTTCAGGGTCTCGATCGCTCCCCTCATCACCTTTGCTCTCTCCACCGCCTTCAGCATTGTTTCCCTGTTTGCTCCGTGTTTTTTAAGAAGCTCCGTATCAATATCAGCCCACTGCTGATAGATTATCTTTTTGGAGAGGAATTCCTCCTTCGCCCTTATCCTCTCAGGATTATTCTGGAGATCGAAGAATTCGTGGAGGGTTACCCATATAAATTCTATATTATCTATTAACGTTCCGTCAACGTCAAACATAACAAGTTTGTA
>CAYFWU010000015.1:0-428 GCA_964347025.1 uncultured archaeon | reverse complement strand
GCGATGTATTCCTTGGTCTTCGCCAGACAGAGGATCTCATCATCCGCCTCCCACCCTCCGGCCTTTAAAATAACCACTTCCCCCTTTCTTATGAACTCCAGTCCTATCCTTGCGTTTCTTCCTTCCTTTCCCTTGGAAACAGCGAGCCTCTCCAGTTCGCGGATAACGAGTTCTATTGTGAAGACCTCTGTGTAACCCAGACCGAGCAATTGAGAGAGTATGTCAACCCCGAATTCGCCGGGTATCATGAGAAAATTCGTGAGCAAATTCGTGTCCAACAGAGCCTTCATATCGAGTTGTTGTCGAGCAGAAATAAATACGTTTTAGAACATAGTATTATATTGGGTGTTATCGGTATGGTGAGATTGGAAAAGGTTGTTCTGCAGGGTTTCAAATCATTCAAACGTCCGACCAGCATGGCCTTTCCC
>CAYFWU010000014.1:23489-23806 GCA_964347025.1 uncultured archaeon | reverse complement strand
GGCTTCGCCCGCTTGTAGAACTCGAGCAGCTTTTCTTCCGGGTCGGGTTTCGTCGCCAGCGCGACGACGATCCACAAGACGCACGTCAAGGCGATCGACGATAGGATCGGAATGTACATATACGAGTTGGCGACTTTCTCGAAAACCAGATCAGCAAGGGAGTGAAACTCGTTTCCATAGGCCAGACGTCCAACCTGGACGGCGTAACCAACCCGGTAAAGGAAATCGTAAAGATCGCGCATGATCACGGAGCGAAAGTCCTTGTGGACGGGGCGCAGAGCGTTCCTCACCATCCCCTGGACGTCCGAAAGCTAGGA
>CAYFWU010000014.1:0-23479 GCA_964347025.1 uncultured archaeon | reverse complement strand
GTTATACGGAAAGAAGGATCTGCTGGACAGACTGGGAACGTTCATAGTTGGTGGCGGGACGGTTGTGGATACAACACACTACGAGGCGAAGTTCGAGGAACTCCCGCAGAAATTCGAGGCCGGGCTGCAGAACTACGCCGGGATCATTGGCCTGGGCGAGGCGGCGAGGTATCTGATGAAGATAGGGAAGGAGAACGTTGAGAAACATGAGATTGAACTGAACAAAAGGATGACAGAAGGCGTTGAAGGTCTAGAAAAAGTCTCACTGATAGGACCGAAAGAATCTGAAAAGAGGGGAGGGATCTTTTCCTTCAACGTGGGCAAAACGAGTTCTCATGAAATAGCGATGATGATGGATGAGATGGAAAATATCTGCGTGCGATCAGGAGCGCATTGTGTTCACTCATGGTTCAATCATCACAAACTGGAGGGAAGCGTTCGCGCCTCTTTCTATCTGTACAACACACTTGAGGAATGTGACAAGTTCTTGGAAACCCTCAGGAAGGTAACCGATCTTGTAAAATAAAAAGGGTTTTAACCGTAGTAATAATCCTGGTTCGTGTAATACCAGTTCCCGTCCGTGCATCTCACTATGTACGCGGGGAAGTAGGTGTTGCTTGATCTCGTATCCCAGTTTTCATTGTCACCTGAATCACTGTACTGATACGCTGTTTGCCTGCCCCAGACATAACCGTAACTCTCGTAAGCGTACGTCCCTTCCGCACACTTACAGAATTTCTTGAACTGGCTGCTGCTCCTTTTGATGTACGTGTATTCCGCGCTCCAGCATTTTGTTATTGCCTGGCAATCGTTGTCATTCGTGTAATCACATCCGGAAGGGCAACAACCATCGTTGTCAATGCATAATGTAACGGGATCGTAAATACATGAGGATTCGCACGTCCCTGGGTAATCACAGGTATCTGTCGTGCATGCATCGCTGTCGTCGCAGTCCGCGTCCAGTGAGCAAACAGGGGCAGAACATATTCCTCCGCAGCATATAAATTTAAACTTATTATAATGGTAAACAATAGATTAATTAGTATGCTGGCTGTGGTCTTGGGTCTGGTTTTGGCAGTGGTCCATTATTTTAATGAAAGGATTCATCCAGAGGACCCTGCAACCCGACATAAACTTGTTTCCTTCGTTGCGGGTATTTCGATCGCTTACATATTTCTCCTTCTGCTTCCTGAAGTTTACGAGGGAATAGAATCTCTCCACCAGTTCCTTTTCATTTTCATCCTTGCGGGATTCTCAATATTCCATCTTATAGAGAAGCACATATACCAGCACAAATCCAAGGAAATTCTTCACGAGGAGCTGAGGGTCACTCATTCCAGCATGTTCTTTGTCTACCATTTTGTCATAGGCATTCTACTTGTTGAGCTGGTGACCATAAACTTCATAAGCGGTCTATTATTCTTCATCCCCATACTGTTTCACACAGCCGTCAGTTCTGCTTCCCTGAAAGGGATACACGTAAGCATCAGGGAAAGGATCATACTGAAAATCATCCTTTCTTGTTCCACCCTGTTCGGCGTGCTGCTGGCGTATTCCGTGCTGATACCCTTGAACGTCTTGCATGCCCTTCTTGGTTTCATTGTGGGGAGTCTGCTCTACATAGTTATCAGGGATTCCATCCCAAAGGAAACAGTAGGGAAAGCGATATATTTCGTTCTGGGCGTTGTCGTGTACACCCTGATAATAGGATTCGCCTGGCTGGCGTGATTTAAGGTTTATAAATCCTTCTGCAAATTTTTCTTTAAACCCCCCTGTATTCGTGAAATCATGCCTGAAGAAACCAACCTTGACACGAGGGACCCACACCTGGTGGCGAACACCGTGAAGGTCTGGTTAGGCAATCCTGTATCTAGGGGTTTGCTGAGGTTTGTGTGCGGGAAGTCGAAGAACGGTGAGAACAGGCTGGAGCTGGCCCTCAAGAAGTGCGCCGGCGAAGATGTTAGGGGTGACTGGAAGGATGATCTTGCGTACAGGATCGTGAGGTTTGCAATAAATAAGGGAGCTGCTTCCTTCGAAGTTCCTGATAAGGAAATGGAACTCGGCCTGAATGATATTGTTCTAAGGAGATCGCTTGTCAACGTTCTGGAGGGCATCGCCTACTACGGAGTGCAGAGACCCCAGACCACGATCTCTCCTTTCCTTGTGGTCTGGAATTTCACCCATGCCTGTAATCTTAGGTGTAAGCATTGTTACCAAGACGCGAACACATTCATGCATGATGAGTTAACGACAGAGGAGGCAAAAAAGGTGGTTAATGAGTTCCATGAATCCGGCGTTGTCGCAATAGCTTTCTCAGGAGGAGAACCACTGGTCAGACCCGATTTCTTCGATGTCGCAAGTTATGCTGCAAGCAAGGGCTTCTACCTTTCTGTCGCCACCAACGGGACATTGCTAACGAAAAAGATGGCAAAAAAGATAAAGGACTCTGGCATCGAATATGTCGAAATCTCTCTGGACGGATTTGAGAAAGAGCATGACGAGTTCAGGGGGTTGAAAGGTGCATGGAAGAAAACATGCGAGGGCATAAGAAACTGTGTGGAGGTCGGACTTGATACCTGTGTGGCGACAACCGTGACGAAGAGAAACTTCAAGGATATCAAGAGGCTAACGGAATTTGTTGAGAATGATCTTAAGGCCAAAAGGCTGATTGCATTCAACTTCATCCCTGTCAGGAGGGGGAATGAGATGATTGAGCATGATCTGGAACCCGAACAGAGGGAGGAATTACAGGGGTTCCTGTATTCGAAATTGATGGACAAATCATGCAAATTGAACGTTCTTTCCACTGCTCCCCAGTATGCCAGGATTGCTATGGAATTTGCCGAAGGTCCGACTGTGACAACACATTTCACCAACAAAATCTCGATGGGTATGAAGGGAAAGACGAAGAGACTTGGAGAGTTCATAGGAGGTTGTGGAGCAGGGAGACTGTATTGCGGTCTTGAACCCAACGGAGATATACAACCGTGTGTTTTCATTCCCATAAAGATCGGTAACATACGAGAGGATAGATTGAAAAAAGTGTGGGCGACTTCCCCGGTTCTTAAAAGGATGAGAGAGCGAGAGAAGTTCATAGGGTGTGGAGAGTGTAAATACAAATTCGTATGCGGAGGATGTCGTGCGCGCGCGTACGGTTACTTCGGAGACGTGCAGGGTCCTGATCCTGGATGTATCAACAACAAGAAATACTGGGACATGCTGAAACAGGGGAAAGAGCTAAAGGTTGCCGTGGAAAGGAAAAGGTTCTTTTTATTCTGAAAAGCCTAAATATATATAACACTGTTATAATAATTTAGTTTAACGGGTGTCTGGAATGAAAAAAGAGAACAGAACTGATCCTGTATGTGGTATGAAGGGTCATATAAAAAAGCATGGCCATTATTTCTGTAGCCAGCACTGTATTGAAAAGTACGAGAAAGAACATGGAATAAAGGGAAAAAAGGAAGAATGCGAAACCTGTGCGAAACCCGCGAAAAAATGGTATAAAGAAAGGTTGTATTTAATTTCTTTAGTAATCGGTGCTATTCTCGTGATTTCATACTTCATTCAACCATTTAGACCTCTGACCATGGCTTTCATTGATTACGTTGCATTGATCTGGTGGGCGTTGTTGCTGGGATTTCTGCTTGGTGGATTTATAGATCATTTCATTCCAAGCGAATACATTCGGAGATATTTAACCAGGCATAAAAAAAGGACTGTTTTATATTCTGTTGTCTTCGGGTTTCTCATGTCTGCGTGTTCCCATGGAATACTTGCAATAGCGATGGAACTTTACAAGAAAGGTGCTTCCACTCCAGCAGTAATTGCCTTCCTCCTCGCCTCTCCCTGGGCCAACCTCCCCGTGACGATTCTCTTGTTCGGTTTCTTTGGAATCAATGCCTTTTACATTGTTATCTCAGCGATAATCATAGCGATAATTACAGGATTAATATACCAGGTTCTCGATCGCAGGGGATGGGTTGAATGCAAATACTGCGAAACAAAGATTGATGAAAGTTTTTCCGTTTGGGCTGATTTAAAGAAAAGAATGAAAAAATACAAGTTAACAAATGATAATCTTAAGAACGATTTCAAGGGAGTTATGAAAGGATCGTGGTCCCTGACGAAAATGGTTATGTGGTGGATAGTAATAGGGATGTTCATGGCCTCTTTCGCTCGTGCATTCATACCGCACGAATGGTTCATATTATATTTAGGACCTACAATAATAGGACTTGTCGTTACCCTGATCCTAGCGACAGTGATCGAGGTCTGCTCGGAAGGGTCCGCTCCCCTCGCCTTCGAGATATTCGACCAGAGCGGAGCCTTTGGTAACGCATTCGTTTTCTTGAGTGCGGGTGTTTCCACAGACTACACAGAGATCGGTCTCATCTGGTCCAATATAGGGAAACGAGCAGCGATCCTGTTACCAATTATAACTGTTCCGCAGATATTGTTACTGGGGTGGTTATTCAACATTTTCCTTTAGACATTCCCCATGGGATACTGATTAAATTTGTAGGTTTTAGATATTTGGAGAATACTATATTCTTTGATTATGTCTGAGAACTCCCTTTTTATCTGCGTCATAATGTTCTTGAACGTTTCATGTTCTTCTGTCTCTATGTTTATCACAACATCCCACTGACCGATCATTCTGCTATAAAACCAGACGTTCTGATTTGCCCTGCAAAAATTGAAGAACGTTCGCTCCCTTTCCTGGTCAGCAACGCTGAACCTCATCATGACGTAATTCCACGTATATCCTATATCTTCTGAATTCGGGAACAGGACATAGTTCTGGATTACACCGGATTTCTCGAGTTTTCTGATCCTGTCAGCGATTGCATCAGGACTCAGACCTATACCACTTGCGATCTTAACGGTCGGTATTCTTGCGTCTTTCGCTAGGAATGTTATGATTTTCTTATTGGTTTCATCCATTTTTACGGGTTCTGGCTTAGACCCGAAGTACATGGGTTTTCTGTATTGAATTGAGGATTTCCCAATAAAATAGTCCCTAAAGAAAAAGTTCGACTTTACCATTATGTCCACCTGTCGTTCAGCGATGTATTTCCCGAATTTGTTGTTGAATTCATTCAATATAGTATTCAACTCTTCAGCAGAGCCCGCAAGAACATTCACATTCAAATCAAACATCCCCTCTGCTGTTGTAACCAACTGCGTATTCGGATGATCTTTCAGGAAGTTAATGATATTTTTTTCCATTCTCGAGGTTGTGTTCTGGAAACGAAAGAATATCTTGTACGTCGTGAAACCAAGTTTTGCAGTGTCTAGCAGGGTCATTAATTTGAATATAACCTTATTTTCCAATAATTTTTTGATCCTGTAATTCACGCCGTCCGTGGATAAGCCAACCTTTCTCGCTATCCTTGAGGCGGGCTGCCTTGCGTCTTTGTCCAGTTCATAAAGTATCTTTCTATCCTTGAGATCCAATCTTATCTTTTTCTCTTTAAGATACTTTTTCATAACCATATTTAGGTTTTATCTCTTATTTTATTTAAAATAATCGGTTTTTCTGAAAAAATATTGAAAAAGTTTTATATGTAAAACTGATAATCCATTATCAGATAGGTTATCACTTTAAGGTGGTTATATGAAAAAAATGTTGAAATTCACTCCCAAGTACTATGAGCTATTGGATGATATGGAAAAGCCTGAAGCAATTTATTTAGGCTTGAATGTATCTGATCGCTGTAATTTTAGATGTAAGAAATGCGTTCAAGGGTCTCCCTTCAGAAAGGGAACGAAGTTATCGCTCGATCAGTTCAAGAAAATGATAAAGAGAGCGAAAGAAGAACTGGATATAAAATGTGTTTTCATCCCTGGAAGAGGTGAAACCTTTTTGGCAGGGAACGGAAGGAAAGAAAGTGATTATAAAGAGAACTACATCGAGTTGGTCGACTACATAGACAAGCTAGATCTTCATCTGTTTCAATTCTCGAACGGCTATTACATGGACAGAAAAATGGTGGATCTTTTGAGTGACAAGGAAGCATCAATCGTAATCAGTATAGATTCTCTGAACAAAAGGAAATACCTTGATCTTTACAGGGGACCAAAGGATTCTTTTGAGGGGGTGATGAAGAATCTCAAGTATGCCAGAGAAGTTTTTGGAGAGAAGACAGAAACTCATAAAGGTTACAATTTACTGAGACTTGGAATAAACATTTCTATAAGCCATGAAAATTTCAATGAAATTGACAGAATGAAGGAATTCTGCGGCGATGATATAATGTTCATATGTAACTGGCCTATAATTCATGGAAATTTTAAGTATCATTTAAAAGAGATGTGTAAATCTGAAGCAGAATATGAGGCATTCAAAAGTAACGTGCTTAAAAAATCAGACAACAAGGGGCTGGCTGGGACCACGTTCGACGGAAGGTGTGGTTTCATATTCCAAGGATTAAGCATAAATTCTGACGGTAATGTTTTGCTTTGTCCTTACACCCCTGAAACAGGCAAGCATTTTGGAAACATAGAAAATTATAAATCATTTGAAGAAGCGTTTAAAGAGGTCAAGGGATCTGTTTTAAAACATTCTAAAAAATATCCCTCAAGCAGAATTTGCTTTCCACGGGACACGGAGACATACCGGAAATACCTGAACTCCATTGAGAAGTATCATAAATGAGGAGCAGTCGAAATCTTTTTATATAACGGTGTTATATACATTTAAAATCCCAAACAGGTAAGGTGTTAATATGTATTCCAAAAAAGTGATCAAATACTTCACCCATCCCAAAAACGTGGGTGAGATAAAAAAAGCAGACGGAAAATCCACAGAAGGATCGCTCGCCTGCGGAGATATCGTGAATATTTACATAAAGGTAGATCCGAAGACCCACGTCATTAAAGACATAAAGTTCAAGTCCTATGGATGCGCCGCAAACATAGCGACAACTTCTATCATGACAGAGATGGTTAAGGGAAAGACGATCGAGCAAGCGAAGAAGATCAAATTCTCCGACATCACGAAAGCTTTGGGAGGACTCCCGCCTGTAAAGATTCATTGCTCGGTCCTGGCTATTGACGGACTGAAATCGGCGATAAGGAACTACGAAGAGAAACACGGACTGGCGAAGGAAGAGGACGTGGACGAGGGATTGATAAGATCGAGGCTACGAAGGGTGATGGACCCGAGTGTTGGAAGGGATATCGTTAGTTTGGGAATCGTGCAAAACGTTAAACTTGACAAGGGTATTGTTAAAATTCTTCTCAAGATCCCTAAAGATCACAGGTTCTTCAAGAACATAATGGAAGACATTGAAGAGAAGATCGCTTACATACCGGGAGTGAAGAAGATAGAAAGGGAATTTCTTGATTAATTAAAACAGGAACCAAATTATAATTGTGATCGGATGGAGGAAACCGAAATACTTAAAACAAAGCTGGATGAGGAAAACTACAGAAAACTTCTTGAAATAAAAAACCCAGAACTCCACAAATTCATCTCTGTTTTCATAGAGCTCTGCAATCCTTCAAAGGTCTTCGTTTGCACGGATTCTGATGAAGACATAGATTTCATCCGTCAGGAAGCAATCAAAAACGGTGAAGAGGAGAGACTCTCTTTGAAGGGCCATACCATCCACTTCGATGGTTACTTCGACCAGGCAAGGGACAAGGAACGAACAAAATTTCTCGTGCCCAGGGGAAAGGATCTTGGTCCGCACATACGTTCGATGGACAGGGAGGAAGGTTTGAAGGAGATAAATGAAATAATTAAAAACACCATGAAGGGTCATACCTTGTATATACTATTCTTCTGTTTGGGACCGACCAATTCGGAATTTTCAATCCCTTCCGTCCAGCTCACGGATTCTTCCTATGTCGCCCACAGCGAATCCCTTCTATACAGAAAAGGGTATGAAGAATTCAAGAGATCGGGCAAACGCTTCTTCAAATTCGTGCACAGCGAGGGAGAGCTCGATGAAAAAAACACGAGCAAGAACATAGACAAGAGAAGGGTATACATCGACATGGAGAACGAGATAGTTTACAGCGTTAACACGCAGTACGGAGGCAACACGATAGGACTTAAGAAACTCGCGATGAGGCTTGCGATAAACCGAGCTTCGCTAGAGGGATGGCTGACAGAACACATGCTCCTCATGGGCGTACACGGCCCTAATGAAAGGGTCACATACTTCACGGGAGCATTCCCCTCACTCTGCGGAAAGACATCGACATCCATGGTTCCCGGAGAAACCATCGTTGGAGACGACATATCCTATCTAAGAAAGATGAACGGGGAGATACACGGGGTAAACGTGGAAAAGGGGATATTCGGAATAATAATGGGTGTGAACCCGAGAGATGATCCTATAATATGGAAGGTCATTCACAATCCGGGAGAGATCATATTTTCCAATGTTCTGATAACAGAGGACGGAAACGTCCACTGGATAGGAAAGGACGGTGAGGTTCCTTCTAAGGGGAGGAATCACTCAGGTGAATGGGTAAATGGAAAGAAGGACAAGGAAGGGAACGAAATCCCTCCCTCACACCCGAATGCGAGATTTACGCTCGATCTCAAACTCCTTGAAAACCTCGACCCAGAACTCAACAATCCCAGGGGTGTTCGAGTCGGAGGGATAATATACGGAGGCAGGGATTCTGATACATGGATCCCGGTGAAGGAATCCTTTGATTGGGAACACGGGGTTATAACGGTTGGGGCTTCCCTGGAATCAGAAACCACGGCAGCGACCCTTGGTGAGAGAGGTGTCCGCAAATACAATCCGATGGCTAACCTTGATTTCCTTTCCATCCCTGTTGGGAAATACATACAGCACCATCTTGACTTTGTAAAGGAGGTGAAAAACCCTCCTAAAATATTCGCGGTTAATTATTTCCTCAAGAACGATAAAGACGAATTCCTGAACGAGAAAACAGACAAACATGTATGGCTCAAATGGATGGAACTTCGCTCGCACGGAGAAGCTGACGCGATCCGCACACCCACAGGTTTAATACCCAGGTACGAGGACCTCGGGAAGCTCTTCAAACAGGTCCTCAAAAAGAACTACAGCAGGGAGGAATATGCAGAACAGTTCAAGATCAGGATTCCGGAAAACCTAGAAAAAATAGAAAGGATAACCAACATCTACAAGACCAAGGTTCACGACACTCCTGCGATCGTATTCAAGGTTTTGGAAGATCAGAGGAAACGACTGGAGGACGCACGAAAGAAATTCGGTGAATACATCCCACCGGACAAATTCTTATGAACCTATTTGTACCTTTCCTGAAAAACAATATCTTTCAAATCCCTTCTGCTCGATTTCGGGCTCTCATCAGGATATCCGACAGTTATGATTCCCACGACCCTTACGTTCTCCGGGACCTCAAGTATTTCCTTCGCCCTCTCTTCATCAAACGCCCCGATCCAGCACGTCCCAAGCCCCAGCGAATGCGCCATTAGCATAAGGTTCTGTATGCATGCCCCGCTCTCTTGGATGGAATACAGCCCCACTCCCCTTTCTCCGTAGTGCGAGATCTTCGGGAAGTTAACGCACACCACGATGTTAACCGGAGCTTTCTTAGGCTGCGCCTGACCAAAGCTAACGGAAGATAGTTTCTCCTTTGTTTCCCTGTCTTTAACAACAATGTATTCCACTGATTGGAGGTTTCCAGCTGAGGGCGCCCAGTGAGCGGCATCCAAGATCTTCTCTATCTTTTCATCCTCAACCGATCTATCCTTGTAAGAACGAATGCTCCGACGATTTCGAATGGCTTCTTCCAATTCCATGATATCACACTATTTTAAGCAGATCCGTGATCTTCTCTATCTCGTAATCTGCTCCTGATTTTTTAATTCCTTCCAGATCTCCGTATTTCGCGAAGACCGTTCGCATTCCAGTTGCCTTCGCACCCTTTATGTCCCTTCCGGGTCTGTCACCAACGAAGAGAATGTTCTCTGGTTTAATGCCCAGTTTTTTAACAGCCTCCATGAAGGGAATCCTGGAAGGCTTCTCCTTACCCGTATCCTCAAGGGTAACAACCACGTCAAAGAGATCCTCTATGCCCATTTCTACCAGCCTGACCCATCCCTTGAAAGACGGGGCATCGGAAACGATTCCGAGTTTCAATCCTTTCTCCTTGAGCCTGACCAAGGTTTTCACGGTTCCTGGATAGGGCTTTACGTACGCAACCTGAGCCTTCCTGTAAGCAACCACTCCCCTTGCTAGAATCTTGTAATCAATCCTCCGGATGGTTTTCCTGAGGAATTCCTGGAAGATATTCTTGTACTCAATACCCTTCTCCCCGTAGAGGTCGTAAAGAATCTTCATCCCTTTGTTTTTGCTTATTTTCAGACCGGAGTTTATCATTGCATCCATAGCTGCCTCGCAGGACTTCCTCTTCATTAGCATGAAGTCTATCAGGGTATTGTCGAGATCGAAAAGGATCGCTTTTATCATGTTCAGAATTTGGAATGCTGTATTAAATATTTAACCAACAAGAAATCCAGGGAAGAACGTTTTCTTGTAGGTCCTGTAAAGAGGAACGTTTGCTATCTCCTTTATGAGCGAGGAGAACTTCTCTCTAATCTCCATCTCCACATTTCTCAGTTCGCTAACGTTCTCAACCTCCACCTGTATTTCTATGTCCCACTCACCGATTGTTTTCACAGCCCTCACTATGTTGGGATGATTCTTGAGGTAAGTTGCAAACTCGTCTCCCCCCAGTGAAATGTTGTGATATTTTATGAGAAATAAAGACGATATGTATCCCATGTTTCTCGCCAGGACCGAAGGCCTGAATCCAAGTATAATCTCCTGCTTACGCAATTTCCTTATCCTTTCAGCAACGGTTTTAGGCGTTAGAGACAATTCTCTTCCCAGCTCCACAGAACTCACCCTCGCCTTTTCGGATATTTCCTTAAGGATCTCTATATCTTTTTTATCTACATCAACCGGTTCTTTGTCCCCTCCGTACGTCTTAACGGGTATCTTGGGATTTTCCTCAGAGAGATATTTCCTTCCGTAGTCGATATTAACGATGGTTGTAAGAATAATGTATTTCTGTATCCTCTGGGGGAACTTCTCTATTACACCTTTCCATATTTTGTTGAATTTCGAGGGGTTTGGGGTGAGAAAACTACAGACAACATCATACCCACCTCCCCTTGTCGCGACCCACGATGTATGTTTTTCCGATACCAGATAATCGATAAGTTCGTTGAAATTCTCGTCTCCTAAATATTTTGCTCTGAAGTGTACGTGGAAGTTCAGCATGTCCATTTTAGAGTAATCTATGACCGTGTAAAAGCCTCGTATTATCTCCTTCTCTATCAGGGAGTTAACGGTATAACTAACGATTTGCTGGCTCTTACGAATACTATTACCTATCCTTGAGAGAGGCGTCCGCGCGTTCACTTCTAACCTCCCTAGTACGAGCCTTTCTGTATTGGTTAAACCTCTGTTTTTTGCCATATTTTGTATTATTGTAATTAATTATATAAATATTTATCTTTTTACAAAAAATTCTTCTTTAATGTTCAAAAATACGGTAAACAATAACTTTACATGAAAAAAATAACAAATAGTCCTAAGTATGCAGTAGTAGGAGGCGGTTGTGGAGGACAGGCCATAGCAGCCTATCTTGCTTCCAAAGGTTATGACGTTTCTCTCTACAACAGATCAGAGAAGAGAATAGATCACGTTATGAATACCGGTTTTATAGACCTGGATGGCTGTCTGAAAGGAAGAGGAAAGCTTTCTTATGTCGGGACTGACATGAAAAGGGCTCTTGAAGGAAGAGACGTTATAATGGTGGTTACCACAGCCGATGCACACAAAGGTATTGCCCAGAAAATGTCTCCCTACCTCAGGGACAATCAGATAATACTTCTAAACCCTGGAAGAACCTGCGGTGCTCTGGAGGTAGATTACACCCTAAGGAAAAACGGGTGTAAAGGCAAACCCGTGGTTGGAGAAGCCAATACACTAATTTACGCTTCAAGGGTCATGAAGCCAGGGGTAGCGACAATTAAAGGTGTAAAGAACGAAGTTTCAACCGCTGCCTTGAGAGCAAAGGACACCAAGAAGATAACCTCAAAAATAAATAAAGTTTATCCCCAATTCGTTCCTGCCGAAACCTTTCTTGAGACAAGTCTCGGTAATATAGGGGCAATATTCCACCCTACCATAACAATACTCAATAAAGATAAGATTTACGGTGGCCAGGGATTTGATTATTATGTGGAAGGTGTAACCGACGAAGTGGCTGAATACATAGACCTTGTCGATAAAGAATTCATGGAAGTTTCCAGGAAACTGGACAGCAGGCCTCTGTCCGTGAAAGAGTGGCTGAATTCGAGATATTCTATACCCCTTTCAGAAACGGGAAAGATGATGAGGGAAAATCCTGTTTATCAGGGCATAAAAGATCCTGGAACCCTTGATCACAGGTATCTCTGGGAGGACATACCGACTGGTCTTGTCCCTATCTCGGAGTTCGGTAAATGCCTTGGCGTAGAAACCCCTGTCACAGATTTTCTGATAAAAGAAGGGAGCGAAATTCTCCAGAGGAACTTCAGGGTAGAAGGAAGGATACCTGAAACCTTGGGTCTGTCAAGGGACAATCTCAAGGAAGACATTCAAAGAATTATATGGCCCAAAATTTTCAAAATAACTCAAGAAAATTATTACCCTTTTGGAATGGATAATTATCCACTTATAGGATCATAATTTTTGGGTGTTCAATTTGACAAATAAAATAAAACCCTCTGATTCGATTGGACTTGGAATGACGTCCATCGATGCGCACACATTGGGAGTTTCTAGATTAGCTGAAATTCTTCAAGATGCTGGCTATAAAACTGTTTTGGCTGATGAAAAGGTTAGAAAGGCATTTGATAATCCTTCTGAGATAAACAACTCGTCTCTGATAGGCAGGTGGATCAGGGAAAATGGTATAAAGTCTTTGGGCTTCAGCTACAGGTTAGATGCTGATGACGGCGTCAGAAATTTCCGAAAATTGATGTATCAATTAAAAGAAAGACGCCTTCTAAAAGAGTATGGAGGACCGCTGGAATCCGTTTACTTCGCAGGTTTGCCTGAAGCATGCAATTGGGTAAAAAACAAATATAGAGGAATCGAAGTGTTTTATGGAGACGAAAGCCCGGCAGAAACCCTGATCAAACTTGGGATTGATCCTGCCTCTGCCTCGGAGGATCTTGTTGGCAAACACCCTTATGATGACATGCTTCTCGATTTCGGTAAAGAGGTTACAAAAAATGGGGATTATGAATCACTCAAACCCAATAAAAGGTCATATAAAAATTTCGGAACAAAAAAGGACATGCTTGTTGCCAGGATACATGACGGTAGAAGAAAGGAAATGGATCCTGTAATAAGGGCTCACGCAGGCCCTTACCATCCAAAAAGAGAAAAGGCTGTTAAACAGTTTATAGAATGGTCACGAAAACTCGCTGAAAACGGATTTCTGGATGTTCTTTCTATCGGTACATCACAGCTCACTCAGGAAAGGTTCGGTGAAGAGTGGAAAAACCTTCCAAATGGGGGCGGCGTTCCCATAAACTCTTCTGAAGAATATGAACTCGTATGGAAAGAATCAAGACCAATGTTAGTAAGAACATATGCCGGCACGAAGAACAGAAAAAAGCTTGCGGAGATGTATGAAAAAACGATTAACATTGCATGGCACGCCCTTCCTTTTTGGTGGTTTTCTCAAATTGATGGGAGAGGTCCGAATCCTCTAATCGACAATATTTCAGAGAATTTAGAGACAATGGAATACGTATCGACCACAAACAAACCTGTCGAGGCTAACGTACCTCATCATTTCGCTTTCAGGGGATCTGACGATATATCTTACGTAGCCTCCGCTTATCTTTCAGCCAAATCTGCAAAAAAAATGGGGATCAAAGATTTTGTACTCCAGGTTATGCAGAACGATCCAAAATATACCTGGGGTGTTAACGATATAGCCAAAGCCAGAACAACTCTTAAATTGGTCAGGGAACTGGAAGATCCAAATTTCAGGGTTTATCTCCAAACAAGAGCCGGTCTCGATTACCTTTCTCATAACCCTGAAAAAGCAAAAATACAGCTGGCAGGAGTTACTGCTTTGATGGATGATATAGAACCAAATAACATAACAAGTCCTGACATAATTCACGTTGTAAGTTATTCGGAAGGTTTGGATCTGGCCACACCCGAAATAATAAACGAAAGCATAAAGATTACGCGTCATGCTCTTAATTCCTACAGGAAGCTCAGAGCAAAGGGAGAAGTTGATGACATGTCCAGAAACAGAGACGTTACTAAAAGAGCCAGGTATTTGGATGACGCAGCCAGACTGGTAATAAGAACTATAGAGAATTCGGTTGAAGAACCTTACAGTGCTGAAGGTCTGTACGATATCTTCGCAAAGGGCTTCCTCCCTGCACCACAGCTTGCATATCGCAGAGATGAATTTCCTTACGCTGTTAATTGGCAGACTAAAATACGCAACGGGTCTGTTGATATTTACGGTGAAAACGGTAAACCAATACCGCCTTCCGAAAGAATGAAAATGATTTTAGGCAACTATTAAAAAGGCCGCATATCCCTTCTCAGCCTGAAGATGCTAGGTAACGAACCCGTCTGCGTTAGGATCTGTTCATATATATTATCTATATCATCCTCCGCGAGTTTCGCTACCTGATCAGCCTCGATCAGAACGCTCGGCAGACCGTAGCCCGAATGATGTGAGGAAATGGAGAGAACGACAGAGGCGAATTTTTCTGCGAGTTCTTTTCCGCCCAGGAAATCTATCCTTATGGGCCGGTCGAACTTCGCGGTCTTCATGTAGAAGGAATGGATCCTGCTGGCGTAAGCCTCGAAGTCCTTCATGACAGGGTGTTCTTTCGCTTTTTCCGAATAGGGGAAAACGTCCGTGCGTTCGCCTTCATGAAGGATCCAGTAGAGAAGATTCGTGTCTCTCGTTTTCTCAAGAATCCCCTTCAATTCGGGAACGCTCGCATGCGAGATCTTCGAGAGGATCTTTTCATTCACTATGTCGCAGAACTTCGTCCCTCTCGAATCCTCGACAACTCCTGCCAGCAGAACGTTTCGGGATGAACAGGTCTCGAATAGTTTTTTGTAAAGGGAGATCATTTCCTCATAAGCTTTATGAACCTTTGAGGTCCTCGCCGGACGATCCTGATAGTGAGGAATTATAGATCCGTCCAACAGGAGCAAATCCGGTTTCAGTTCCTCAACCAACCCAATCGCTGTCTTTATTTCCATCCGCTGCCTCACGATCGAGGTCGTGTGCACCCAGTCCAGATCCGACAACGCCTCGAGAACGGAGAGTTCAGGCGTGGGCATCTTGCTCGGGTAGTAATCAACCTTGTGTATCCGTCCTTTCCTGTAACAGAAGCAGACTCCAACCCCCCTTGCCAGGACGAAATCGAACCCATGTAGCGATCGCTTCACGATACCGCCATCAACAGCGGAAATTCTCATATCGTTGATGTCGAGAGCTTCAACCTTTTCCGAAAGCTTAACATCGCTTTTCACATTCTTGAGAAATTCAGCAAGCTTCTTCCTCTTTCCCTCAATTTTCGAAATCCTCTCCGCGATCTCCTGGATTTTCGGAATGAGCAGATTCATACGAAACGTTTGTTTTTTAATTTTAAAAGTTTTTGATAAAGATAGGGATTGGATGTTGATAGAGACAGGATTCGAGACAGAGATGAGCGATGTTATCGTGAAGCCGAGGTTCTACACAGGAAAGTGGACTGTCGGTTTCGGCGGAAGCGTTTCCACGGCAGGGGTGATCAAAGACGACGTGATGTATTTCGGATGTTGTGATAATTACATATATGCCTTGGACGTAAAGACGCGCAAACTCCTATGGAAGTTCCGATCATCAGGAGGATTTGTCGAAGCGAGACCTGTCATACACAAAGACGTTTTCTACCTCGGCAACTACGACGGTTACATGTATGCGGTAAATATAAAGAACGGAAAGCTTGTATGGAAGTTCAAGACAGGTGATAGGATAACATCCACGGCATTTATTCACAAGGGAAAAGTTTATTTCGGTTCTTTTGACAACTTTGTCTATGCCGTAAATGTTTCGGATGGGAAGGAGATCTGGCGTTCCAAAACGGGCGGATGGGTAGGATCAGGACCTGTTGTTCATGCCAATAATTTATACGCGGGTTCTTATGACGGGAACCTCTATTGCCTGGACCCGGAAACAGGGAAGGAACTCTGGAGGTTCAGGACAAGCGGTTCAATCCTTCATTACCACCCTTTCTGCATACAGAATGGTGTTATCTACATCCCTTCCTTTGACAAGAACCTTTACGCCGTGGACATAAACACGAGGAAGGAATTGTGGAGGTTTAAGACAGGTGGCGTGATAGAAATGAACCCTCTAACCCACAGTGACGCGATATTTTTCGGTTCCCACGATGGCAACTTTTACGCAGTTGACATCTCGAACGGAAAGGAAATATGGAGATTTAAGACAGAAGATAAAATAGGGGATCTGAAACCCCTTGTCCGTAAAGATAGAATTTATTTCGGTTCCACAGACGGGAATTTGTACGCGGTTTCAACAGCGGATGGCAAATTGATCTGGAAGTTTAGGACAGGTGGAGATGTGTGGAGCGATGTAATACACTGGAACGGCACGATCATTTTCGGTTCCTGGGACTGCCACTTGTACGTTCTGGACGAAAAAACAGGGAAGGAAATCTGGCGGTTTGAGACCTCCACGAAACAACAAGCCCCCCTTGAGATGAATGAGGAGATCATTGTAGAACCAGAGTTCAAAGGGGAAGAAGAGGAAAGAAAGGAGGAGGAAAAATACAGTTTCACACCCCACATTGATTTTTCAAGCTCCACATACAGAATTTCGGTTGAATATGTAGTGAAGGACGTTTACGCCGCGAAAAAGAAGTATGAAAAATTTTAAAACTTTTAACAATATGGATTTTTAAAATTTCTGTTCAAAGATAAAGATGAATAGTTCTTACATTAAAATTGAACCTAAATTCTACCTTACGTCTACACAGATAAGAAAAGATATAATTGATATGCTATACAAGGCCGAGTCCGGCCACCCCGGAGGGTCGCTCTCCTGGGTCGAAATAGGGAATTATCTTTTTTTGGATGGGGGAATGAAAGTATTTGCTGACGATCCCGAAAAAAGAGACAGATTCGTTCTTTCAAAAGGTCACGGTGTTCCTACGCTCTATTCCATATTAAAACATCTGAATATTATCGAACCCGGAAAGCTCGATACCCTGAGAAAGGCTGACATGGAAAGTCCAAGAGGAGAGAGCAATAACCTTCAGGGACACCCCAGCATAAAAACGCCCGGAATCGAGGTTTCTACAGGCAGCCTTGGGACTGGGATAGGCATTGCAGTCGGTAAGGCGGATGCCCTTAAAACCAGATATGGGAGCAAAGACGAACGTAAAGTTTTTGTTGTGACTGGGGATGGCGAACACCAGACAGAAGAGTTGTGGGCAGCTGTAAGAGACGCCGGTAAAAACAAGCTAAACAATTTAATTGTTTATGTTGATCACAACGGCCTGCAAATAGACGGATGCGTTGAGGACATCTCAAGCATTTACCCGCTGAGGGAAAAATATAAGGCCAACAACTGGCACGTAGTTGGAACGGAAGTCAGATTCAGAGAAAGGAAAAAGGATTACCAGCCTGAAGGACACGACTATAATTGGCTGATAGATTCCTGGACGCGCGCACAAACACAGGAAGAAAAACCCACGGTTATAATAGCAAACACAGTTAAGGGCGCGGGAATACCTTTCATGGAAAACCAGGTGGGATGGCATGGAAAGGCTCCCGGTAAAAAAGAATACAAAGAAGCGATTGAGCATCTGAAAAAGCTCGAGAAAGAGTGTATTAGTCTTATCGGTGTTTAGATGGAAACAAAATACATTATTGGTGAAAAGGCAAGCATGAGAGATGCTTACGGGAATTATCTGGCAGAACTTGGTGAAAAATACGAAAACATATTTGTTCTGGACGCCGACCTCGGATGCTCAACCAAGGCAGACATATTCGGCAAAAAGTTCCCTGAGAGATACAGAAACGTGGGGATTTCAGAATCATTCATGCAAACCAAGGCCGCCGGGATTGCGAGCGAAGGCTACAAGGTCTTCACGAACACCTTCGCCGTCTTTGTTGTCAAGGGAGCGGAAAAAATTAAGCAGTCCGTAGCAGTGGATAAAAGAGATGTTAAAATAATAGGAACACACGGAGGAATTGCGGTGGGTCCGGACGGTTCCTCACACCAGGGAATAAACGACATTTCTCTTATGCGATCCATACCGGGCATTTATGTTTTCTGCCCAGCGGACGCAGTGGAAGTCGAAAGCATGCTTGACTTCATGATGACCGACGAAACTCCAACCTACATGAGGATAACGAGAAACAAGCTTCCTACCATACACGGTCCGGATTACGTTTTCAGTCCCGGCAAAACCGGTTTTTTTACGGGTGATCACGCTTTCGATAAGGGAGATAAAACAGTCACGATTTTATCTTACGGTGATACGCTCCACACATCCGTTGATGCCGCAAAGTGGCTGAAAAGATACTATAAAATTAACGCATTCGTTGTTAACATGCCCAGCATAAAACCTCTTGACAGGGGAAGTATAGAATTCGCAACCAAGGAATCGGATATGATAGTCACGGTGGAAGACCACGTCCTTGACGGTGGTCTTGACGAGGCGGTTTCTAGAGAGGTTCTCGGTCTATCTTCAATAGGTAAGGTCAAGAAACTTTTACCGATAGGTTTAGAAAGCTTTGCCGAATCCGGATCAGCCAGTGATCTCTACAAAAAATACGGGCTGGATGCTGAAGGTATAAAGAGCGCTGTGGTCAAGAAACTCAGAGAGTAATTTCTTAAATACCGAGCCTAATTATTTCTTATGCTGGAGATCACGTTCCTAGGAACAGGAAGCGGTCCCCCAACCAAGGCGAGAAACCATTCCTCGATCTATCTGCATTACGACCAGGACAACTTCCTTTTCGACTGCGGTGAGGGTACGCAACGCCAGATGATCATAGCCAAGGGAATATCGTTCATGAAGATCGATCACATATTCATAACACACTGGCATGCCGATCACTGGATCGGGCTGATCGGTTTACTGTATACCATGAACCTCGAAGGCCGAAGGCGATCGCTTTACATCCACGGACCTGATGCCGAAAGGTTTATCGGAGACATTCTGGACCTCGATTACTGGGGAACAGGTTTCCGTGTGATCCCCAAAAACGTTCCCTTCGAGGGAAACAGGGAAACTAAGGTTTACGAGTCAAAGAATTTCGAGATCATTTCTATCCCAACGAAACACACAGTCCCCTCTGTCGCCTACGCTTTTCGTGAGAGGGATAAGGTGAACGTTGATATGAAGAAGGCGGGAAAGCTCTTCGGCCTGAGACAGGGTAAACTGGTAGGGAAACTGAAGGAGAAGGGAGAGATCGAATTCAAGGGAAAGAAGATCACCCTGAAAGACGTTGCGGTTGTGAAACCAGGGATAAAGGTTGTCTATTCAGGGGATACGGAACCATGCGAAAATATCGTTAAGATCTCGAGAAACGCGGACATCCTGATCCACGATTCCACCTTCTTCGAGGTTATGGAGGACCGGATGCACTCGGGAGCGAAGGAGGCCGCTAAAATCGCAAAGAAGGCGAACGTTAAGAACCTCGTTCTCACCCACTTCTCAAGAAGGTATACGAACCTCAAAGAGCTGGAGGACGAGGCAAGAAAAGTGTTCAAAAATTCTCACGCGGCGAAAGACTTCATGAATGTTCTGGTCAAAAATAAAGGCATAACCTTCAAATGAGTTGACTACCACTTCTCTCTGAGGACATGCACGAACAGTCCTATAACCGCTATTATGAAACCCCACATTATGAAGAAGTTCCCCTGCCCCACGATTTCCGGACTTAAAACTGTCCCTCCGATGTTCACAGCTATTCCGATTATTATGAAAAGCAATGCCACGAGTGAAAAGTTTGTAAGGTTTATCTTCTTGCTCGAAAATCCGCGTTTCATAAAAGATCCTATTTCTTCCTCCTGAGCCCGCTAAGGAGCGTGGAAAGATCAAGCTCGTACTTCCCGGGACCTGTTCTTATAACCAGGGGTCTCTGTGTAAACAGGTTAACCACGTCTATCCTGTACTTCCCTGGCTTTATGACCCTTATCGCTTCCACGTCGAGTATAACTGTGTCTTCTTCTTCAACGCCTTCCTCCTTCTTGACGATCTCCCTTATATCCTTCTCTATTTCAGTCATCTCCTTCTTGGAGATTTTCTCCATATCCTTCTCAATCTTTTCTAGGACCTCTTCCCTCACGTAGAAGAAGAATTTCGATCCGCATACATCACACCCGTTAACGAGGTAGTCCGCATCGTCCGGGTGTATCTTACCGCATTTCGTACATTTGTTTGGAATAAGATCACCTTTATTAATTACATGTAAAGCAGAAGCTCTTCGGGGTTCTTCTCTATCTTTCTAATGATCTTTGCAGGGCCTATTATGGTTAAACCTCTTTTCTTGCCTATTATTTTTTCTATGACCATGTTCTTGAACCTTTCGAAGCTTGTCGATTCCTTGAGTTCTTTCAGATCCATGGAACTCAGCTCTATCCCGGAAAATTTAGTTGAAACCACCTTCATGGTCTCCTCTATCAGATCAGCCTCCTCCTTCGGATCGAGTTTGGCATCCACGAGTATTATCGTTCCTTCTTTCAGATCCTTGATCAGGCTCTTAACTTCCCCTTTCTTAAGCCTCTCGTAGGGTATCAGCTTTATCCTCAGATTCATTTTCCACCTATATCTTTTTCAAAATCATCTTGTAGAGCTCGTTGACCATAGCTCCTGTTTTTGCCGAGATCCCGATAACGTCGTAACCGGGGAAGGCAGTCCTCACCCTGCTCGTGCTTGAACTCTTCAGGTCTATCTTGTTAGAAACGATCAGCAGAGGGATGTTTCTTGCATCGAGATTCCCTAGTATCGTTATGTTGACCTGGTTTATGGGGCTCCTGTTCGAGTCAATAACGACAAGAACCATATCCATGTTGTCCAGCCACTTTATGGATTCTATCACGCCCCTTGTCGCCTGTTTCGCTCTTTCCTTGGCTTCCTTCCTCTTCATCCCGAATTTCAAGAAATCCTCAAAATCTATCTTCGTCGCTATCCCCGGAGTATCAACCAGATTGAATGTTAACGATCTCCCGTCATCTTTTATCGTAACCTTCTCTTTCATCTGGATCTCCCTGGTCTCGTGAGGGATGCTCGTTACCTTTCCGAGTTCTTCCCCTAACCAGTCAAGGCAGATCCTGTTGGCAAGCGTGGTTTTCCCGGAATTCACAGGTCCGTACAAACCGATCTTTATTTCCTTCTTTTTCTTGAAGACCCTTCTGATGGCAGAAGCGATTCTGTTTTTAAGTCTTCTGAAATGTTTAACAACCATTAAACCAACCCAAAAAAGCTTTGTATAATTATTGTACGAAGGATATTTAAAATTTAGCAAAAATATTCAATTTAATAATAAAAAAAACAAATTATTAAACATGAAAAGAGAGATATTAATATTCTCGATTTTATTCTGTTTATTCATAATCTCGCTGGTTAATGCCGAAACTAACCCTGTTTCACAATGTAAGTCAGATTCTGACTGCGCCAGTACAGAATTCTGCGAGTTTGATAATTGTGATTATGAGGCTGGAGAAGATTCTGGCTACTGTACTTTTAGACCCGATGCTAATCAATGCGAAGTTGTTGGTCCAGTATGCGGATGTGATGGGAACACTTATCAAAGCAACTGCCACAGACAGGCAGCTGGGGTTTCAATGGGATACAGGAAAGAATGTATAGATCAGATTTCTTTCAAGGATTGCGATATGCAGTCAGATTGTTATGGGGGGTTGGAGTGTATTGAATTCTTTGATTTAAAAGGTGTGGTCCCTCCAAGGATAGGAACCAAATGTGCTGAACCAGATCCATGCAGTTATTTTGATTGTTCAGAGTACATAGAAAACTCAGTTTGTGAAGTTAAAGAGGTTTTCCCATTTTCTCCAAAAGTGGTTGTTTGCAGCGGAAATTGCAAAACAGACAGTGATTGCGAATCAAATGAGTTTTGTGATCATTTCCCTCCTGATTCAGTGGCAGGAACATGTACACAAATCCCTACACCATGTCCCTCCACATCATCCCCTGTCTGCGGAAGTGATGGAACTACATACCAGAACGATTGCCTGAGGAAACAGAACCTTGTTTTTAGAAATTATAATGGAAACTGCGTCTCTGGGATCTCTAACGTAAGCTGTGATGTCGATGATTACGAAAAAGATACCTGTGATTTCATGTGTCCTAACCTTACAAAATGTTGTTTCGAGTTCCCGGGAATTGGAAGAAGGTGTGCATCGTACGAAAACAATTACACCTGCCCTGAAAATCTGGAATTACGCGAAGCGATGACATTCCCAATACAAGCGATATGTTCTGGCAACTGCACAACTGATGATGATTGCGGTTCAAATGATCACACCGAATTCGTCTGCAGTTTTACTTTATGTAATGCCACAACAGGAATATGTCTTGAAAAGAAAACCTGCCCAGACATATACTACCCTGTTTGCGGCTGTGACGGAATAACCTATAAAAATCCATGTTTTCTGACGAATGCAGGCATTGCCAGACAGAGTGACGGTGAGTGCGGTCCTCAGGGTGTTGATATAACCGAAATTACCTGCGATGCCCAGAATCCCTGTCCAGAAGCTTTGGATATGGATTGCTTTAGTTTCCCCAGTCTTGGATTAAGATGCGCGAGACGAGACCCGTGCAGTTATTATGAATGCCCTGTAGGCACGGAATGTGGTCTGGGAATGACATATCCTGCCCAAGTTATCTGCAGTGGGACCTGTGAGGGAGAAGAGTGTGAGACAGGAGTTTCTTATGATATTGTGACAGGCAAAATAGAGTTCATAAAAAATAACAAGAAACAAACAGAAGATATAACACTTCGTACCGCTGGCAGCAGAGGCATACTGGAGACGGCAACAATCTCTGTTAAATATTCCAATGAACTTACTATCCAAGAATCCAAATTAATGATGAAAACCTCTGCCGGTGAAAAACAAATAAATATTTTACCTGGAGATGTAATTTCGATGCCTGAAACACCCGATAAAGAATCGGTTAAAGACATGGAACTTAAGGAAGAAGCCGGAAAACCAATATATTCTTTGAAAGAGGAAGAATCTGCAAAATTACTTGCGATATTTCCTGTTACACTTGAAACTGAAACAAAGGTGAGCGCTGAATCAGGAGAATTAATTTCTGTAGTTAAACCCTGGTGGAGTTTCTTGGCCTGGTGATTCGCATTTAATATGTATGCGCTGGCCGGGATTTTCACGGACCTTTTGGGTGGCGAGACTTTTG
>CAYFWU010000013.1:0-24189 GCA_964347025.1 uncultured archaeon | reverse complement strand
GTTTACGTTATTTTTATTTTAAACCGACGACTTGAAATACAAGGCAAGTCGTCATTTGAAGTTTAATCCTTATAAACTCTGATCACAATATTAAACATATGGCAGAGACGAAGAAGAAGGCTGTCAAGAAGGGGGAATCTGAAAAAATAAGGGAAGAGAAGAAGAGGCTGGAAGTAATAAAAAAATTCACCAAAGAGGTTCTCAAAAAATACGGTTCTGTTGTTCGTTCTGTCGTTCTTTTTGGTTCAAGTGCAAGGGGTTCCTGGCATAAGGAAAGCGACATAGATGTCTTTATCATAATAGATGACACAAAACAGAAGATAACCCCAAACGTGAAGGAACAGATGGAGGATGATTTCGATGTCATCGCAAAGAAGCTTTCCAGTAAGCTATCCGTCCAGCAGCCGTATCTGCTCACGGAATTCTGGAACATGGTTAGGATAGGCCACCCCATCGTGTTCAACTTCATCCGCGAGGGCGTTCCTGTTTTTGACAAGGATATCTTCCTCCCTATTAAACGTTTGCTTCAAATGGGTGAGATCAAGCCCTCAAAGGAGGCTGTCGAGAAATACATCGATCGCGCCCCCAAGAGGATTAAGAGGGTGGAGAACGCGAAGATGTACATGGTGGCTGAGGATTGCTATTATGCGATGTTGGAGAGCCTGCAAGCGGTATTGATGTTTCTGGGGAAAACCCCACCCAGACCATCCGATGCCGCGGATTCCATGAGGAAGACGCTTGTGGAGATGAATCTCGTGAAACCAGAGTATGCGGACTGGCTGGAAGGGGTGATAAACGCAAGGAAAAAAATCGAACACAAGAAGTTGAAAACCATTTCCGGAGGCGAGGTTGACCAGTGGATCGAACGTTCAAAGAAGTTCGTGAAGGAGATGCAGAAAACCCTCGTTCGTGTGGAAGTTCTTAAGCGCGAGAATCTAATAGAGAAATCCTATGTTATCATGACCGAGACCATTCTCACCATTCTCAAATCCATGAACAAGATCCCGAAAAAGGGCGAATCCCTAAGTCAATACTTTGAGGAACACGTTGTCAAACCTGGTCTCATTTCGGACAAGTACCTAGAGGTTTTCAACGAACTTGAGAAGATGAAGAAACTCGTGAAAGAGGGGAAGATACTCGACCTCTCAAAGCAGGACATACTTATGCACAGGGAGTATGTGAGGAAATTCATAAGGGAAGCGGGAAAGGTTCTGAGGACCAAGGGTAAAATCAGGACCTAGTTTTTCCGTGATTTTCTACCATCTTTATAATTTTGTCCACAACCTGATCTATCGTCAGATCTGTGGTATCTATAACGTGATCATAATTCTTCTCATCCAAGAAATCGACTCCGTAGTATTTTTTATAGCGTCTGCTGTCGCTTTCTATTCTTTTCTTCATTGATTCCAGAATCTCTTCAGCATTCCTTTTATTTTCCTCATCGGGCCGCTGGTCCTTGAAGATTCTTTCTGCTGCCGCCTTCAGATCAACCTTTAAAAATATTTTGAGTGATTCGGGAATGAAGTAAAACCCAAGTCTGCTCTCTATAACCAGGTTATCTTCTTTCCTAACGAGGGTTTTTTGGTATTCGTCCGCCTCCTTGTCTGTCCACTCCTCTTCCATGCCTATTTCATTCAACTGGTCTATCGTCAGTCCTTTGTCCATCGCCATTCGTCCTCTAAGGTCTCCGATTGAGTGGAACTTGAAACCGAGTTTTTCAGCGAGGAGTTTTCCGACCGTTGTCTTACCAGAGCCGGGCAGACCAGAAATAGTTATGATCATCTCACCATGTCCCCCAGTTCTTGAAGCATGTTGAGGATATCCTCCTCCCTGTTTGGTGTCTCGAAGATTAGCGTTCCCTTGATGTTCAGAGACTGTATAGATTTTATGAGATGTTCGAGTCTCATATCCGAGCGAACGACTGGTCTGTGTTGTATCGCTCCTGAAGGTCCGTATGATATCCCTGAGAATATGAAATACGCTTCTTTCAACCAATACTGACCAACCTCTGACCTAACCTTGTCAAGGATCCTTCTGAAATCATCCTCATTCGTAAGTGCCCCTGAACTCCGTGCATGGATGTGAGCCCAGTTCAGTATGGGTTCCGTTCGCGTGGTTCTCCTGACCATGTCAATCACATCCTCGACAGAACCAAGTTCGTTCAGTCTGCCTGTGGTTTCTATTCCTATCCTTGATTTGATTCTCAGTTCGTTAACTATCTCATTTATCTTGTAAACCACGAGTTTCAGAGCCTGGTCCTGGGGCATCCTGGAATAAAATGTTGGGTGTATTATGAGCGAGCGTGCATCCATCACATTCGCCACATTGCAGAATATTTTTATCTCCTCATCAAGGTTGGGGTCTTGAGGAAGGGCGTGGTTGTGTATTGAAAGCTCGATGTTGTACTTCGAAGCGATTGTCTTTATCTTAAGAAGGTTGGTATAATGTTCTTTGTAAAGGTCTGAAATGTTCCTTATATCCGTGAACAATTCCTTTGGAAGCAGTAGGGCTTTAAAGCCTATCTTGTAAAGATCTTCGAGCACGCCCAAGGCCTGGTCAGGGTTTTTTACAACAGGTGCGTTTCTGCTGCCATAGGCTACCCCTATTCTCATCCCAAGTCTTTCCTGAATCTTAAGACTCTTCTTTCTGGTAAGCATACATTAATATATTGGGGAGGAGATAGAAAAACATAACGGTGTTATCAGTTCCTTCAGAATGCCTTTATATTCAGAAAAAAACAATATGATAATATGCTTGTGAAAGAGATAATGACCGAGGATGTGAAAACTGTTGAGCCTGATGTAACCGTTCAAGAGGCTGCACAGAAGATGGTTGAGAAAAACACTAAATTTCTGATTGTCATCGATAAAAAAAAGCTTGTAGGGATACTGACTGAGTGGGATTTTGTCAAGAAAATCGCTTCAGAGGAAGAGTTCAAGGAAGACGCAAAAGTTAAATCTATAATGACGAGTGATGTTATAGTGATAGAACCTGACACAGAGATAGGAGAGGCAGCTTCGATCATGGCAGAGCATAACATAAAGAAGCTGCCGATAGTGAGCAAAAATGTTTTGATAGGAGTTGTAACGGCGATGGACATCCTGGCGGCTGAACCGAAACTCATGGAAAAGATAAGCGAACTTGTTCTCATGACGAAAAAGGCCAAACCTGTGGCTGGTTAAATTATAATAGAGAAAAGGAATATTACCAAGCCGGAAAATATCGGTATCGTTAGATTATCATTTATCTTTGTTGATAACTCTGCAAACGTTGCTCCAGTAGCGCCAACCAACGTGAGGAAGGGGTTCACGAAGAATCCACCGACAGCCAGTGATCCTAGGAAACAGGCAAGTGATCCCTCAAAGGTTTTGTTTTTAGTTATCTTATGCCTTCCAAACTTCACACCAAATAGAGTTGAAAGCGAATCTCCTACCGCTAGCATGCAGCAGGCAGCAGAGGCGATGTGAAAGGGAAAAATAAAGAGTGTGATAGCGCAGGAAAGGTAGAACCAGAAGGCCCCCCGGAACGGATTTTTGAGGTATTCTTTTCTTTCGAATTTGAACGTTAAATCCCTGAATCTATGTTCAAGCCTGTTTAAAATGTTCGTTAATTTCTTCTCTTCCCTCTTTACGTACTCTGAGTAGAGGAGGAAGAAGAGAGCGAGCACGAAAAAGTATGTAATGGTTATTTCTTTTTCGATGAATTGGGCAAGTATTATGAATAAAAGGCCTGAAAGATGTATGAGTTGTCTTGGAAGTTCTGTCCGCATTTTCCCACAAAATATAATTATCCTTTAATAATAATTAAGAATGAAGATCAAGTTTTCTGGAGAGCAGAAGAGATTGTGGGAAACTTTTTTATTCCTGATTAAAATACTTGTTTTCGCTGTTCCTCTGTATCTTATCCTGACCTTTCAGGGTATTCTCTATCCTTTGCAGGAATTGGTCAGCCATAACGTTTACCTCGTCCTCAACTCTTTGGGTTTCCAGGTCGCGAGGGACGGTTTTCTTATCAATATACAGGGAGGGAATCCCTTCGTTTTCCTCATTTCAGAGGACTGTACTGGTTGGAAGAGCATGCTTTTCTTGACTGCCCTAATCATAGCTGTTCCTAGCGTCAAGTGGAGGAAGAGAGGGATAGGGTTGGTTTTTGGTATACCGCTTATATACATGGGTAATCTTCTAAGGATACTGATCATAGTCCACATAGAACAGGTTTACGGATTGGAGTTGGCCAACTTGATCCATGACTACCTGTGGCAGGCGGGCCTGATCTCCCTAGTTCTCGTTATATGGGTTGCGTGGCTTATTTGGCTGGGAAAGGTAAAAATCGATATTTTTAAAAGATAATTATACAAAATACATAGATGGTGTTATCATGAACGAGGAAATTATCGGTTTGATCCCCGCAGCAGGGATTGGAAAGAGGTTGTATCCGTTTTCAAGGGCAGTCCCGAAAGAGATGTACCCTATACTGGGGAAGGCTGTGATAGAGCACAGTATAGAAAACCTTAAGGTAGGCGGGGTGAACAAAATATACATGATCGTGGGCTTCCAGAAGGGGGCGCTTATGGATTACATAGGTGACGGATCTTTCTTCGGGGTGAACGTTGTCTACATCTACCAGCTCAAAAGGAGAGGTTTGGGTCACGGAGTTCTCCAGGGAAGGGAGTGGATAGACAAAACATTCGTCACGCTCCTCGGAGATTCGTTCATAGAGCCTAAAGAAGAAATACGTGAGCTCATAGATTATCACAGAAAGGAAAAACCTCTCGCGACTATAATGCTCTTTGAGGTAAGGAATACGGAAGGCTATGGGATAGTGAAATTCAAGGACCTTAAGAATGGAGTGGGTCCGGTAGAACGTATGGCTGAAAAGCCTTCAAAGAAAGAGGCAGGAAAGTTGAGTGTGAACGGGAGATTCTATGCCATATGCGGGGCATATGTTTTTGAGCCAAAAATCTTTGAGTATCTGAAAAAAACAAAGCCTGGTTTGAATGAAGAGATACAACTTACAGATGCCATGAGTCTTGCACTGAAGAATGGAGAAAGGATCAACGGCTTCGTCCTCAAGGGGAAGTACATAGACATAGGTAAATGGAGAACTGTTCTGAAAACCGAGACTGAAATCCTAAAAAATCTTGATATTGAGTCACACACAAGAGAAAGAGAAAGAATGATGGAAAAAGTAAGGAAACATGAAGAGAATGAAAGGTAAAGTTATTGTTGTAACAGGGGGTTCTGGTTTTATAGGTTCGCATCTGATAGACAGGTTAATAGATAAAAATAAGGTTATATGTGTAGACAACTTGTCAACAGGCAGACGTCAAAACATCGAACATCTCAGGAGAAATAAGAATTTCGTGTTCATCGAGCACGATGTTAAGAAACCTCTGGAATTGGATGGAAAGATTGATGAAATCTATCATCTGGCTTCCAGGGCAAGTCCGGTTGATTTTGAGAAATTCCCGGTGGACATCCTGCTAACGAATTCTCTTGGAACATACAACATGCTCGAATTGGCAAAAAAAACAAACGCCCGCTTCCTCTTCGCTTCCACCTCCGAGGTCTACGGGGACCCTGAAAAACATCCGCAGAGTGAGAATTACTGGGGCAATGTAAATTCCATAGGTCTCAGATCATGCTATGATGAAAGCAAGAGGTTCGGGGAATCCCTTGTTATTACATATCGGAGAAAGTTTAAAGTGAATACAAGGATAGCAAGAATTTTCAACACCTATGGATCGAGGATGCGGGCGGACGACGGAAGGGTTATTCCGAATTTCATAGGCCAATCCCTGAAAGACAAACCCATGACAATATACGGTAAGGGAGAACAGACGAGGAGTTTTTGTCATGTTAACGATATGACTGACGGGCTAACAAAATTGATGAATTCCAACTGCACAGAACCTGTCAATCTGGGTAATCCAACTGAAATAAAAATACTGGATCTTGCGAAGTTGATAAGAACTATGACCAACTCAAAATCTGAAATTGTTTTCATGTCTATGCCCGAGGACGATCCTTTAAAGAGAAAGCCTGACGTATCAAAGGCTGAAAGGGTTATGGAATGGAAACCGGAAGTCAGGCTCGAAGAGGGACTGAGAAAAACTGTGGATTGGTTCAGGCAGCAAAATCCCTAATTCTCATTTTGTTAATCAAGAGGAAGAATACAGTGAGTATTATAAAAACCAGGTATACGAAAGCCCTGTAAACCAGGCTGATGGTTATTGCTACATTGAGGGGAACGTTAGAAAGTGTCAGTAAATACGCGAATACTGCTTCTCTTGCTCCCAAGCCGCCTGGAAGGAATGAAAACGTTCCCAGCAGCCATGAAATTGTAACTATTGCAAGTACCTTGAAGAAAGGGATTGAATAACCGAAAGAATAAATCAAAACCATCTGACCACATGTCTCAACAAGCCATGCTATTATGGTGACTATCAGGGTTAAGAAAAGGACGCTCTTTTTGTAAGAAATTTTTGCCTTCTCAAAATCCTCCATCTTATCTAAAATTTTTGAGGATATTTTCTTTGGTAGTATCCTCAGTAAAGGCTTAATTATCTTGGGTCTGATAGCCAGGACTATAACAGCAAGAATTATGAGTGTGCTTAAAACAAGGAAATGGGAAAACCCCTCCAGGTTCAGAATAATGTTTATTCCAAAGATGACTATTATCAATAATATAATAAGATCAAAAACCCTCTCAACTATTATCGAACTTAACGGCTTGGTGAATGAACTCTTATCTGCCCTCTTAACCCAATAGGTTCTCACCAGTTCTCCGCTTCCTATGGGCATGACCTCGTTTGTGAGTTGGCCCACGAAATAGATCAGAGAGGATTTTTTTAATCCGCATTTGCTGACCCTTTTAAGAAGAAAGTTCCACCGGAGGTTTTTGATCATCGTAGTCAAAATCAGTATCAGGAAAGAAGCCAGCAGAAGATATATATTCGCCAGGGAAGCGGCCTCTGCTATATCACTCAAACCGACGTTCATCACAAGTATTGTTAAAACAAATATTCCTATTATGAAAGGGATGATCTTTTTCATCTAGATTATTTGCACATAGAGAATTAAAAAAACCATCAAGACCCAGAGTATCATTCCTGCCATTGTCTGTTTATCCCTGAATATCTTTTCAGGATGCCTTACGATCTTAGGAAAGGATATACTCAGGTAAAGGTAGCGGAAGATTAGAAAAGTAACGACAGGTATGGTCAGCATCATTAGATAGCCTTCTGCTGCCAGGAACGAGTACATGCTGTATGAAAGCAGGAGGGTGGCGGCAGAGGTTGCGATAGACATGTACACCAATTCCTTGCTGTAATATTTGAGAACCTTTCGTGTGTTCTTCGCTTCCTCCTTAAGCAGGGTTATATCCCCACCCCTTTTACAGAGGGCGAGGAAAAGGGCGAAGAAGAACGTGCAAACAATCAGCCAGGGTGAAACGTAAACGTTTATCAGGACCGCCCCTGCTACCGCTCGAAGAACAAAGTTTATTGATATCGCTGTTACGTCAGCGAATATTATGTGCTTCAGAAACAGCGAATAAAATTGTGTCAAAACAAAAAAACCTAAAGCAAAAATGAAGAATCCAAAGTGAACATAGTAAGAAATGCCCAATGAAATTATCAACAGAATTACAGCGAATGCGAACGCCTTTCCTTTACCCACCCTTCCGCTTGCTATTGGTCTGTTCTTTTTTTCAGGGTGTTTTCTGTCTTTCTCGAAATCCACTATATCGTTTAATATGTAGTTCGCCCCTGATATTAGGCAGAGCATTAAAAATCCGAGTATGAGGATTGGGTAAAGAGAAAAATAAAGGAATTCCTTTGCAAATATTATGCCCAGAAATATCAGAAGGTTTTTATACCATTGGGAAGGTCTCAGAATTCCAAAATAATCTCCAATCATATTATCTATTCTAAAATTTTTACTCGGTGTTTTATAAACTAAAATCTCTTTCTAGTGAATTCATGGTTGAAACAACTTTTATATTCAAAATTCATGGTGTATTTCTTATCGGAACATTCCACAGAGAAGGGATTTTTTGATACCAGCTCGCATTCATACGCTTCTTTATTTCTCACCTCAATGTAATCTTCGCTTCTTTTGTAACATATACTTTCTCCACGGATATAATAGTAACCGTCCTTGAGCGAAAGGAATCCTACCCCCTCACTGTTGGATCTTGTCTTGAATACAATTTCAGCGTCCTGATCGTAAACCGAGATGATCGCGCCCTCTAAGGGTTTTCCCTTGCTGTATACCTTAAGGAAGGTCACGTTTTCCATGAATTGGTCTTTTATCCTGTAAAGCGAACAATCACACTCCTCGAATCCTTTCACTTTCTGGAAATGATCTTCCGAAACAATACCGCTGTTTTTGAATATGTAGTAGACAGAACCCTCCATCATGCCATCAAGTATGTCATGCTCTGTAATACCCCACAACAATATATCGGAGTGTTTGCCTGTAAAGTATCTTATACTTATGTATTCATAGTTGGAGACTATAACGTCACCGTCATCCTCTATTCCTCTAAGATATTCCCACATCTCCCAATCGGCAGGCCAGTGTCCATCATTCGTGACAACTGAAAGACTTGAGAACATCTGAATCGCTACGAGAAGAATGGAGAGGGCCAGTATTATTTTAACAGGTTTTACCTTCGCCAGTCTCCCCAAGGTTTTTGATATTTCAAACAACCCATAAACCCCTATAAATACGGCTGCAGGAAGCAGGGAGTTTATCAATCTTGGTTCCTTGTATGCGGGCAGGCTGAAGAAAACGATAACAACCAAAACCCAGATCAGGGGGAGTAGGAGTCTTTTCTCTCTCCTGATAACCATGAAAATAAGGCCTGCAGCGAAGAGCAAGGCGAGGGTCAAAGAAATGCTTGCATGGAGATTGAGGAAATAGTAATACCAGGGGGTTCTTACTATCTCGCTGGCCCATGGGATGTCCCCTCGTATGTGTTCACTCCATGTCACAAGTATGCTAGGAGCCTTATTGACGAATTTGTATATGAAGTAGGGAGAATAGACCAGGAAGGCTATCACCAGCGAATGAATTGTCTTTTTTACGATTTCAAGATTTACGTGGGGTTTCTTTTTCTTGAATTTTATGACATTCGGGGAAAGAAAGGCGAATATGATAAATATCGGGATTATCAGCAGCATTACCACCTTTGTTAGCAGTCCCAGACCAAGCAACAGACCGAAAGCTACCCAATCCTTAGTTCTCTTCTTCCTGATTCCCAAGAGCAAGAAGTAAAGCGAGGCCGTGAAAAGAAAATAGACCATTGTTTCGTGGAGAATTCGGTTGCCCCATATCCAGAATGCAGGACTCACACCAAACAAGACCGAAGAAACTCTTGCGAAATTTCTATCGAAGAGCTCTTTTCCCAGTTTGTACACGAAAACAATCGATAGGAAAGCGAACAGAAGAACTATTATCTGGCCCGATGTGTAGAGACTGATACCTGAAAGTCCCACGAAAGAAATCAGGTAGTAGAGGAATGGCGGGTGCTTGTAGAAGTTGAGGTTAAAGAAGGTCGGTATCCCTCTCTTAAGAATTTCATCAGAAACTATCAGGTTTCTCAGTTGGTCGTATACGTAATCGTACTGATCGAATGTCGATGCCAACAGTAGGGTTATTATCAGGGCTATCCATACGTACTCGAACTTTGGATTGAAAATTTTCGCTTTCATATTGTATTTTTAAAATTTAGCGATTATTCTTTAAAATGAAATTGGACAGACTGCTTGCATTCGTGCTGATACTGGCATTCGTAATCAGGGTTCTGGTTGTAGTTGTCCCGGCAGTTCTGATAGACAGTGAGTTTCTCATCTCGAATTCCATCGCCCTTGATGATGCCTTCATAACATTCAAGATAGCAAAGAACGTTCACAACGGTATGGGATTCTCGTTCGACAACATAGAGAAAACCAACGCCTCTCCTTTCGTCTGGACGTACCTTCTTTCGCCTTTCGGCTTTCTGGGCAACGAAGCTTTCGTTATTTTCGCCCTTATACTGTGCTCACTATTTTTCACAATTTCTGGCTACTTCCTTTACGAGATCTGCATGGTGATCTTCAAAAGAAGAGAGTTAGCAATAATAACCGTCTTCCTCTATCTATTCAATCCGTTCTTCGTGCTGATATCACTCAATGGGCTTGAAACCTCTCTCTTCGTTTTCCTTCTCCTCTTCTCATTCCACTATTACATCTCCAGGATAAGGAAAGGTGATTCGAAACTGACGAACTTCATTTTCTTTTCAATACTCCTCGCCCTTACAGCCATGACCAGGGATGATGGGGTTTACGTGTTCCTCGCCTTTCTCATAGACTACGTTTTCATTTTCAAGGGCCTTGAATTCAAGGGGAAGCTTAAAAACTTCTCTTTGATCCTGATACTTTTTATAATTTTTGTCTCGCCAATGTTCGTTTCAAGATACCTAGAATTCGGCTACTTCACGGGCAGCAATGCCTATTATTATTCAAGTCTATTCGCAAAAGACCTCGCCAACAATTTAATTTCAGCCCTGTCCAGGAAAGCAGTGGTTTTCGCCATGACGGTGAGTGTGATGAGCTTGATGGCTGGGAGCATAGTCTTAAGTTTCCTTGGGTTCTTCATCTCAAAAAGATCCAGGGATGGTCTAAACCTTCTCTATCCATTAATCATATTCTCACTCTTGGAACTCTTCCAATATTCTATGGTAATGCCAATTCTTCGTCTCAGATACATTCTTGCCGCGACAATAATATTGATTCTGGGTACAGGGATCCTCCTCTCCCATATCAAGAGAATTTCGAAAGGAGTCTTCTACGTATCCTTCCTTGCGCTCTTACTCGTTCTCTCCTATTTCACTGCAGCCATCTGGACGGGATATACGGACATAGGGGATTCTGATATAAGGGTTGGCATACTTTTGAACAGGCATGTGATAAACGCAGCAAAGTTCATGGAGGATGGGTTCCCGAATTCCAGGATAGGGGTCTCGCATATCGGGACTTTCGCCTACTTCTCACCTCACACGATAATCTCCGACAGAAACGGAAAGACCAGTTACGAGGCAACCGATTATAACATGCAGGGAAGGATAGATGAATATTTCGAAAAGAGGGGAGTGGAATATCTGGCAGGGTTCTTCTCAAAAGAAAACCTCGGAAGGGTTATAGAATCCGATATAATCTTTTCCGAGCCTGTTGATCAGAGGCTACAATTAAAGTTCAAACATGAATTCGGTTATTACGCGGTTGTTAGATTTAGAAAGGATTACGTCAGTCTCATGACTCTGTAATTTATAAATTTTTAGAAACATTTCTCTAAATATGTCTGAATCAAAAGTGTTTGCGGTTCGTACGTCTCCCAGAACTGTTTTAAAGGATTACGAGAGGCTTCTGAAGATCTCAAACTACAAGAAGGTTTTGCCAAAAAGAAAAAAGGTTATTCTAAAGATTAACCTTTCCTGGAGTTTGTTTTATCCGGCATGCTCTACCCCTCCATGGCAGCTCGATGGAGTCTTGAACGTTCTCAAAAAGGACGGTTATAAAGTCGTCCCGGTTGAGAATCAGACTGTTGTTACGCATCCCTGGAAGGGCGTTTATTTCAACAAATGGCTTCCCATCCTGAAAAAATTCAAGCTGGATTTTATCCCCTTGACAGACACGGAATGGGTTCCATACAAACCCAAAGGAGAAACGCCTGCAATGAACGAATTGTTTGGAGGGGAGCTGATCGTTCCCAAGATCTTCCTAGATTCCAGTGTCGTTCACCTCCCTACATTCAAAACCCACGGACACACAACAACAAGCGGTGCGATCAAGAACGCTTTCGGTGGACTGATCCCAAAATACAGGCATCACTCCCATAAAATCATACATGAAATCCTGGTTGATCTTTTGCAGATGCAGAAAGAGATACATTCAGGGATATTCGCTGTGATGGACGGTTCCATCGCTGGCAACGGAGCCGGTCCCAGAACAATGATCCCTGTGGAAGCGAACGTTCTCCTTGCAAGCGAAGACCAGGTAGCGATAGATTCCATCGCCTCGAAAATAATGGGATTCGACCCCATGAAAATAGATTTTATACGTTTCGCCCATGACAAGGGACTGGGAACAGGAGATCCCGGACAGATAGATATCATTGGGGATGAGATAAGGCATATGAATTTGAAATTCAGGGCAACCAGAAGTCCTGTTATTTATTTTGACCAGCTTTTGAGAAAGAGATTGGCCAAGTATCTCCCTTTCATTGAAAGGCTCTTCTTCCACACGCCGTTATTCAAAATACCCATCATGTGTTCAGGGGTTTATCACGACAGCTTTTGGTATCCCATCAGGGGTACGAGGAAGGTAAAGAAGTTTGAAAAAACGGGTTGGGGTGGAGTCTGGAATTCGTACGAATTCGGGGAGAGACCGGAATTCAAAAAACCCAAAGAGTGGGACCCCTATTAACTTTTTAAATAAAAACGTATTTTATTAGGTATGTCCGAAAAAATTCTCGTTACAGGAGGGGCAGGATTCATAGGCTCTCATTTAGTGGAGAGGCTCGTCAAAGATCATCAAGTGATCTGTATCGACAATTTCGATCCCTACTATGATCCAAAAGTGAAGAGAAAGAACATCGAACACCTGAGGGGGGATAAGAACTTCAAGTTGATGAAAATCGATGTCAGGGATAAAAAAAGTCTGGAAAAAATCTTTAAGGGCGGTGTTGATAAGGTTGCGCATTTAGCGGCAAAAGCGGGTGTCAGAGCCTCTATAGAGAACCCCTCGGCCTACATGGAGGTGAATGTTGGAGGGACTCTGAACCTTTTGGAGCTCTCGAGGATTTATAACGTTAAAAATTTCATTTATGCCTCCACTTCATCTGTCTACGGAAACAATAAAAAAATCCCGTTTTCAGAGAGCGATCCAGTGAATAATCCCATATCGCCGTATGCTTCGACCAAGCGTTCGGCAGAACTAATGTGCTACACCTACCATCATCTCTACGATATGCCTGTGACGTGTTTAAGGTTCTTTACAGTTTACGGCCCTCGGGGAAGACCTGACATGGCTATGTATAAATTCACCAGCCTGATAGATCAGGGGAAACCAATAGAGATGTATGGAGATGGAACATCCAAAAGGGATTACACCTATATAACAGATGTCGTTGACGGTATAACGAACGCCTTGAAGAAAAGGTTTGATTTTGAGATATTCAATCTCGGCAATTCAAAAACAGTCGAACTGAGATACATGATATCCCTCATAGAGAAGAATCTCGGTAAAAGGGCGAAGGTGGAACGAAAGCCCGAACAGCCGGGCGACGTTCCAGCGACGTGGGCGGACATCTCGAAGTCCAAACGTTTGCTGGGATACAAACCGAAAGTTTCGATAGAGGAAGGGGTAAAAAGGCTTGTTGATTGGTATAAGAAAAACAAATCCTAGTTCTTATAGACTTTCAATCCTCCCTTGTCTATCACTGTCTCGAAATGTGTGTCCAGATCGTATTCAAATTCGTTGCTCGCGTAAAAGAAATCGTAGAAAACGCATACGTTCTTCTCTTGAAAATCCACATCACCCAGATCGTAACCTTCCTTGTGAGTATACCACCATACGTAGGTATAGGAGTTGGAGTAGATTTTTTTGTCCATGCAATTTTCCTGGAGGTATTTGCCTGCCTCAGGAACCGATTTGAACCTGTGAGATCTCGGATAGTTGTCAAAACCGTACACAGTGATAATTCCGCTGCCTACCACAAGTACTATTACCAATGGAATTAGGTATTTCTCAAATTTGATCCCGCTTATTTTCAGGGTCTTCAACTTCATGAAGCAGTAGGCTGTTGCAACTGTTAAAACAGGGAGTACTGGCAAGAGATATCTGGCCCTTTTAACGGCCATGACTGAAATGGGTATTATGAAGAGGAGGAAGAACAGGATGAAGGGGAAAAAATTCTTATCTTTGTCCCTGAACATGAAATAAAATCCTCCTAGCATGAATGGGAGGAAGAGGGCAGCCATTATGACCGCATCAAAGATGTAAAATGAATAAAAATTCAGCAGAAGATTCGCCTCTGAAACCTCGACGCCCTTCGCGAAAAGGAAGTTTGCCCCTCCGAACGGTTCTCCGAAAATCCTAAGGTTGAAAGAAATCCAGGGGGTGATCGTTAGCAGGGCCACGATTATTGACAGGTAAAAATACCTGCTTTTGAGCAGATCTCTTTTCCATATCAGAATGAAAAGAATGAAAAATATGGCAACAGCACCACCGGTGTATTTTGTCAGGAAAATTATGCTGAGTAAAAACCCTGCGGGTACCAGGTATCTCTTATCCTTGAAGGATGAATAGAAAACGTAAAGGAAGAGTATTATGAAGAATATGAGAATCCCTTCCACCAGGGCTTTTGAGGAGTAAAACCAGTGCATGGGGTTCACAGCAAGGATAAAGGATGAATACAAACCGACCTCTCTGTTATACAG
This sequence comes from uncultured archaeon, assembly GCA_964347025.1. GTDB lineage: Archaea > Aenigmatarchaeota > Aenigmatarchaeia > QMZP01 > QMZT01 > CS3-C152. The sequence goes on along the minus strand of CAYFWU010000013.1, from coordinate 9,705 downwards.
TCTCTTTCCGAGGAAGTAGACCACCACTATACTGAGAACTCCGAATATCGCGGAAACAGACCTAGCGACAAATTCGCTAATCCCGAACAGAGCGAAGAATGGGATCAATATCAATGGCTGTAAAGGCGGCCTTTGCGCCTCGCTGTATTCACCGTTCATGTATCCGTAGTCTATTCCTTCAAGGAGGCCTCTGGCAATGTTCATGTGCGTTGCTTCATCGTATATGAGATCGTTGTTGGAAATGGTGAAGACGCTTAGGATTCTCAGGATTGAAACTATCACTATCAGCCAGATTATGATCTTCTCTTTTTTCTTATCCATACCAACCTACCCTTTCCAGCCACATCCTCCTTGAAATCCTGAAACCGTCCTTTAAGGGGTTTAGCTTTGTTTCCCCCTTCCTTTCGTAATAGCGGCAAGGGGTCTCGATTATCTTCACCCCCTTTCTTATGCTCCTCAGCGTCATCTCGGTCTCTATCTCGAAGTTCTGTGCCTTAAGATTCAGTTTTTTAAAGGTTTTGCATTTGAATACCCTTATACCCGTAAGCATGTCATGTATCCTTTTGAAGAAAAGGATCGAAGCTGTCAGGTTTATCATTTTGTTTCCTATTCTGTTCAAGGTGGTGAATGCCTTTTCGTTTCCCTCGGATAACCTGTTGCCCATAACTATACTGTTACTTTCGAGCATCTTCAACATTTTTTTAATATCCAAAGGTTCGTAGCTTCCGTCAGAATCGAGCATCGCAACAGTTTCATTTTCATCTATCCTCTCCACGGCCTCTATCATGCCGTTACCCTTCCCCTTTCCGGACTGCACGAAGAACTCGCAACCGAATTTCTTTGCTATTTCCATGGTTCTGTCCTTGCTTCCGCCATCAACAATCAGGATCTTCAATCCAGGGAAGTGTTTCTTTATCTTGGGCAGGACCTCTTGTAGGCCCTTCTCCTCGTTCAGGGTCGGGAGCAAAAAAATCATGTTATTACCTCAGCCTCCCCCTTAATATAGCAATGGCAAACTTAAACGTGTCTCTAAAAAACTTCAGCTTGGATCTCCCTATCCTTTCATCTGCATTGATGGGGATCTCATTGTATCTGAAGCCCATGGTTATCGCTCGGGAAGTGAACTCAGCCTCGAAGTCCAAACCCCTTGCCCGTATTTTACAGGCCTCCACAACGTTCTTTCTGAATGCCCTCATTCCGGTTGTGACATCCGTGACCCTTTTGAAGAGTATGAAACTTGCATAGAATGCACCCATAATATTGGTCAATCCTCTAAGCAGTGACAAACCCTCAGGAATTCCGTTTTTGAACCTTGAACCGACAACCAAATCGTATCCATCCATGTTCTTGACCAGATTCGGAATCTCCTCGGGAGGGTACGTACAATCAGCATCTATGGTCACGACAACATCGTTCTTCGCAGCCCTGTATCCTGTTTTCAGGGCGATGGCCTTACCTTTGTTTGTTTTATGCACCAAAATCCTCACTCCCATTCTTTTGGCGATCTCTTTCGTTCTGTCCCTCGATCCGTCATCAACCACAATTATTTCGTCTCCATCAGAACAAACTTTTTTAACCCTTGTTATGACTTCCTTTATCCCGTCCTCCTCGTTGTATGCAGGTATAATGATGGTTTTTTTCATAGATATTCTTTATCGAAATCTTTTTTAAAAACTTGCTACAATATGGGTTATATGGTTTACGGGATCGAAAAACGTGTTTCGAAATTCTGGGGGAAATGCAAGAATCCCATTCTGATAATAATCCCTGTTCTGCTCCTTGTCGTTCCGAAGGCGCTTACTGGTCTTGAACTGGGAGATGGTTTACCAAGGGTCGCGGAGGCTGTTAAGCTTTCACAGGATCCCAACTTCTTACTCTATCCGTTACCTCCCCTATGGTATTACATGTCTGCTGTCGTGTGGATCTTGACGCAGAACATAAGGATAGTGGGATTGGTGAGTCCTGCGATAACCTGCATGCTGATTTACACAACCTACATATTCATGAAAAGGTTCATGAATGAGAGGATCGCGTTGTTAACGTACGTTTTCCTTCTGTTCACTCCCGAGCTCATCGCGAGGGGGATGTCCTCGTATCTGGAACCCCTGGCAGCGATATTCATTCTGCTTACACTCGATTTCTATTTGAGGGAGAAGCCTGTGAAATCAGGGATCATGTTCGGCCTTGCCCAGCTCTCGAAATATTCGAGCCTGTTCTTCATTCCTGCCCTGATAACACAGGAACTCATAACTAGCAGGAACCTCAGGAAGGTAGCTTCCGTGATTCTGATAATGGCAGTGATATCCTCACCGCTTTTGATCAGGAATTACATCCTCTACAACAACCCGACAGAACCGTGGGACATAAACGCAGCTCCCGGCGGTGCTGGCGAACACTTCAGCTTCTTTGGAAATCCTCTCAGATTTCTTGGAATGACGTATTCCTCGTATTACTTCAGCTCCACGAACGTGGGGGAGTTCGTGCCCGATGAAACGCATTTCGCTACAGGGGCTCTACTGTTCGATTGGGGGACCGTGGTGACCATGGAAACCCCTGGCGAACGAATCCTGAGGATACATGTTTTTGATATAATCGCCTCCGGACTGCTCTTTTTGTTAATGATCTATGGAGCGTTTTCTTTGTACAGGTATGACAGGAAAAAGTTCCTGATTGTTATAAACATCATATTCTGGTATGCCCTTCTCTTTGTTCCGTGGTCCTTGCGAGCCCTGGCTCCTGCAACAAGATATGTTTTAATAATTTTCCCGTTCCTTGCTTTGTTCTCGGCCTTCGGTTTCCACTCGTTCCAGAATAAAATAAAAAACGAAAAACTCCGCTATACATTTTATGTCATCATTTTCCTCTGTTTAATATATCTTTACATTCTGCAGATAGAGAGGGCCCTCCTTTTCCTGCAGCATTACAATGAGATAATAAACCACCCGTACATTGTTAACACTTTCGGTTCTCCGCTCTATCATTTATCATATTAATATAACATTTTGAATAAATCAATATTATGAAAAATTACAAAAAAATTCTAACCCTGCTAAGCATTGCTCTTTTGCTGGTTTTGCTCTACTTTTCCGATCTGCCGGGCGTTGTTGAGGTTCTGGCGGGAGCAGACATCCCACTCATTAGTATGTCTCTGGTTGTGTTGACTTTCAGTATTTTTATAAGAATAGTGAGATGGAAGCTTTTTCTTAAAAACCTGGACATAGATTCAACATGGAGTGAGTGTTCATATTCATACATGCCTGCCCTGTTCATTTCAAACTTCACCCCTGCCAGGATAGGCGAACCTTTGAGGTCCTACTTCCTCAAGAAGATAAAGAACGTTTCCATCTCGAAAACCATACCAAGCGTGATCATGGAAAGGGCCTTGGATATCCTAACGCTGGTTGTGCTCAGTGTTATGATATTGTTTACATTTAATCTGGGGCACATGGTTTATGTCGATGTTCTTTTGATCATTATACTCATAATTGCCGGTCTTGCCGTGCTCAGAAGCGAAAGGGTAGCCGGAAGGTTTTTAGGGCTGTTCTTCAGAATATTTTCCTTCCACCCTAAGCTGAAAGAGGCGGGGAAGAGAAGCACGGAGATCACCAAAAAGTTCCACAGAGGTTTCAGGATCAGGAAATCTATTCTTTCAATGGTTTTGATATTGTCCATACTGGTCTGGGTTACAGAGGGTCTCATATTCTACATTGCATTCCTCTCAATAGGCGTTGATCTCTCCCCTTTCCTGATAATATCGATATTTGCATTCTCTGTTCTGATGGGTGTGATAACCTTTCTGCCCGGAGGGATAGGATCAACGGAATTCGTTTTCGCCCTTATACTTTCCAGCTACATCTCCCTCCCACAGGCAACCGCAGGGATAATGCTCGGGAGATTCCTGACGTTCTGGCTGATAATGTTCGTGGCTAGCCTTTTCTGGAGGAAGATTTAATTTTTTCAAAAAGTTTTTCATATTCCTCGCTCACCCTGTCCCAGCCGAAATCCCTGCTGAAAGAAAAAGCGTTCTTACCGAGTTTTTTTCTTAAATTTTTATCTCTTATCAGCTTTTTTGCATTTTCCCTCAGTTCTTTATAATTTTTAGCAAGTAGCCCTGTTTTCCCATTTAGAATAACCTCAGGTATTGCACATGTTTTGTAGCCTACAGAAGGCTTCCCGCACGCACTTGCCTCCAGGAATATCAGACCAAATCCTTCCCACTTGGAGGCTGAAACGAAGAATGAACAGTTCTGGTAAAGTTTCACCAGTTCCCTTCTTCCGACATTTCCTAGAAAATCGATCCTTGCCTTCAGTTTTTTGGCCAGTTTCTTCAGGCTTTCCTTCTCCGGACCCTCTCCAACAATCTTAATCGGGAAGTCCAATTCGCCCGAAATCCTTATAAGCTCGTCTATTTTTTTGTGTTTTTCATGCCTGCCAACAAAGAGCATGTAATTTCGATCCTTCCATGTCGGCTTGAATATATCATCCACCCCGTCCCTTATTATCACAACCTTGCCTTCAGGAACGCCGTGCTCTATCAATTCCTTCTTGAGGTATCTGGAGATGCTCACCACTTTACTTCCGAATCTCAAGCTCTTTCTTCCGAGTCTGTTTACCGTGCTTCTCCCTATCTTCCTCAAACCCTTCTCGCTCAGGAATACGAATGGAAAACCGTGATAGGTCACGACAACGTTATTGAAACCAAAGAATGCGGGGTTCAACGTGGAATGATGGAGGTTTATAACATCATATCCCTTGGAGGCTGTCCTGAATGAGGGGAAGCTCCGGAAGAACAGGAAATCACTGGCCCTTCCCTTTACGAGCTTTCCTCCCTTAACTTTTTTGATCTTGAAGTTCTCTTCAGGAAAATCGTGATCAGATGTTATCACATGGACATCATGGTTCTTACCGATCCTCCTAGCCAGTTCAAACACTACGTGATCAACCCCTCTTCCCTGAAGGAACGTATCATTGACAAATGCTATTTTCATAGATTGATATTTGAAGGTAACAATAAAAATAAATTGGTTATTATAGTCTTTCAATTAGTTTACTAATTTCTTCTGCTCTCTTTTTGTACGTATATTTTTTGCTGTCATTGTATGCATTCTTTGCTATTTTTTTAGCCAGTTTATTGTTTTTTAGAACCTTGTTTATACCCTCTGCCATCGATTTTGGATTTTCTGCCTCGACCAAAATAGCATTTTTACCGTCTTCGAGTATGCCTTTGAGGCAGCCAACATTTGTGGCAATTATTGGTTTTTCAACAGCCATATATTCAAAAACCTTTAGGGGGGAAGCGAAGTATTCTGTATTTTTATTTCTAGAGTAGGGCGAAATTAGAAAATCGCTTGCGTTGAGATAGTCAGGATTCTTTTCATGAGGTATGCTTCTAATAAATATAATGTTGTTTTCTAAGTTCAATTCTTTTGAAATTCTTCTGAATTTTATAACTTGTTTGGGTAAACCTCCTACAATGTAGAGCTTTATGTTTTTGTTTTTACTAAAATATTTCATTGAATAAATTAAATCTTCAAGACCTTCCCTAAGGTTTATGCCCGAGTACATTAAAATTTTATGTTCTTTGGGAATGCCTAATTTTTTTCGGGAACTATTCTTAATTCCTTTCTTGAAGATTTCTCTTTCAAAACCAGTAGGAAAAAATAAAACTCTTCTATTGAAATTCTTTGCATAATTCTTTAACCAAAATGAAATCGTTATCAACGCATCAGAACCTTTCAATGCTCTTATTTCCATGCCCTTTGATAACATACGAACGAATGAACTTGCTTTTTCAAATCGGATATGTTCAATTCCATGCATTTCATATATAATTTTCTTTCTATGAATTCTTCTGGAAGTAACAAAGAAAAAGGTTATTATAGGATCTGCTAGATATATTATATCTGTTTCTGAAACAAGTATGTAGATAAAGGCAAAGAAAGAAAAAAATAAACGATCAATAAGATAGAAAAAATACCTACCTGGAAGACCCATTAAGGTTAGGACAGAGGAAAAAAATGTTTTTGGTAGAAATTTCAACTCTAAATTTGACTTCTTATAGAATTTTCTAATTTTTTCGCTGTTTCTCAAATTTATTGGAGATGATGGATACACAATTTTGATTTTGTGTTTCTTTGCTAAATGTTTACAATTATGAAAAGTTCGTATAGAATGAGCCTTTCTAAGCCAAGCTTCTCCCATAGCAACTTGTATAATTTTTTTCATAATGACTACTTAATAACCAAAGATTTCAAAAGTTTTTCCCATTTTTCTACATATTTGTCCCAATCATAGCCTCTTTCTATGATGAACTTATGTGCATTTTTACCAATTTTTTTCATTAATTTTTTATCACTCAGGAGTCTTTTCAATGTGATATAGATATCATCAACACTATCAGTCTTTATTTTTACCCCGTTCTTCCAGTTGTCTATTATTTCGGGGACACCTCCTACTTCTGTTCCAACAAAAACCTTTCCCATAGCCATCGCTTCTAGAACAACCGAGGAGAACCCTTCGGCCTTTGAGGGAAGGACTATCACGTCACATGCCTGCATGTATTCAGGGATATGCTTTCTGTGTACAAAACCAGTAAATATGACATTTTCTAATTGAAGTTTTTTCGCTAAATTTAACATTTTATTTTTTAATTCGCCTTCACCCACCAACAAAACGCTGTATTTAAATTTATCTTCATTTAGATTTTTGACAGCCTTCAGTAAATAATCAATTCCCTTTCTCTCGTTAAATCTACCAAAAAATCCTATAACCGGATATTTTAGTCTATATTTCTTAATAATATTTGATTTGGTTTTTGGATTGAAAATTTTTTTATCGACACCGTGATGGAGTACTATATAATTTGTTCTTATTTTCATCACAGAATCAAATGTCTTTTTTACCCATCTGCTGGAATAAACTAAAAAATCAACATGATTAAAAACATACTTTTCGATCATCCAGTATATCGGGTGTGTCAAATGTGTGAATGTATATTTTTTATAATGGTATCTTGTATATGCTTTTGAAGCATTTCTGGAAGTGCAGACAATTTTGGATTTTTTGAAAAATGAGTAGAGTATGGTTGTAATTGCGGGCGACCAATCCCAGCATAAAATCAAATCGCTAGGTTTATTTTTTTCATTTTTCCACAGCCTCAAAAAGGAGAAAAGTACCCATGTTAATAACATCCTAAATAATGGAATATCCAAAAATCTGACTCTGAATACTTTAACATTGTCCTCTAATTCAAAGGGTTTGGTTCCCTTAACCTTTCTGGTTATAACATTAACATCATGACCCCTGGATGCAAGTTTTTTTGATAATTCGACGACCGAAGATGCTAGATATATTTTTTTAATATTCTTGTTTGCAGTTGAATACGGATAATAGTAGTTGCAAAGTATCGTTATCTTCATCTTAAACACCTTGATATAATTTGAGATATTTTTTCATAGCTTTGTTTGATTCAAAAACTTTTGCTCTTTTGGTAGCTTTTACCGAGAATTTTTCAATTTTTTTTGGATTATCCAAAAAATGTGATATGGTACTACTTAATTCATCTATATTTCCATTGTTTACTAGTACTCCAGCATCACCTAAGATCTCACTCGTTGCTCCACTGTCATACCCAATAATCATACAACCGTAATTCATAGCTTCTATTATAACTCTTCCAAAAGGCTCAGCCCATTTCGAAGGAAAAATTAAAATTTTGGAATTTTTGTATAGATTTTTTAGTTTTTCATATTCAATGCTGCCCTTAAATTCAATGACACCCTCAAGTGAATGTTTTTTTATAGTGCTTTTTACCTTTCTTTTGAGATAGCCATCACCACAAATAATAATTTTCCAACCTTTTTGTTTAAATTTATTCTTAATTTGTTTAACTATTTTTAATAAATCATTTATACCTTTTTCAGGTATGAGTCTACCTACAAAAAGAATTGTATTAACTTTGTTATTAAAATTCGCTTTTTCTTCTATGTCTATGAAATTTGGTATAACATAAATGTCCTTACTAATACCGTTTTTAATGAGGCAGTTTTTCAAAAACTGGCTAGTAGAAGTTATCAAATCACTATTCTCTAATAAATTTAGCCATCTTTCACGATTGTTGACAAAAATTAGTGTGCTCATAAAATTAGAAAATATCCTTACTATGTTTTCCTTTTTCCGTAATGTACATTTAAGTAAGCCCATATAACTGCAAACATTACAAATTTCTTTTCCTATCAAAGGGCAGCCTTCTTTGCAGTAAAAACCATGATCCCTCACTGTAGTAATGACCCTTGTTCCAATTTTGTTTTTAATTGCAATCGAAGATTCCGTTGATATTAAAAAATGAGAATGGACAATATCCACGTTTTCCTTTTTACAAACATCTAGCAGTAATTTTTCAAATCTTTTTACATTTATTTTGTATCTGAGAAGATATGGAAGTTTCTTATCAAATCTTCTGTACCTGTATATTTTAATTCCTTTATAATAATCGATAGATCTTCTTTTTCCGCTAGTTACGACTATAAACTCTATTTTGGTTTTATTTTCAATTAACCAGTCAATCATCATTTTAATACTTTGTTCGATTCCACCTACAATTTCAGGGTAAAAATATTCATGTGCTATACATATTTTCATATTATACCTCTATGAAACCCCAGAAAATAACCCACCCTCCTTACCAAGTTTATATAAGGACAGTAAAGAAAAACTTTAAAGCTTTTTCTCTTTCTAAAAATTCTGAAACTCGGCGAAATCAGATAAAGCAAAAATAAGATTATTAGTATTGCCAATAAGGAGAAACTATAAAAGAATGAAAATATGAGTAGAATTATATAGGCGTAAAAACCGAAAATGACAGACATAGATTTAAGTGAGTTGTAGTTTTTAAGAGAAAGGAATGGGAGTAGGATCTGGCCATCGCCTTTGCCATAAAGATAGAATTGTTTGAAAAGTTTTCTGAAATTGGATCTCATTCTCCAATTTACAACCGCATCTCTCGAGATCATGTATTTAGAACCTGTTTTTTTCAAATTGAAATTGAAAAGCGTGTCTTCTGCTGTATACAAATTTTCTGGATAGCCTCCTGCTCTTTTCCATGCCTCTTTGCTGAAAAAGGCAGACCTTGAAGAAGGTGGCCAATCTTGGGGGAGTTTCTTTATATCTGAACAAATCATCTCGCCTGCACAGAATTCAAAAAGATTATTTGGATAGGGTTTGAAAACACCTGCGACCACATCCACGTTTGTTTTTTTCTGGGTTTCTACTAAGTTCTTTAACCAATCCCTTTCAAGGATGCACCCACCATCTGTGGTGGCTATGAAGTCGCATTTGGCCTTTTTTATTGCAAAGTTTCTTCCTTGAGCAATATTGAAACCGTTTTTAACAAAAATACTCAAATTCTTTATTCTTTTTTTATAACTTTTTAGAATCTTAACTGTTTTATCTGTTGAACCCCCATCCACAAAAATAACCTCGTCAGGTTTTCGTGTCTGTTTCATGATCGAATCAAGAAGGTCTTTAACACTCTTTTCTTCATTCATTAATGTGCATATTAATGATACTTTCATAATTTCACTTTAATTTTTCATTAATAAACCTTTCAACTTTCCTATCAAAGCTTTTTACGAAATCGGCCCAAGAATACTTCCTAGACTCTTTCAAACCCTCTCCTCCCATTTTCTTTGCAAGCTTCGGGTTTTT
>CAYFWU010000012.1:330-29537 GCA_964347025.1 uncultured archaeon | reverse complement strand
TACAACAGGCTGTGGAAGAAGGTTTTAAAGGAAGAGCTTGAGAGGAATCTTAAAAGAAGGATACTTTTGAATAAATTTACAAATAAAGATTACGATCTCATGCTCAAAAAGATCGGAAGTAAGGTTGACATTGAAGGCTACATCAGAGAGACCAGAAAATTGAAAAAACACATAGACCTTTTCTTCCCTCTTTACATGTGGAAATGGAAATTAGGGAAAAAGCTGTTTACCTGAAAAAAGCAAGTTTTTTATTAAAACAATACCAAATATTAAGCATGAGAATAGGACAGACACAGGCTGTTACGCTCGTTCTCATCTCTGGAATAGTTATAGCGTTAGCAGGAGCAGCATACATGTGGGGCAAACCCATGATCGAAAAGAGAACGACAATAACACAGTTCACCTCTGCTGTCCGCTTCATGGAGGACCTTGATAAAAAGATAGTTGAGGTCGCGAGGAGCTGCGTCACTCCCGGAGCATGCGAGGAGAGCTTAACCCTTCCGATATCGGGCTTCATAAGTGTGGATCCAACCAACAACACGATAACGTACGAGTTCGTGGTTACCCAGCCTCTTATAACAGAAGGCGAAATTCCCATAAACACCGGTAACATAGGAGAGGTCGCCGCTTACGGAGAAACGCCCGGGGTTATAAAAATGACAGGGGACAGATCAGGAAGTGTTTACAAGCTTAAGTTCACCCTGCATTACAGAGAGCTTTACAATGAAAAGCAGGCAAGAGGATACAAGATAAAGCTCGAGGGAAGCAGTACAGGAACAAGCCGAATTCTAATAACCTACTCTGGCAGCGAAACCCAATCGAACCAAGGATGGTATGGAGGGGACCTTATTCTTTCAAAGATGGCCGTACAAACGGTATAAATAGAAAAAGACAAATATAAATATGCCTAAAAAAAGGGGACAGACTGTTGTTTTTGAACAGGTTTTGTTGTTCACCATAAGTGTTGCGATCTTCATATCAGCTTTCGCTTTATTCAGCATGTATCAGTCCCATTATCTATCCATGACTAGGTGGGATCAGCTAAAGGGAGTGAAGGAATACATGGTATCAAACATAATTGAGCTTTCTGAAAAAGAGCAATTCGAATCATCTGTTGTACTAAAAATACCCCAGAAGATAGGAAGCGATTATTACAGAATAACACTGTCGCCCAACGGTTTGAACATAAGTTTTTTCACAGGTACTGCCGGATATGACTTTTCTTCACTCTACGGACTTAACGCCTCATACAACTTTAGCGGAAGCATTACAAGTGATAGGGGGAAGGTTATAATTTATAAGATAGGAAATTCAATTAGATTACAGTAGGGTAACTATTGGTTTCTATGAAAAAACTAAGAATTCCGAAGGCCCCGAGAACTAAGGGGGGAAATATAACGCCAAAGAGGATAGTGAGAAGGCTGAAGAGAGGCTATCTCAGCCTGGTCAAATATGGAAGAGAAGGTCTCCCCGCTGGAAAAATTGGCAGGGGCCTGTCAGCTGAAAATATATACATAATGGGCATGGGTGGCGGACAAATTCCTGGTGTGCCTGCGGCAAAACCCGGAAAGGTTGAGGTCACTGTAAAACCTGGTATAGAGACCACGGTTTCAAAGGTACCCGCCCCTCTGGGTTCTCCTTTATCGAGCGAGGAAAAGGAGATGCTACAGAACATAAACATTTCTTACCCACTCATCCCTCCGCAACCGCGCGGAAGGGAGAAGGTCTATGCCTATGCGAGAATAAAGTGGGATCCGAGAAATGAGGTGCTTGTTTACTCTGTTGTAGAGCCCCGTATTTCCGATATAGACAAAAAGCTGATAGAGAATGTCAAGAGGGAACTGGAAGAGAGACTGGACATAGACTTCATGAAGTTGGGGGACATACAGGCCAAAGAACTGTTAAGAGAACAGATAAGGAAAATAATAGAGATAGAGGAGATTCCAGAAACCAAAATGGATATTATCCAGTACTATATCGAGAGGGACATAATAGGATTGGGAAAGATAGAGCCTATGATGAAGGATCATGATATTGAAGATATATCCTGCGATGGCGAGAACGTCACATTGTATGTTTATCACAGAAACCCCTTACTGGGCTCTATGATGACCAACATAATTTTCGAAGATAAGGATGAGCTTGATTCTTTCGTTATGCGTCTGTCGCAGAAATGCGGGAAATCGGTTTCCATTGCAGAACCTCTAGTTGATGGTTCACTTCCGGACGGCTCAAGGGTTCAGGCAACACTTGGGACGGATATTGCAAGAAGAGGTTCGAACTTCACCATAAGAAAGTTCACCGCTGCCCCGCTAACCCCTGTTCACATGCTGGAATACGGAACATTGGATTCCACACAGCTCGCCTACCTTTGGCTTGCAATAGAGAATCGAAAATCACTTCTCATATCAGGAGGAACGGCAACAGGAAAGACCTCGCTCTTAAACGCCCTGTCGCTGTTCATAAGGCCGAGCATGAAAATCGTTTCGATAGAGGATACATCCGAGCTTCGTTTGCCGCATCCGCACTGGATACCTGAAGTCGCTCGTACCCCGATAGCCGTTGGTAAACGGGCGGGAGAAGTTAGTCTTTTCGATCTGCTGAAGACCTCCCTTCGCCAGAGACCTGATTATATAATTGTCGGAGAGGTCAGGGGTGAGGAAGCGTTTGTTCTCTTCCAGCAAATAGCTACAGGACATGCAGGTCTCGCTACAATACATGCAGCGAGCCTTTCGCAATTGGTAAACAGACTGACAACGCCCCCGATAAATCTGCCTCCTTCACTGATAGAGAATATAGATGTAATAGTATTTCTGCTGCAGGCAAAGTCAAGAGACAGGTACGTCAGGAGAGCGAATGAAATCCTCGAGGTCAAGGGACTCAAAGGGGAAAAACCACTAACAGGAGTCATATTCAGGTGGAAGCCGGTTGTTGACAAATTCGAGAGTGTTGAGAAATCAATAGTTTTGGAACACATAGCAAAGTCCTTGGGCCTTACGGAAGCAAGTCTTAAGGAAGAGCTGAGGGTTAGAAAGGAAATCCTTGAATGGATGAGGGAGAGAAGGATGTTTGATTACAGGGATATTGCAAGAATTATCAATGGTTACTATTCCAATCCGGACAAGATAATAAGCATGGTTGAAGAATTGTAAGGAGGCAACGTTTTTAGAATCAATCAGCAAAGGTCTAGATACGTGAGGATTTGCATGATGGAAAAAATATCTCTCAAGCTGTTCGGTGGGATAGTCAAAAATTACGCGGACTACTTCGATACGTTAAAGGAGCGACTGAAACAGGCGGGCATGAAGTATCCTGTTGAAGAATATTTATCCATAAGTCTTTTTTTCTCTCTCATAGTTTTCATAGCGGTTATGTTGCTCTGTTCGTTCTACATAACCATCACGACCGCGTACGTTTTCTATTCCTACACCCTTTCCATCATCCTTTCTTTCGGCTCAGGTGGAGCTACGTTTTTCATAATTTATTATTATCCGACTGTGAAGGCAAAGAACCTACAAACCAGCATTAACAAAGACCTTCCATTCACTGCTATTTACATGTCCACCGTGGCCTCCTCGAACGTACAGCCATCCGAGATATTCAAAATACTTTCCACCAAGAGGGGTGAGGTGGGCAAAGAATGTGAAAGGATATACAGGGACGTACACATGCTTGGTATGGATCTTTCCACTGCCCTGACAAAGGCTGCGAACAGAACGCCTTCAACCAGATTAAGTGAGGTGTTCTGGGGCATGCTTTCGGTAATAACCAAAGGTGGTGAGCTTGGAGATTATCTTTCTGACAAGGCCAAGGAGCTGATGGCCCAATACAGAAGGTCACTTAACGATTACTCGAAACAGATAAGTTTTTACACCGAGATATACATAACCCTGATAATAGTAGGAACGCTATTCTTCATCGTTCTTTCCTCAATAATGTCCCCTCTGGTTGGTGGCGATATACTCTTGGTCCAGACATTCCTTGTATTCTTCTTCATCCCTCTGATCTCGATAGGTTTTATCGTATTAATAAAGGGCATATCCCCGACAGGCTAGGTGAATGTAATGGTAGAAATAGAACCAAAGCGAAAGGTCCTGCTCATTTCTTTAATTGTTGGTCTGGTTTTGATTTCTGGCGTCTCCGTGATCACCCAAGATATAGGGGCAATAATAAATGTCGGCGTGATATGCCTGTTCATAGTGGTCACGCCATTTTTCGTGTACAACTACCTCGAATTTCTCTGGCTGAAGGCAATAGAAAGAGAGATCCCGAACTTCATACGCGATCTGGCGAGTTTAAAAAGATCAGGCATGACCCTGTCCGAAGCGGTAAAGATGACCTCAAAAACCAACTACGGTAAGCTTAGTGATGAGGTACAGAAGTTCTCCAACCGCCTTTCATGGGGAATCCCTTTCATCCGTTCCCTTGAAATATTCAGCAACAGATTCAAGAATTCTAAACTCATAAGCGAGGTGTTAGGAATCGTTAGAGAGTCCTACATGTCAGGAGGCGATGTCTCCTCAACGCTCGATTCACTTTCCAAGGACATGCTCACGCTCAGGGATGTTGAAGAGGAGAGGAAATCCATCGTAAGGCAGCACGTGATGATAATGTATGGAATATTCTTCATGTTTGTTGGTATCTCGTTAGCAATTATCAATGTTCTAATACCCATGATGATCGAACAACCACAGATCACCGGTGGTGAGGCTCCTTTGCTCTTCAGCTTTACCGATCCCTGCACGGACATGCCCATTCCCTTCCCATGTGATTTCTTCAATATCTTATGCGTATCCTTCAACATAAGGGGAGGAATCGCCTGCTATTATATAGCGTTATTCTTTTCAGTCCTCATAGTACAGGCAATATTTATGGGTTTGATAGCCGGTCAACTGGGTGAGAATTCAGCAATAGCAGGGGTAAAGCATTCTCTCATAATGCTGGCCTCCATATTCGTTATATTCATGTTCGTTATGAGACTTGGTCTGTTACCAATATAAGAACAAAGATTCAATTAAAACTATGTCTTTCGTTGAGCAATATTTTATTGACCCCATTCTCATCAATGGCTTTTTCAACCCCGTAAACACCCTCATGTACTCGATAATTCTTATAGTTGCTGCCGTGCTCGTTTACCTGAGGATACTCAAGCCAATGAAGATCAAAATAAACAGGAATTTTACTTTCGCTCTCCTTCCCTTCATATTCTTTGCCGCCACCACTAGGGTCCTTCGCGATTTTACCTATTCTCTTGCGAGGGAAACAGCCATAGGTTCGGGTATGCTCGAGACCTTCATGAGCGACATTTACTACCAAATTAGCACCGTACAGACAGAGACCTACATCTACCTGTCTACAAAACTAACGTTCACGCAATTTAACGGTTTTTATTCTTGGGTTGTTTCACTCTTCCCCACACCAGGAAGTTACATACTAACGTTCATTTTTGCTTTAATCTCCCTTTTAATCTCCCTTGTTGTTCAGAGGTATACAAAAAAACCATACTGGAAGATTATGTTTTTCATAGGCTTTTCCGCCTGTATCCTGAACCTTTACCTCCTTCCTCCCTTGAATTTCGTTCCCTTCTCCATAGTTATGGGCGTAACCATACTTTGGTCAGCCCTGTTCTTCCTTCTGACAAAATTCTCAAAGATCAAGAATCATAAGGTTTTGAAGGACGTGTTCAGCAGGGAAAACTCTTCCCTACTCTCCGTCCATATGCTTGATGCCAGCGCCACTTGGGGGGCTCTGAGCTTTTACGGATACTTGGAACAACATCCTCTCCCGAGAATGTTCACAGATTCGCTCACTCCTGCAGGGATGTTCCTTCTGAAACTGATCGTTCTGATCCCTGTTCTCTACATTATAAATAAAAACACGGAGAAAGGAGACTTCAAGAACTTCTTGATGATCCTGATCCTGATACTGGGTCTGGCCCCAGGACTCAGGGATATGATTCGTTTGATGGCAGGGGTTTAAGAGGGACAATCGTATTTATAACTTGTCACCAAGCTTATCGGTTTTTCCCTATCTGTAGAAATCATTCCGTTTATGCATATCGCTTCGCCCTTACTGTTTTTGGCATAGTTTAAGTAATCAGTGCTTTCCTGATAAACAAGTTTCGTCTTATTTTCAGGATCATAAAGATATATGTCCTTCAGAATCTGGTAATCAGTGACAACACCCTTGAAGAATGCATACAAATTCTTTCCACTACCATCAGCCCAGTCTTGTCTTTCCCCTTCTGTTAAATCGTTCCATTTCTTCCCCCCGACCATAAGGTTATCATTTGTAAATGGATCACCCCTTGTGCCTGCACTGCTCGTTCCCCCATTCCCTCCTACCGGTGTCGTATCACCTCTTTCGCATGCATCCCTGAAGTTGATCAGCGAGTCCTTTCTTTCCCACCTGTGGAATGTGTAGTTTGCAGAGGCGGAGATGGTGAAAGTCCTTGAAGGAACATCCCCTATATCAGGAGCCCTCATGAAGCAGAACACCGATTTCGATTCATCCTTCTCAATTTTCCATTTAATTATCCATTTATCACCGACTTGAGATTCCTCCCATCTGTTTTTCTTGTCCGTACACCTCATTTGCGGGTTCTTCTCTTTAAACTCCTTTGGCAGTTCGAGAATAATGATGGAAGCTCCTATCTTGCTCCTTGGTCCCTCGGCAGAGCTGAGATTGAAGCCTATGAACATCGGAAGGTCCTCCCTTATTGGTTGATCCATTGCTCCTAACGAAAGCTTGGCAGGAGCGGTTGATATCCTTGACAGTTTTTGACCCCTCAAGAGCAGGCCACTCCTCACCCTGGAATCCCACTCCTGCATTGAAATGATTTCTATCTGCAGATTTGAATAAACCTCATACGTGTAGTTAATTCTTGCCAAGAAGGAGATGTACTTCTCCCTCAGCGTGGCGCCTGCTGCGGTTGTTATGCCCCATTTTTTCTTGACATACGTTTGACCTTCACAGGTCATGTTCCCCAGGTAGAACAAGGGCTTTATATCCTGCTTTATTACAGGTTCAGCAAAAGTTGGTTTGGGAGGTATTTCATAGGATTGTGGATATTTGTATTTGAACCAGTCTATGTAACCTGTAATTCTCTCTGATTTTTCACTCACCCTCAGTTTTATCGGTGTCTTTCCGCTATCAGTATGGTCACTTATATTGAACTGATTAACATTGCTCCATATCTCAACGTGAGCGTTTTTTGCATCAAAACTTCCCTTGTTCGAAAGCTCGAATCTCACGGAGAAAGGTTCACCCACGTATATGCTATCTACCTGAAGATTATCGATTTCCAGACCATATGCCCCTGTTGGGCCTGTCGGATTTTCAACGTACGTTCCTTCTGTGATCTGTTGTGCGAATCCCATGGGGTTTGTTAACATGAACAGGGTCTGCCCGAAGGTCTGGCTGAGCTGGTAGAAAAGATCTCCCAGCGGTTTAGTGAACTCGCCGACAGTGTTGTGGATGGTCGGCCACCACTGTCCGAACAGGGCGATGCCTATGTTCTGCGATCCAGGACCCAACCCAAAGATAATGGTTGTTACTATGAGAACTATCATCCCTATGCTTGGCAGGCTCTCGGGCGAAGTGAATATGCCCGCCATGAAAGAGACGAACCATACGTATATGAATATGTAGCTCAATGAACCTGTCAGTTCCCATCCGATGGAGAGTCCTGGGAGGATCGAGCCCAACGCCCCGCTTGATACCAGAACGATAAGCATACCGATTAAGAATATGGGTTTCCATATCTGATAGGCAAATGTCCTCTCTATCTCCTCTGTTTTGCTCCCCACCTTTATGGGGGGCACGGCGAAGAACATCAGCGCCATCAGGCCCAGGGTCATTGACCCAAAGATCTGGGAAAATATGGTAAATGGTATTACGAAAACACCGAGGAACCCGAATCTTATGAAGGATTCGACCAGCTCATCAGGTCTTTTGTCATGGTAGGTTACCTTCATTGCCGCGTACCCGCCGAGGGCAATGAGCATCAGGAATATGTTGGCGAATGGGAGGTTGGTCGCACCCGTGGCCCATGCAAAAAGAACAATGCTCGTGCACTTCAGGACAGATTTGATATATGCTGACCCGAGATGTTCCCATTCTCCCGTCCCCCTGCCTTCCCTGTCCTTCTTCTCTTTGGCGGGCGGGAATATGAAGTAAAATGCCAGTGAAAAGAAAGCAAAGAAGAACATCAGCGACCCAAGGATTACGGATGCGACCGCACCCAGACCCAGAACAATGATGAACGGCATCACGCCGCTTACGTGTTCGCTGTGCTTACCAAAAAATTCATCCATGGCAGTGAGACCTCTGGCAAAGGGCCCTCCAGGCCAGCCTCTGGGGAATTCGTATCCCTTTTCTTTTATTCTTTTCTTTGCCAATTCTCGACGTTTTTTATAACCATCTTCTAACTTCTTGAGACGTTCTTTGTATTCGTCGCTGTCCTTGTCCAAACCCCTTGCTTCAGCCCATGCCTCAAACTTTTTCTTGGCTTCCTCATACCTTTCATCTTCTTCTTTTATTTCTCCCTCTCCTCCATACAATCCCATCTCTGTTCTGATATCTTCAATTTCTTCCTTCTTTTCTTCACGGCCCTTCTTCCTAAACCATTTCCAAGGGCTTTTTACGTATGTAGCAAACATCTTTCCCGGCTTATATCTGCCTTCCTTTTTCGCCTTCTTTCTCTTGGATTTATACCAGTTTCTTTTCAGCCTTTCCCGAACCATTGGGGGGAATTTACCAAAACCTTCCCTTGCCCATGGAGGGACTTCCTCCACACCAACTTCCTTTATTTCCTTTAGCTTTTCGGCCTCGATTCCTCTTTTACCATGTCCGCATTCCGGATTTCTGCAGTAGTAAACCTCATAACCGTCTTCCCATTTTATATATTCAAGAAATGACTTTCCACAGTGGGGACAAGCTTCCGTTGTCCTTCTGGGCCCATCAACTATTCTGAATTTTTTAATCCCTTTTGTTATTTCCAGTGCCTTATTTACAATTTCTTTTAAATCATCGCCTGGTAAACCAGTTGGATGTTCGCTAAGATCATAAAAAATTTGATTCCTTATAACCTCTTCTTCATAGTCGTATTTTCTTAAGTTCTTTATTTTCTCCAAAAGACCTACAAGATAATCGAAGGCTTCCTTTCTATCTGCTTTTCTGCTCATTCCAGCTGTATCAGGGAGTGCGTTACTTATCTTTTCCCAGACAAGTTCGCGGAATTCTCTAAGTCTATCAGTGTAACTTTTCTCTTCAGCCAAAGCTATCCCCTTCTGCCTTATTTACATTAATTAATTGGTCAATCAAGGTTATAAAATTAAGAAATAGTGATCATTCCAGTATCTCTTCCCTGTCAAACCAGAGATTTATCTCGGTTTCTGCCTCTTCCTTGGTTCCCGATGCATGGATGAGGTTTCGTACAGAACGCTTCTCCTTCTCCGCGACTTCGAGCGAATCCTCTCCTAGATCCCCGCGTATCGTTCCCTTCCTTGCCTGGCTGGGGTCGGTGTGACCTGTCAGATCCCTCGACTTCTGGACCGCATCAAAACCCTCGAAAACCATCGCCACTATCGGACCTTCCATAAGATATGCTTCCAGGCCCTTGTAAAAATGCTTATCAATGTGAGCTTCGTAATGCTTGCGAAGGGGTTCAACCTCCGCATTTATCATTTTCATTGCTCGAATGTTTAAACCTTCCCTTTCCAGACGGTTTATGATCTCTCCTATCAGATTCCGTTTCACACCATCAGGCTTTATTATTATGCACGTCCTCTCCATCTCATACCCCCTTTTTCTCTACGAAATCCTTCATGACCTTGTCTATCCTCTTCGCAACGTCCTTCTTTTCTCCCTCCACGTCCACGTTTACGAGTATCTCTTTGTTTTCATAGTATTCGATCAGAGGTTTCGTCCTCTTTTCGTACAACTCCAGCCTCTTTTCAACCGCTTCCTTGGTCTGGTCTTTTCTCTGGTAGAGCTCACCCCCACACAGATCGCACACCCCTTCCTTCCTGGGAGGGATGTTCTTGATATGGTATATCGCCCCGCACTTCCTGCAGGTCAGCCTCCCTGTTATCCTTTCCATTATTACCTCATTTGGAGCAACCATGTTCACAACGAGGTCTATATTCGTAACGCTTTCGAGCTCCTCCGCCTGCGTTACGGTTCGTGGGAAGCCGTCAAGTATGAACCCCTTCTTACAGTCATCCTGACCTATCCTCTTCTTGAAAATATCTATGACCAGTTCATCAGGAACAAGTTCTCCTACATCCATGTAGGTCTTGGCCTCGTTTCCAAGATCCGTCCCATTCTTGATCTCCTCCCTCATTATTTCCCCTGTCGAAATTCTCGGGATACCGTAAGTTTTTGCCACGATCTCTGCATGTGTTCCCTTACCTATGCCAGGCGGACCAAGAAAAATGACGTTCATGTTATCAACCAATAAATACAGGCCTCTTTGAAACTAATTTGGGCAGGGGAAGACTTTTGAAGGGTTTGCCTTCGGTTTCTTTTTTGATCATTTTGACTAACGAGAGTTTCGCCAGCCTCCGGACCTTCCCTGTCTCCCTGAAGCGTGTTGCCAGCTTCTTATCCTTCAATTCCCTCTCACCAACAACCACTGCGAAGGGGATCCAATCCAGCTCAGAGTCCCTTATCTTTTTCTGCACGCTTTCATTCCTGTCATCAACGTCCACGCGTATGTTTTCCTTCGAAATTTCATTCGCTATCTTTTCTGTCGCTTTCAAGAACTTCTCAGAAACAGGGATGAATCTTAACTGGACAGGGGAAAGCCAGAGAGGGAGGACAGGATGCTTTTTCTTCTCCGAGGCCATGTGGGCCTTTTCTAGAAGAGCGTAAATCACCCTCTCTATCGCTCCGGAAGGTGAGAGATGAAGTATAATGGGATACTTGTGTTTGTTGTCCTTGTCCATGTACGTTATACCATATCGTTTCGCGTTTTCCACATCTATCTGATCCGTTGTTAATGCCGCTGCTTTCCCTAAACAATCAACAAAGTTCAGATCGTACTTGAAAATGAAATAAAAGAACTGTTTATCCCACATCTCGATCAAAACCGGCTTTCCGATTTTCTTGACCATAGATTTCAGGAAACCCTTGTTCTTGTCATGGAAACTCCTGACCATCCTGAGCGCACATTCAAGGTCCGTTTTGACGGGGATCCCCGAGCCCTTTAATAAATCCTTTGCGAGATCAAGCCTTATGAGCATTTCCTTCTTCGCCTCCTCGACATCCCTGCAGAAGGCATGGCAATCAGGCATGGTGAATGATCTCAGTCTTCTCAATCCTGCCAGTTCCCCCCTCTGCTCCACCCTGAACGAATATCTCGTCAGCTCGTATATCCTTAACGGAAGGTTTCTGTACGAAATGTTAGCTTCATGTAGAGCAAGGAACTGACCAAAACAGGCGGAAAATCGAAGGAACACCCTTTTATTCGGGGTCTCGATCGTGTATTGCCTGGCTGGGAAGCGGTTCAGATAGTCCTTAAGAGCTGGGTGCTCACTATCATACATTATTGGGGTTTCGACTTCCATCGCCCCGTAATCTACAGTCTTCTTCGTGACCAAATCCTCGAGGAGGGATTTCACAAGCCTTCCCTTTGGGAGGAACCTGAAGTTCCCTGGATCACTCCCTCCCTCGTAATCAACCAGTTCGAGCTTTTTCATGATCGATATGTGCGGAGGTTCTTGCTCAACCTTCCTTGACTTCGCCATCTCGTATAAAGCGAATTTCTCGAGGTTCTCGTATCTGGAGAAATCGAACCCCTTCACCTTTCCTTTCTCCATTCTAAGTTTATGCATTTTCCCTTTGGTATCCATTACATACCAATCCGAGCGAAGTTCCTTTTCTTTTTCCACAGCCTTAGAGACCTCTTCCTTTTCAGGGGTGATCTCCCTTGAGAGCTCTGATAAGGGATGACCCTTAACGGATATCTGGAAACGCTTGTAGTAACCGAAAGGGGCACGATAAACCTTGACTTTCTTTGCCTTCAGGGAATTTTCGATCCCCTTCAGAACCTGGAGAGCGGTGGAGGGAGAAGAGGGATTTGTAGATAGATGGACATAAGGGTAGACAACGACATTCTTCGCTCTCACCTCCCTCATCACGCTAGCGATCTCCCTCGAGGTCTTCTCTATTATTATCTTCTCTTTCCCTTCGTCCGTCTTTTCAACAGCGGAGAAAACGACCAGAACGTCCTTAACATTGCTAACCCTTTTTTCAACTTCCTCCGCCTGTTTGATTGCCTTCTTCTTTGGCTCCCATTCCATGAAGTCTGAATGAAGCAGCAGGATTTTCATTTTATCCCCTTATCTTTATTTTATGTCTCTGTTATTAATTAAACTCACGGCTGGTTGGGTTTGAAACCTTAAAAATTTTTCAGAAATGAATAAACACATTCAGGCAAAGCTTCCGAATATCCTCCCTCAAGAACAGCGAATTTCGGTTTTCCCAATTCAGAAATGAGCTTCGAGATTTTCGCGTACGTCCCTATCTTAAGTTTCAAATTCGCTAGCGAATCCTCTTCGTACGTATCGAACCCGGCTGAGACCGCGATCAAATCCGGCTTGAATTTCCTGATATTATCCAGACCCACTTCAAGCTTGTCCAGGTATTCCCCTTCCTCTGTCCCGCTCGCCAGCGGATAGTTGTGACAGTTCGCTTCCGAATGTTTCCCTGTTCCTGGATAGAAAAATCCGTATTGATGAAGGGAAACGTATACAACGTTAGGATTCCCCAGGAATATGTCCTGCGTCCCGTTTCCGTGGTGAACATCTATATCAAGGATAGCCACCTTCTTAACCCTTTTCAGTGCCCCCATAACCGCGATCGCGATGTTGTTGAAGTAGCAGAAGCCCTCGAATTTTTTTTGCGAGGCGTGGTGCCCGGGAGGGCGCAACAAAGAGAACGAACTTCTCTCTTTAATAGAGATATCCATCGCCAGAATCGCTCCGCCAGCAGCAAGCTTCGCGTAGTGGTAGATGTTTGGGAGGGGAGGCGTCTCGAAGTTAACGAATTTTCCATGTTTAATTGTATCGATCATCCCATTGGAATGGGCAAGAAGCAATTCCTTTCGTGAACAATCCTCTGGCTTTACGAATTCAAATCTTTTGTATTCCCTCAAGAATTCGTAAGTCCCCCGAACTCTTTCACTCGCCTCCGGGTGTCCCGGTGAATCGTATTCCAAACACTCCTTGGAGAAAATTATTTTCATGATAAATTTACGTATTCACGATTAAAAAAACACAAACTTTTTATGGAACAAAACGAATAAAATAACATTAAAGATTTGGGGTGTATTAATGGCCGCAAAAAGAAAGGCAAAAAGAAAGGCAAAGGCTAAGAGAAGACGATAAATAACCTAAGGCACACGGTGAATCTTTGTTTTACATAAGCATAAGTCTACTTTTTATTCCTTAATCTCAAAACTATACTATGAATTTGAAAGATGTTTACGGTTACTACTCGAATGAGAAACTGCGAGATTTTATTGTATCTTTCAGCAAGGACAGGGAGGTAACAGGCGTATTCAGGAACGGGAATTTTTCCCAGAGGCCCAACGTTATTCTTTACCCGAATGACATTCTGGCAATGGTAAAAACGGGCGTGGTTGAATTTCACTGCTCGCTCGAACGCTGGAGCCAGCCCATGAGCCTGGTCTCTGAAAACTACGACAAGCTCAGAATAGGCTGGGATTTGATCTTGGATGTAGACTGCAAGCTTTTCGAGCACGGCAAGATAGCGAGCGAGGCCTTTATCTGGGGCCTGAAAAAGCACGGGATCTCGAACGTGTTTCTTAAGTTTACAGGCGGGACGGGTTTTCACATAGGAATCCCTTGGGAGTCCTTCCCCGAAAAGGTGGATTATAAGCCAACGGAAAAACAATATCCGGAGCTGGCAAGAAAAATGGTTTTCTACCTTAAGGAATTCGTGAAGGAAAGGTTCGAAAGCAAAGTCCTAAAGAAATTCTCTGCAGAGGATCTCTCCAAACAGGTCAACAAACCATTGGGGAAGATACTCACGGATGAGGGTATTGAACCATACGAAGTTGTTGACGTTGATCCAATCCTTATATCTCCAAGACACTTCTTCCGTTTGCCCTATTCGATAAACCGGAAGACGTTTCTCGTTTCCCTTCCCATAAAATCAGATGAACTCGAGGATTTCAAAAAGATGGACGCGAAACCTGAAAAAGTGAAGTTCAAGGAAGGCTTCCTTAACAGGCATAAAAAGGAAGAAGCAGATACCCTTGTTTTAGAGTCCTCAGACTGGTGGGCAATGAAGAGCGCGGATGAGAAACATGAGATAATAAATGAACAGCTCGAGAAGTTACGAAGGATAGGTTACAGATGGATAGATCAGGAGGATCTTAAAAAATTCAAGGTAATGGGACCGGAAGGTAGGAGAAAAATTTTCATCCCCGAGAAGCTCTTCCCGCCATGCATAAAGAACATCTCGAAAGGCTTAACTGATGGAAAGAAGCGGTCGCTCTTTACAATCCTCAACTTCCTCCGTTCATCCAACTGGAACTGGGAAGATATAGAGAAATTCGTTAACGAATGGAACAAGAAGAATAACCCACCCTTACGCGAGAATTACATCCGTTCCCAGCTGAGATGGCACAGGGCAAGAGGAAAGCAGATCCTTCCTCCCAACTGTTTACATCCCGGATGGTACGAGGATTTCGGGGTCTGTAAACCCGATACGATCTGCGGTGGGAAGGAAAAAACAGTGAAGAATCCCGTAAACTACGCAGTGAGAACGATCAAGAAAAGGAAGGGTTATAAAAAATAATTTTTGAAAAAATAAATTTTTAGGAGCGCTATAAATACGGGTTTAACCAAATAATATATTACTTCTGAACCGAAAAAGCGAAAGCTTTAAATATAAGTATTACCAAATAGTAGTTAATGATATTATGTTCGAAGAAAAAGAAAACCCAAACAAATTTGAAGCCCTGATTTACAGTAACCCGCTTGAATTTAAACCTACAGAGGTTTCATTTGATCAGTACAACGGTTTTTTCACCACCTATAATGATGAGATATTGGAAGCAACAGACTTTGTTTTAATTAGCGGTCAAGGTAAAAAATACAAAATTTTTGTTTCCAAGAATAATGGTTTTGAAGTTACCAAAGGGAGAAAATATAAAAACATAAAAGCACCTGATGAAATTTATCTGGATATGGGTTTTCTAGATGAAGAGGGTCACAGAACCTTGTATAAAGTATCTAGCGACCTTCTAGGTGAATTGCTAAAAGGGAATAGCGTACGTCTCAAACAAGAGAGTGAAAAAATAAGATCTCTTAACTCCGAATATTTTCAGGAACTCGAAAGACAAAGATTGGTTAGGAGAATGGAAGATGTTTACATCTCCCCTCAAGAGGATGGCGGCATTAAAATTCCAAAATTGGGTCATTTCAAAAGGGAACAAGTACTCACCGATGAGAATGGAAACAGCGTAATTGCCATGAGGCACAGTAGATTGGACTTTGGAAGAAATTTCATCTTGGCGCTCGTTCCAGAACCTGTTCCAAGTGATGAAGTGGTTTACTACCAGACAGGAGCCGGAACGTTAAGAAGAATTGTAGAAGACACAGATCCATTTTTTGAACTCTAATTTAAAACCCTACAAAAAACCAGCAATAAATAAACAATAAAATCAGGGCAAATATTGTTGGTAGCAGACCAGCTCTGAACATCTCTTTTGTTTTGATCTTCCCAACCCCATGGACGATCGCATTGGGGGCGGTTCCAGGTGGCATCAAGAAGGTCATGCTCACCGCAAGGATGACAGGAACTACCAATGCCTGCGGCAGGATTCCCAAACCAGAGGATAGGCCGACCAGAACAGGCGTGAACATTGCGGCTGTAGCTGTATTCTGTATGAACTGGGTTATGCACATAGCTAGAATAACAAAAGAGAAGGCGATGAAGACAGGGGAGGTCAATCCAGTCAGACCAAGGAAGTTCATGGCTATCCATTTGGCCGCTCCCGTCACCTCGAGCGCCCGTCCCAGTGAGACCGCTCCTGCTATCAGGATTATGGTTCCCCAATGCGTTACGCGTTCGAAATACTTCCAGTCGTAAACAAGGATGAACATCAGCATTCCACCTATCAGCCCAACCACGATTGCCGGCAGGTTGTGAACAGGTGAGAGAATCCACAGCAAAAGGGTGAAGATGATAACAAAGGCCGCCCTCTTCTCCTCCTTCTTCATCGGTCCCAGATCCTTCACAAGATGTTTCTTTATCTTCTCATGTTTTGGTTTGAAATAAAGAATGAAGGAGACGTATAACAAGAATATCATGACCAGGGTGTAGGGAAGGGCGTGAATCATCCATTCATAGAATCCCCAACCCAAGGACTCTGATCCTATTATGTTGGGAGGCGTCCCTATAAGAAGACCGGCGCCGCCAATGTTGGCAGCGAATGCTATTCCCAGAAGAAGGGCTTTGTTGTTCATACGAACCTTATGCATTATATGCAAGGCTATGGGAATCATTAACAGCGTGGTGGTTGTGTTGGATATTATCATGGAAAGAAACGCTGTTATCAGTATCATACCGATCAGGACCGTGTTCTCTGAGTGGGCGTTTCTAAGGATCTTGTAGGCGATCCTCTTGTCCAGACCGGACTTCGTGAGTCCTGCTGCAAGGAAGAAACCGATTATTATCAGAAAAACGACAGTCGACCCAAGACCATAAATAGAATCAGGGAGAGAAACAGATCCGGATAATGCCAGAAGAAACATCGCGAAGAACGCGGTAACCGGGAGAGGGATGATCTCAGTGGCCCAAAGATAAATCGTTATGAGAAAAATCACGATCGCGGTGAAGGCCTGATGTGTCAAAGCGCTTGGTAAAAGATTGAAAGACAGGACAGCAGCATAAAAAATCAATATAATTATTATGGGAATTAATAAAGAAGCATTTCGTTTGTACTTCATATTTATTATATGTCATTCCCCTTCTAAATAGTTACCAGCATATGGACCAGTATGTACACTTCCCGATCATCTTGATGCCCTTGACACAGCAATCCCTGCATACGTGTTTCTGCGATTTAACACAAAAAGCAATTTTTACCTTACTTCTCTCACATTCATGACAAGGCTCTTTTCCCACTCAAATCACTGGGTTTATTAGTCTTAATTGTCAGAACCTGAATAAATAGTTAACCTAAAAAAATCTTTTTAGAAGACTATTCCCTTTTGATCTTCTCAAGCCTCACAGAACCACATTTGGGGCAGACCTTTGTTGCGGGCTCCATTATGATGGGCTTCCCTTCCCAACCGCACTGAACACAACGAAATTTGGCCATAATTGTTATTCCTATCGTTAGTTTAAATTTATTTCATATGGAGTTCAACGATGTCTCCATCCCGAAGAACCCTCTCCACACCCACTTTCTGATCAGGGAACTTCGCAGAAGGCCCCCATATCCTGGCGTACTCGATTTTATATGCGAATTCTTTGTGTATTCTCTTGGCCACATCAATCACCCTGCGACCTTCCCCTATTATTAGTGGCTCTTTCATATCAGGAAGTTTACCTATCTTCTTCATGTAAATTCTCATGAGCCCGAGATTATCCCATATTGCTTTTTTGAGATCCTCAATTCCACCCCCCTTCAGGGATGATATCTGTATGAAATCTTCCGGAATCAGTTCCCTCTGCACATCCATCAGCAGATCAACCTTGTTGTAAACCACAAGATGCTTCACATACAACCTGTTCTTGGATGTGGAATCTATCAGTCTGTCCAGTATTAGGTCCTCGCGGATGAGGACTTCTGCGTTGTGATAGCCCCTCTCCTTGAGAACAATTTTAACCATCTTCTCATCCAGATGGGTCAGCTTGACAGATGTGCTAACCTTAATACCACCCTTGTCCATCTTCTTTATGATCACATCCGGCTTCATCTGGCTGAGCCTGAAACCCGAATCATACAGTTCCTTCTCGATAACTCCCAATTGCTCAAGACCGTCTATCATGATCAGAATCAGGTCGGCGTTTCTTACGAAAGACAATATCTCCTTCCCCCTCCCCTTTCCGCTTGAAGCGCCTGAAATTACCCCTGGAATGTCAAGTATCTGAATGCGGGAAGAATTGTATTCCATCATTCCCGGTATGACATCGAGGGTCGTAAAGTCGTAATCACCTGTTTTCGAATCCGCAGAGGTTATTTTATTCAGCAGTGTGGATTTACCCACAGAAGGGAATCCCACAAGAAGGACTGTGGCGTCTCCTGACTTTCGCAAAGAAAGAGCCTTTCCCTTTACCGTTTTTTTCTTATCAGTCTCTTCTTTTAGTCTCGCCAGCTTCGCTTTCAGTTGACCTATGTGGTACTGAGTATGTTTGTTGTATTTCGTTTTGCGAATCTCTTCTTCTATCCTCTCTATCTCCTTTTCGTTTTCCATATCCCCTTTTTATTTAGGGACAAATAAAAATATAATATGGCATTTCCCATCCTTTTCGACATCGGTTTCATAATAATTTTCTCAGCAGTTCTGGCGTATCTGGCGAGGTTTCTGAGACAGCCTGCAATAGTCGCGTACGTGGTTGCAGGGATTCTTATAGGACCTGTTGGCTTGGGGTTGATAACGAATTTCGAGGAGATAAACCTCTTGGCAGAGCTGGGGATCGTATTCCTTCTATTCTCTGTTGGTCTGGAGATAGATTTCAGGAAATTCAAGAACGTTGGTCTGGCTGCCCTGGGCGGCGGAGCCTTGCAGATAATAGTTACCTTTTTGATGGGTTTTGCAATAGCATTCACTTTTGGTCTCAGCAATATTCTTGGTATTTACATCGGGCTTCTACTCGCTCTGAGCAGCACAATGATAGTAACAAAGATACTGGTGGATAGAGACGAACTGAACACGTTACACGGGAGGATCATGCTGGGTATCCTTCTACTCCAGGATATCCTGGCGGTGGTTGCCCTGCCTCTGCTCGGCAATATCGGCATGCTCGTAACGTTTGAATTTGTGGCCTCCATTATTTTTAGAGGTCTGGGACTATTCGCTATAGCGATCCTCATGAACAAATTTTTCTTCCCAAGGATATTGGATTATGCGGCAGAACGCCACGAAATACTATTCATAACGGCAATAGGTAACTGTTTCTTCTTCATAGGAGCCTCCTATACTCTTGGATTTTCCATAGCCATCGGCGGGTTCATAGCAGGCCTTTCCATGGCGAATTTCCCTTACAACATTGAGATAGCCGGGGAAACCCATGCACTCAGGGATTTCTTCGCTATCATATTCTTTTCCACGCTGGGCATGCAGCTGAACTTCTGGGTCATACAGACCATGTTCCCCTTATTTATCGCACTCTTACTTTTCATATTGATAATAAAGCCCCTGTTACTGTCTTTAATCTACCTGTTCATGGGTTACGGAGGGAGAACCTCAAACTCGGTAGGTATAGGTCTTGGTCAGGGAAGCGAATTCATGTTCATAATAGCTGCTGAGATGTTCATTATTGGCCAGATAACGCATGAATTCTATTCATTGCTTTTGAGTTTGGTTGTTATCTCCATTATAGCAACTCCTTACTTCATGAGGGGAAGAAATTTCATCTACAGAATCTTTTCAGGAATGAGAATACAGAGGATAAGCCATTTGATACATCCGAAGAATATTCACGAAATCGAATACTTCCCTCAGAAGGAACTGAATAACCACGTGATAGTTTTCGGAGCGGACAGGATGGGAAGCAGGATCGTAAAATACCTTAAAAACAAGGGAGAGAACTTCCTTGTTGCCGAAAGAAACCCGGAGATAGTCAAGAATCTGAGCAGCACGGGCATTTACTGTGTCTATGGAGATGCGGACAACGATGAGATACTGAAGAAGATAAACCTGTACAGGGCAAGGCTGATTATACTGACCATACCATTTGCTGACATCTCTTCCTTTGTCATAAGAAAGGCGAAAAGATTCAACAAGGACGTGAAGATCTTCGCCCGCGCGCATTCGGAGATGGATGCCGAGAGACTGTACATGGCAGGAGCGGACGTCGTGATCGTCCCGGAATTTGTTTCTGCTGAGAAGATTATAAAGAAGGTTGAACACTTCTTACATGGAAAGAGGCATGAATCCTAAAAAAACAGGTGTTTCCGGAGACAAGCATTTCATGGAAAACATTCAGATAATCAATAGGATGGTCTCACTTGGTCTTTTGAAACCAAGGGATCACGTATTGGAAATAGGACCTGGCCACGGAAACCTTACAAAACATATTTTGAGGAAAGGAGTGAAGGTAACGGCGGTGGAGAAGGACAGAAAGTTCAGAGGTATCCTAAAAAAAGAACTGGGGAGGGAAAGGAAACTGAAGTTAATTTTTGATAACGCATTGTCCGTAATGGAAAGGATAACGTTCAACAAGATAATCTCTAACCTTCCCTATTCCATATGCGAACCCCTGGTAAACAAACTGACAAAGATTGATTTTGATCTAACTGTCTTGAGCGTACCCGAAGGCTTCGCTCGGATACTCCTCGCAAAACCTAGCGAAGGAAATTATTCAAAGCTCTCGCTTAGGGCTCAGAGTTTTTTTGATGTAAAAATCAAGTTTGAGATTCCCAGGAGCGCTTTCAGGCCCGAACCCAGGACAGAATCAGTGGTTGTGGTCATAAGAAAGTTGTCAGAAAGGGAATACGAAAATCATCCTGAGAAATACGTCTTGAAAGAGATATTCCTCCAGCCGACAAAGAAACTTAAAAATGCTCTCATGGAAGGATTGATAAATTTTAACAGGAATATTTTGGGCAAGGATTTCACAAAAAACATGGCAAGGAAAAAGATAGGTAAGATGGATATAAAGGAGGAGATTCTTGAGAAGAAGGTCAAGGAAATGGGTCTTGCCGATTTCAGAAAGATATTGGAAAATATCACCTCTTTCTCATGAAGGCTTCTTCACCCGGCTGAATAACTATCCCATTCTTGGTTATCTTGTATGGATGAAGTTTTTTGGAATGATCAGAACCGCTCATTTTCCACACCTGTAGCGCACGGGTGAACGCGAACTCGTTCCTTTCATAGTAAAGGACGACAACGCTATCAGTGACGAACTCCTCCACACCGTATCTTGAGATTCCTGTCGTCCCTGGAACTATTTCCGATACCATTATCACGGTACAACCGAGTTTCCTGAGAACGGCTGACAGATTGAATATCATTCTCCTCAGTTCAGCCTTATCCCTTACGTGCAGACCAAGGGCTGAAACAGAATCTATAACAATCCTCTTGGCGTCTATCTCCCTGACATTGGACTCAAGTAGATCAAACACATCTTCAATATGGTAAGGATCGTATCTTATGAAATCGAACTTATTCTGTTTCTCGAAAGGTTCAAAGTCCCACCCGAACTGTTTGAGATTGTTTTTTACGTTTTTTGGCATATCCTCGAATGAAAGAAATATCCCGTTTTCATTGAACTTGGTTAAACCCTGATAGACATACTGACCGCACATGGTAGTTTTTCCAGTTCCGCAGGTTCCGGACAACAGAACCAGCTGTCCCTTGGGGACACCACCATTCATTATTTCATCAAGTCCGGGTATGCCAGTTTTTACCCTCTCCATGAGATCACATAATAATTATTGACAATTCTGATATTAAAATCAATATCAAATTACACCACACTTAAAATTATTATCCAGACCAGTATCACACCAATCACGAACAGCAGGATTATCTGTTTACCAACGTTGAAAAAGAATTTGCCGAGAAAGTAGATCACCAGGCATATTATAACAACAGAGGCTATGAAAAGAGGGAATCCGCCTATCTTAGTAACAAAGCCGAGCGACTCCAGCAGATTCAAAAATAGACCAAAAACTTCTGCAAGCGTGTTTATCCCGTTCGTTATGATGGTTACGATCATGTTTACTATTATACCGATCGGACTCTCCATACATACACCTCTACTTAAACCAGGCTTGGAGACTTCTTTCGCCTTTCCCGGTTTTTTCCAACCTCTCTATCGTTTTCTCAATCCTCTCCTCTGAAAAATCATGATCCAGCATGAATTCCTTGAGCCTTCCGAAGTCCCTGCCCTCTCTTTTTATTTCTCCTTCTCCCCTGGGAGGGTTTTTAAAGAACTCGAATATCTCCTCTGGAGGGTTTTCGAAGTTCCATTCAACGTTCTTGAAAACATTCTCTATCGTTTGTTTTTCTTTGACCAGTTTCAGCGCGTTTTTAGGACCCACCCCTTTCACCCCGCCTGGATTGTAATCCGTCCCTATCAGAATTCCTATCATTATGAGTTGTTCCCTCTTAACACCCAGCCGCGAGAGAACGTTATCGAGTTCTATAACCTCGGGCTTTATCTCTATATAGTCCTGCTTTCTCGGGATTTTCCTCCTCCCTGTTATTGTCAGGTTCTTCACCATCCTTGATGCCCCGAAGAGAAGCGAATCCCAGTCCTGCGATCCACTAGCCCAGGCCTTTCCGGAGTTGACCATATGGGCTGCCTCAGCCTCTCCTTCACTGGGAGCCTGAACTATGGGAATACCCATGAACTCAAGCAAACGTTTCGACTGCTCTATCATCTCACCGGTCAGTCTCGATGTTGCCTGTGCGTATCTCCTTATCCCCTCTATATCCCCCACCTTCCTCGCCTCTTCCAGCTTCTCCTCTGCCTCTTTCTTTACATCCTCCCTCTTTGCAGAGGTCTCTCTCTTGAACTCCGGAGGTTCTCCGTCGAAAACAAAGACAGGGTCTATCCCATTCTCCAGAAGCTTGGTTGTCCTGTAGAATAAACCGGAAAGGTGTGACGTCACGCGACCCTTCGAGTCTTTCAGGGGTTCTCCTGTAAATCTGTCGCGTATTATGGAAAGGAACTGGTAAAGGGTGTTGTACGCGTCGACAGCTATGGTCCTTCCTTTCAGGTCTTGAATCTCTATCTTTCTGCCAGGAATGATCTCTGATAAGTTGACACCCATAATAAAAATTACATTTTTTATTAATTAATCCTCTTAAAAAAGGATTTCCTCTTTTTTCTGAAACATTCCGCCTGCGCCCTTATCTCAGCCTCTACCTCTTCTGTTGTGTATTCCGGGATTTTCTTGAAAAATGTGTATATCCTCCCGAAATACAGGGAACGCATACTCATAACAATGTCTCTCTTCCTCCTTCCCTTGTGGTAGGCGTACATAAGATCGTAGATTATGCTTGCCCACAATTCCTTGTCTATGTCCACCTCCCTCTCGAAAAACATGGAGTTTACCTTTTCAAAGACCTCCTTGCTCAGGTAGCTCTTCAGTTTTTCCTTTTTGTATTCCGTTACAGTGGTTTGAAGGATATTCTCGGGATCTGGCTTTAGTTTTCTCGGTTCTGGAAGTGTTTTTATCCCGAATATCTTCTCCTCCCTCACCCTGGAATTCTTTGGCCATTTATCCTTATTTTTCAGAACGTTGTCAAAAAGAGAGGTTACCACCTGAAGGAACATCTCGCTCAGCTTGGGCTCACTGCTTTTATGCACCTTATGACCAAGGGAGGCCTGGCATATCTTGAACTTGCCGAGTATCGCATGGGTCGTCATAAAAATATCTATCCCATACTTACCTATCTCCTCTGTCCATCTATGTTTTAACCAATAATTAGCGAGTCTTGTCGAGAATGCGAAGTCACCCGCTATCGGCTGGCGTATGTTCCTTCCTAGTAATCCGTAGACAACGGGATAGGTTATGTGATTAGTGATAGTCCCGTCATATCTTTCCCTCACATAGATGGGCGTTACGTAATCGTAACCCTTGAGAACGGGTCCTACAAGAAGCCTTAACCATTCCGGTTTTATGCTCTTCAGATCGGCATCAACGACCATTGTGGCTTCCGGCCTGAGACTTCTGACCAGTTTGAAAAGCATCCTGAAGACGTTTCCCTTCCCAGACCTTTCGGATGTCGTCTCTATGAATTTTTTCTCAGCGGTTGTTTTTGTATTCAGAAAGACGGGCTTTGTCCGGTCCCTGGATTTTCCATCACAATCAACTATCAGCGCTTTTTTACCTGGATAGTATTTTTTTAATCCCCTGTCAACCTGTTTAACAACGAAAGATACGTTGTCCGCCTCATTATAGGTCGGAATTCCCACTATTATGTCGACTTTGTCCATATGAACACACTAGCAAGTTGAATGCAAAACAGCGACCACGCGCCTCTCATCCGCCACAAAACCGTTGAACATTTGAGCTGCCTTTGGCGAGAGATCCTTGAATATCTCAACCCCTTTGTCCTTTGCGGTCTGCTCTACCTCTTCCAGAACCTTACAAACCCCGCTCATCCCTGTTCCCACCACGATGATCTCAGGTTTCTTTTCAAGAAGCCGTAGAAACTCACCCATCTTGAACTCGTGAGATTTTTCCCGATACTCGATCTTTCCATCCCACCAAACGATCATGTCAGAATAGTAAACCTTCTTGTCTATGGTGATCTCCCCGAACTTGACAGAATTAATTTCAACCATATTCAATATTGTGTTGAAACAAATAAAAAAACAAATAGCATGTAGGATTATTTAATCAAGCCTTTGTTTATGAGGGCAGGGATTATTTTGTTCTTATCTATTGGTCCAAGTTTTTCAAAATCATCGTCCTTACCAAACCAGAACATATCTTCTACTTCAGAAGTTTTGGAAGGTTCGCTCTCAAGCTCGGCCTTGTAGAGCTTTATTTGTATTATTGTATTTGCTTCATTCATGGCCACATCTTCAAAAATACCCAGGTATTCCAGAGAATCCTTTTTCACATCAACATTCAGTTCCTCTTTAATTTCCCTTTCCAGACAATCAAAAACCTCCTCATTCTCCTTTATGGTCCCGCCTGGGAGGCCATATTTTTCCCAACCCGCTTCTCTAACTACCAAAATTTTATTGTTTTTAATGATGGCTGCCCCGATCTTATGTATTTTATTCTTCATAAAATAGCCCGGCAAGGATTCGAACCTTGGTCATGAGGTCCAGAGCCTCATATGCTTGGCCACTACACCACCGGGCTGTCGCTTCGCTCCTAACGAAAGAAGCACACTAATGTGCGCTTCAGTCTGTTATGTATCTTTATTAAACTTTGCTTTTAAATTTGAATTAATGGAAATCCATTATAAATACATAAATATTAATGACTTTTCAGTAACAAAATCTTTATAAACCCAAAAATCAAGTATTTATCAACGAAATAGGTGGTCTTGGATGGATCTCGATTTCGAAGGATTCGGGACAGCGGAATTTGGAGATTTTGACGTAGATGTAGAAGACGTCCAGGTAAAGAAAAAGAGGAAGTACGATCGAATTTGGAAGGTAACGTTCGGAGGCAGCGTATGTGGACGTCCGGTTTTACATAAAGGTATGATTATTTTTTCCTCTTTAGACAATCACGTTTACGCTCTGGATTTCGCGACACGAAAGGAAATATGGAGGTTCAGGGGAAACGGAGTGTTTTTGGATTCTTCCCCAAAGATTCATGAAAACACGGTTTTGGTAGGTTCATTCGATGGGAACATGTACTGTATCGATGTTGACACAGGGAAAGAGGTCTGGCACTACAAGACCGGAGGCGAGATAAACACGACCGCTTTCATCAGCAATGGAAAAGCTTATTTTGGAAGCAAGGACGGATATGCGTACGCTGTTGACGTGAAAACAGGAGAACTCGTATGGAGGTACAACACAGGGGATTCCGTCACTTCTTCACCTGTTGTTGTAGGAGAAAAAATGATAATAGGTTCGTTCAGTGGCTATATCTATTGTTTGAACCCAGAGAACGGAGAGGAGATATGGAGATACAAGACTGGAGCGGAAATCGAGAACGATTACCCATTCCTGGTTCACAACGGTATTATGTATTTTGGTTCTTTCGACAACAATCTTTACGCGATAAACATAGAGAACGGGAAAGAGGTATGGAGGTTCAAGACAGGTAAATACGGAAACTGCGGTATTCCGACACTTCACGACAACATCTTGTATTACGGTTCCAGGGACGGAATATTATACGCACTCACACTTGACGGCAAGGAACTCTGGAGGTTCCAGACCGGAAAGGAAATCATAGACAAGGGCCCACTGGTATACAACGATAAGATCTACTTCGGAGCCGGAGACGGGAACGTTTACTGTCTTTCACTCGAAGGGAGAGAACTCTGGAGGTTCAAGACAGACGGTGGAGTTTACACTTCAGTGGTTCTCATAGATGGAGTTTTATGTTTCGGTTCTTGGGATTGTCACCTGTATTTAGCTGATCCTGAAACAGGAGAAGAGATCTGGAGATTCCAGACATCAACAAACAAACAATCGTTCATACCTGAACCTTTCGAGTGTTTCGAGCTTGAGGTAAAGAAGGATACTGGAATTGAAGAAGCAGCTGAAGATGGCAAATACAAAAAGAAAAAGGAAGAGGAAAGTGTTTCTCTTTCCGACTATCACGTCACGAGCGAATATTCAAGTGAATCCGAGTACAAACAGAAGAGCGACTACGATACGAGCTTTGTTATTTTTGAAGGAATAATGGAAGGTGAGGATCTATGGACTTCGGATTCGAAAGTTCTGAGTCCGGATTCACGGATTTTGATGTAGACGTTGAAGACGTCGTTGTGAAGAAGACTAAGAGTTATGATAGGGTATGGAAGACGAGCATAGGAGGAAGCATAGACAACAACCCGATAATACACAAAGGAATCATATACTTTGGGGCACAGGATGGTTATGTTTATGGTGTTGAAGAAAAAACAGGAAAAGTTGTATGGACCTTTAAAACCAATGATAGGATAATAGGTTCTTCACCTGTTTTGTTCAAAAATTCGATAATAATTGGATCTTGCGACAAAAATCTGTACAGAATTGATTTGGAAAAAAGAACCCCTTCTTGGATTTTCAAAACATCCGGAGAGATATTCAGTTCACCCTTTCTCTATGGAGACAGAGTTTATTTTGGTTCGAGGGATGAGAATGTTTACTCGATAGATTGTGAAACTGGCGAAGAGGTCTGGAGGTTCAAGACCGGAGGGGAGATAGCATCCGCCCCGCTCGTTGAGAATGATAAAGTTTACATCACTTCATATGATCACAACATGTACTGCTTGGACGCGGAAACGGGTAAAGAAATCTGGCGTTTCAAAACCGGAGACGAGATGATAAACAACATGCCCTTCATTATACACAAAGGCGTTTTATATTTTGGTGGCCTTGATAGCAATCTTTATGCTGTTAATGCAGAAACTGGAAAGGAGATATGGAGGTTCCAGGCAGGTAAATACGGAATAGGGGGAGGTATACCTGCAATACATAAAGGCGTAATTTATTTTGGTTCAAGAGACGGAGAATTTTTCGCCTTAACATTAGAAGGGAAAGAGATATGGAGGTTTCACGCAGGCGAACCAATAATTGCACAGCAACCAAGAGTATACAAAGACATGATAATATTTGGCTGCGAGGACGGAAACATATACTTCCTGAGTCTCGAAGGAAAAGAGGTATGGAGATTCAGGACCGGCGGAAGAACGTACGGCAAATTCCTTCTACATGAAGGCGCAATCTACATTGGTTCATGGGACTGTTATTTTTATGCGATAGATATAGAAGGAAGAAAAGAGCTCTGGCGGACCCCTACCTCAACTCTCGTTGAATCCTACATACCCCACGCGCACGCCTCATTCGAGGTGGAGGTTAAAAAAGAAACTCATACAGAGGATGCTGTTTCCGAGGAAAAATACAAATCCAAGAAGGAAGAGGAGACTGTTTCTCTTTCCGACTACCACATTACCAGCGAATACTCGAGCGGGAGTGAGTACAAGCAGAAGAGTGATTATGATACATCCTTCGTCATGTTCGAAGGAGTAATGGAGTGTGAAGAATTATGGACATCGGATTTGAAAGCCTTGAGTCCTCAGAGTTTGATGTAGACGTTGAAGACGTTGTAGTTAAGAGAACAAAGAGATTCGAGAGACTGTGGAGGATAGGTGAAGGCGGAAGCATAAGCTATACAAGAATACATGAAGGTATCGCTTACTTCGGTGCCGCCGATAATTATTTTTACGCTGTGGATATCGAAACAGGGAAAGAGCTTTGGAGGTTCAGAGCAGGAGGGATTATAACAGGAAGAGCGGAAATAGTTGATGATATGGTTTTTTTCACTTCCTTTGACCAGAACTGCTACGCCCTTAACAGAAAGACAGGAAAAGAAATCTGGAGGTTCAGGGCAAACAACGAGATGTTCGAAGGACCAGTCCATGGCGACGGGCTTTTGGTTTTCGGTACAAAAGGAGGCCACGTCCATGCATTAGATGCTAACACGGGAAAGGAAAAATGGAATTTCAAGACAGGTGACGACATTCTGGCAGGAGCGACTATTCACGATGGAATGGTGTTCATAGGGTCGTGCGATAACAACTTCTACTGTATAGATTTCCATACAGGAAAAGAGTTGTGGAGGTTCCAGACAAGCGACCTTATTCACAGTGACATGCCATCCCCTATTTCAGGCAATATGATTTTCATAGGCTCATTTGACTGCAACCTCTACTGTCTTGATTACAGGACAGGGAAAGAGGTATGGAGGTTCAAGACAGGAAAATATGGTATTTCAGAACCACCTCTTCTTTACAAGAACGTTTTATATCAGGGAACGAGAGATGGTATACTTTTCGCAATTTCACTTGAAGGCAGGGAACTCTGGAGGTATAAAACCGGTGACCTTATAACAAAACCAATGGCTTTCAATGACAGGCTTTACTTTGGCTCTGAGGATGGTTATTTTCGTTGTATGGATTTGGAAGGGAATGAAATCTGGAGGTTCAGCATAGAGGGTAAGATGTGGGACATACCATCTTACTGGAATGGAAGAATCATATTCGGGACCTGGTCCTGCCATGTTCATGGACTTGACGCTGAAACAGGGGAAGAATTATGGAAATTTACTACCAGTAACAGAACCCCATCTTCGCTGCTTCCTGCATACGAAGCCTTCAGCACTGAGATAAAGAAGGAAACTCACATAGAAGAGTTTGCTGAAGACAGCAAGTACAAAGAAAAAAAAGAGGAAAGCATTTCTCTTTCCGACTACCAAATAGAAAGCGAATACTCGAGTGAGAGCGAATACAAACAGAAATCGGATTACGATACAAGTTTCTTAATATTCGAAGGGAAAGATTTGGGAGTGCCCAAAGGCGAGG
>CAYFWU010000012.1:0-320 GCA_964347025.1 uncultured archaeon | reverse complement strand
CGAAGGAGTAATGGAGTGTGAAGAATTATGGACATCGGATTTGAAGGGTTTGAGACCACAGACTTTGATGCAGAAATAGAGGATGTCGAGGTCAAGAGAACCCGCAAATTCACACGCATATGGAACTGGAGTCCTGGAGGAAGCACCACATTCCATATAATTTACAAGGATATAGTTTATTTTCCCTCGATGGATAGTTATTTTTATGCAGTTAACCTGAAAACCAGGAAACTGTTGTGGAAATACAGGTCAAATGGACCTAACGGAAGCCCACCCTCAAATATCTTCAAGAACTTGGTGTCCTTTTCCTGCTTCCAGGG
>CAYFWU010000011.1:0-31655 GCA_964347025.1 uncultured archaeon | reverse complement strand
TATTGTCCCGGTAGCTCAGTGGTAGAGCGTTCGGCTGTTAACCGAAAGGTCGCAGGTTCAAAGAGCGTTTGACGTTCGCTAGCGAGCGTCGTTCGAAATTCCTGCCCGGGACGTTAGCTTTTTGAATCTTCCTTCCAATATCATAACATGGAACTTCTTGATGTTGTCAGCAAATATTGTGATATAAGAAGAATGAAGAGTGGCTGTAACTTCAGGGATTGCGGGAAAAAACCGGGCAAAGAGATGTTGATCTTCCAGATCAACATGGACACCAGAACGAAAAAGGACATACTTTCAATCTATCTCTGTTCTGACCACTTCAGTGAGATGGAGAAGCTTCTGGAAGTAGTGGTGAACAGATTCAAGGCAGGGAAGATGTACAGGATAAAGGGATCTGACACTGGTTTTGTGACGTATTAATTTTTAAATCATCCCAGATTTAATATTGCTTATATGGGGCAGTAGCTCAGGGGGAGAGCGCTCGGCTGAAGACCGAGGTGTCGTGGGTTCAAAGAGCGTTTGACGTTCGCTAGCGAGCGTCTGCTTGAAGCTCCCACCTGTCCCATATCTTTTTATTTTCTTTTCCAAATCACTTTTCATGAAAAAAATAAGTGAAGGTTCAGCGAACATTTTCGTTCCCTCGGAATCACTAACTAAAAAGAGTGAGACCTTTTACAACCCGGATATGGAACATCAGAGAAATGTGACCATCGCGATACTTCGGTTGTTCAGAACTGAGGAGATACTTGATCCGCTCTCTGCCACAGGAGTCCGCGGGATAAGAATTTTAAAAGAGGTTATGGGTGTTCGGAATGTTGCTTTCAACGACGTGAATCCAAAGGCTGTAAGGTTGATGGAAAAGAATTTGAAAATCAACAAGATCAAAAAATCCGAATACGAAATCCATCAAAAAGACGCCAATTCGCTGTTCCTGGAAAAAAGAAAACATGATTTCGTGGATATAGATCCCTTCGGATCGCCCATCCGATACCTGCGGAACGTAGGGTACGCTTTGCATAAGGATTCCATCCTTGGGGTTACAGCGACTGATTCCGGGGCGCTTGCAGGGAAATTTGCAAAAGCTTGTTTAAGAAGGTATGGGATTTTTGTGGGGGTAACGGACTTCCCGAAAGAGCTTGGTGTTCGTGTTCTCATAACATCGGTCCTTCAGAATCTTGCTCTTCACAATCTCACGTTTGAGCCGCTGTATTCACACGGAAACCATTACTTTCGGACAGTAGGTTTGATAAAACGCGGGGCGGATAAAAACCTTTCCAAGATTAAAATAATCTCCTATTGTCCCAAATGCCACAGCAAGATAATTGAAATACGAAGCAATTGTGATAACTGCAAGGGTGAAATGAATGTTCTAGGGCCTCTGTGGACGGGAAAAATCCAGGACAGAAGTTTTTGTAAAAAGTTGCTTTCCAAATTCGAATTTACAAAAAGGAAAGAGATCATGCTGTGTTCAGAAGAGATAGATGTCCCGTTCTATTATGATCTCCACAAGACAGCGAAATCTCTTCGAAAGAGTTCACCGAAAATAGAAAATGTCATCGAAACCCTCCGAAAGAGGGGTTTCAAAGCATCAAGAACTCATTTGTGTGCAACCGGGATTAAGACTGATGCCGGTATCAAAGAAATATTAAAAGTGAAGTAGAAAGAGGTTTTATTCCATCATTTCCTCTTCTTCCCTGACCTTTTCCTCGACCTCATCCTTTATGCCGAGCCTCTCTACAACTTCCTTGTAGCGGTTTCGGATCGTAACCTCTGTTACGCCTATCGCATCCGCAACTTCCCTTTGCGTCTTTTTCTTTCCCTCGAGAACAGCTGCTATGTACAAAGCAGCGGCCGCTACGCCTATAGGCCCCTTTCCGCTGGTGACATCGTATTTGGTTGCCTCGTCAAGTATTTTAACCGCCCGCACTTGTACCCTCTCGTCCAGGCCAAGTAAAGATCCGAACCTCGGAATGTAATCCTGCGGCTTCGCCGGAAGGATTCGGATATCCAGCTTTCGAGCGATGTATCTGTATGTTTTTCCTATGTCACGCTTGGATATGCCTGATGCCTTCGAGATCTC
Source organism: uncultured archaeon (assembly GCA_964347025.1). GTDB lineage: Archaea > Aenigmatarchaeota > Aenigmatarchaeia > QMZP01 > QMZT01 > CS3-C152. Next base: position 29,575 of record CAYFWU010000011.1, on the reverse strand, counting down.
GTCTAACGTTCTTGGAGCCCCTTCCTCTCTGCACGTGGTATACAATAAAGCGGCTATAATAGACTCTGTTGACCTCCCTCGAACTAGCCCTTTCTCCACTGCTTTCTCATAAAGCTTCGCAACCTTCTCATGGATTGCCTGAGAAAGTGAAAGATAAGAAATCAACCTCTGAAGTTCAGAGAAAGCGAAAGAAAGATTCCGGTCTTTTGATTTTATCAGCCTTTTGTGCCACTTTGAAAGCCTGTAGTATTGAGCTCGCTTTTTCGCGGCCACCTTGAAAAGTTCGCCTCTTCCCTTTCCGATCTCTGTCGTTATACCCTGATCGTGCTTTGTAACGGTTAAGGGAGCACCTGTTCTAACCCTTCTTGATCTCTGGTTGTCATCGAATGCTCTCCATTCCTGTGTGGTGTCAATCATAGAAGAATCAATAACAAGACCGCATCGTGAACATACCATTTCTCCTCTTGAAGGATCATGTCTTAGATCGTCTGACCCACATTCAGGACATTTTTTATCCTTTTTTTCATCTTTAGGAACCATTTCACTCCCTTTAAGTGATTATATTTATCTAAACGCTAATATATTTATAATTTAGTCCTTTATAAAGATTTCTATAGTTTAGTGTATACTATTACTTTTAGACAGTGATTACAAATCATGGTAAACAATACTTATTTATGACAATAACACAATATTACTAAATTAAAGTTCTGAGGTTTTCTATGGCTGAAAAGGTGGGGGAAGTCAAGGATCTGAAGGTTGGATCTTACGTTATGATAGATGGTGAGCCCTGCAGGGTCTCTAAAATAACCAAATCCAAGCCGGGAAAACACGGATCAACGAAAGCGAGGGTCGAGGCAATGGGTGTTTTCGATAATAAGAAGAGAACCCTTCTTAAGCCAACGTCTGCCTCATGCCAGATACCAATAATCCTTAAGAAGGGGGCACAGGTCGTCTCCATAACAGGGAATCTCGCCCAACTAATGGACCTTGGAGACTATTCAATGTTCGAGTGTCACATACCCGAGGATCTGAAAGACAGGGTTCAGCCAGGGAAAGAAGTTGAATACTGGGAGATCGGGAACAGAAAAATGATCAAGCAGGTTAGGTAAGTTCTAATCCTTTTTGATGTAATATTTCTCTATCAGTTTCTTTGTCTTTTCAGGGTAAAGATAAAGATATTTTTCCGGGTTCTCCCTTATATCAGTTGAATGCAAACCCCTGAAAGGATTGCTGCCAATTATGATTCTATCCCCTTTTACAGGCAGGGTTATACCACCTGATTTCGTGTCTATGTGCGTTTCATTAGGATATTCTTTTATGTCAGTAATTTCGACGTCGTAATCGTTTACTATAAGTTTTGTCAGTTCCATTATTTTCTTATAATCTTCCATTTGTTCAAGCTTTTCTAAAACTGCATCCAGACCTACAAGAAGGTATTTGTCTCCCTCTCTTCTTTCACATTCGTTTATAATAGTTCTTCCAGTGCTTCCAGTTATTTTCTCATCAAGCGAGACTTCAACAGGGAAACTTAATGGATCCTCCTCCAGAAATGTTTTTATTATTTCTACCCTGTTTTCGAAATTTTCGGGGTCCTTTTCTTCAGGGTGATTATAAGAGGGGATCAGAAGCCCGTTATCCATTTTTAACCATCTTCCAAAATATGACATACCATGCCGATGATGCGAATGGAATGGGTTAAAAGCTCCAGGATAGATAATGATTTTATTCATATCGCTCACCTTTCTTTATACTCATTAAAAAGTAGTGATTTTTATATTTTTATTCCTTTGCCCTCTCCTCCAGTTCCTTGATCTTCTTTTCTACCGCCTCTTGGAGATCTATGTCAAAGTTCTTTGCGAGCTGGGAAAGAAGTAGGCAAACGTCAGCAATTTCTCCCGCCAGGTTTTTTCTATCGAGCTTCGCTCTCCCTGACTTCTGGTTGTAGAGTTCCCTTGCGATCTCCCCGATCTCCTCAATGGTGTGTGCGAAGATCGCTTCGTTCCCGTGATCTCCCTTGTTCCTCTCATCTATCCTTCGAATGAGATCAACCGCTTTATCCTGCATCTCCTTGATTTTCATAATTATATAAAACCGTCGAGTATAAAAATCTATATGCTTTATTTGAAGCGCACATTCAACTACGAATATCCGATAGAGGAAGCGGATGTAGTTCTAGTTGGAATCCCATGGGATTTCTCGCAGACAGGCTCTCCTACGAGATACGGTCCTCTTTTTATACGCGAAGCTTTACGGAACCTCGTTGGGTATGATCCTGAAACGAAAACGAACCCTTTCGAAGCGTTCAAGTTCTGCGATTTAGGGGATATAGAAGTCGTGCCTGGAAACTGGAAGCTCACGGAGGAAAGAATAAAGGACACGATAAAATCAATCTTTGAAGCGAACCCAAAGGTTTTCCCCGTATTCCTTGGAGGGGATCACCTGATAACTTTGGGTATACTGAATTCACTGAGACCCAGGAAGTTGACTGTGGTTGATCTCGACGCACACATGGATTTGGCAAAGGAATTTTTGGGTGAGCCCTATTCGCACTTCACATGGGCCTACCACGCCATGAAAAAATTCGAGATCAGACAAATAGGTTGTCACTCTTGGACAAAGGAAGAAGATTCGAAACGGGTAAAAAAAGATCTGAAAAACATAGAAAATCCTATATATCTGACGATAGATCTAGACGTATTACTAGCGATGGATGTTGGAACGCCGGAACCCGGAGGTATGAATTTTGAGGAAGTAACGAAAGTTCTGAAAGAGGTTTGCAGACATAAGTTAATCGGGATGGATATTGTTGAATCTGCAGCGACAAAAATAAATTCTCCGAGTGCAATAATTGCGGCAAATTTGATAAAAAAAGTTCTCGGTTTTTGTAAAAAATAAAGAAAGTTTAAATACTAATTTTGTTTTAATAATAATTGAAATAAAATTAAAAATTTTTAATTAGGAGGGTGTTAAGATGGCCAAGAAAAAGGCAAAGAGGAAAGCGAAAAAGAAGACAAAAGCAAAGAGGAAGAGAAGATAAAGATTAGACGAGTTATCCGTTTTTGATTGCGAAGAGGACTCTCAGAAGGTTTGGTTGAATTCAGTCCTCTTCGTTCTTTTTTACAATCTTGCTTGTTTTGTATCCTTTAAGAACATTCTTTATTCTTACAACCTTACAATCAATTTCTTCCTTAGTTAACATTTTATTCAGTTCCTTCTCGTTGATTTTCTGATCGTATCCCAAGACTATTACGTTGGGCTTCTCCTTCCTAACGACATTCATGAAATCTATTCGGTCACCCACAACGACCTTATCAACTATCCCCAGTTTCTCGATGTTCCTCTTCCTTATCTTTTGATCAACAATTGGATATTTCTTCGTAAGGTGGGCGGTTCTATTGTTCGCAACAACAACGATCAGGTAATTTCCGAGCTCCTTCGCCTTTTTAAGGAAAAAAACATGGCCTGGATGTACCAGATTAAAAACCCCACCAACGAGAACTTTCTTTACCATGTAACCCTTTTCGATTGATGTTTAAAATAAATTATTTTTTCAGGCTCAATGCCTCAACAGGACAGAAGTTAACGCAGATCCCGCAGTCCACGCATTTCTTGGGATCGCAGGTTAGTCCGTGTTCTGTTAGATCCAGAGCCACCTGCGGGCAAACTCCTACACATCCTCCGCAGCGCAGGCACTTGTTCTTGTCAGTTTTAACAGCCATAAAATCGCCTTTTTAATGATAAGTATAAGGCTCAGCATTTAAATATTTTTAGAGGGTGAAATCTATTTAAATAAGAAATTGAAAATTCTTAATTCTAGGTGATTTTATGGTTAAGGTTTCCGCTCCTGGGAAGGTTCATTTAATAGGGGAACATTCTGTCGTATATGGTGAACCTGCAATAATAGCTGCTATTGGAAAGAGGTGTTTCATAGAAGTTGAAAAAAGCGATAAAGTAATCATCGAGAGCAAGAATTTTGATTTTAAATTGGAATCTGATCTGGATGAAATCAACAGGCACACGGAAGAAATGGAGAAGTTATGGGAAAGGGGGGACGAAAAAAATGATTTCTCAGAAGTTTTATCAAAAACCAAGAATAGAGAAAAGGCCTTGAAGATACTTGTCGGTAAATGTTTGAAACTTGTGGAAGCTGATTCAGGAGTTTCAGTGGTGATATATTCCGAGATTCCGGCAGGAGCAGGCTTGGGTTCTTCTGCCTCAATTAACGTTGCACTCACAAAAGCTATTTCAAAACTCTATGGGAAAGATCTTTCAAATCACAAGGTAAATGACTTCGCGTATGAACTCGAAAAATTCATGCACGGAAAACCAAGCGGCGGAGATAATTCTGCATGTTGCTTCGGAGGGCTCGTGTGGTTCAAGAAGGGCGATCCCAATGTAATAGACTCTCTAAGGGAAGAAATTCCTTACAAACTCGAGAACTTCGTTCTTGTGCACACTAAAACCCCAGAAAAAACAACAGGAGAACTTGTGCAAATGGTGATGAATCTGGATCCTTCCTCGAGGGATCCAATAATAAAAAATCTTGGGGACGCCACCCTTGAAATGCGCGAGGTACTTAAAAGAAAGGATTTTAAGAGGATGAAAGAGCTGATTAATTTGGCAAATGAAAATCTCACGAAACTGGGTCTTTCAATTCCTGAAACCGAAGAAATATCAAAAGCGGTGACAGATATTGGGGGAGCTGCCAAAATGTGCGGGGCATGTTACGGAGGAACCATGCTATGTTATCATGAAGATAAAGAAAAATTAATAAAAACAATAAAGGATCTTGGTTTTGAGCCAATAGAAACAGAACTATCTGTTGAAGGAGTCAAACTGGAGGGATCCTAACCAACTCCTTTCTTCGCCATTTTTACGTCAAGAAAGTGGAGACCGGCTTCTTCCCATTCGTTCTTTATCTTTTCTGCACTTTCTTTATCGAAGGTTATAGCAAAACCGCAGTCTCCTCCACCCGCTCCAGATAGCTTTCCAGCTCCGCCGTTGTTATTCGCTATATCACTCAGTTTTTTCAGATCTGGTGTTTCGATGTTAACCCCTGACTTTTCACCAAGTTCCCTTAGGTAATCCTCGTTTTTGCTTATCAGTTCAAGTATCTTTTCCCTATTTTTCTCCTTCCATACAGGGATCAGATCACGAACAAGGTTGGCTATCTGATTGTATAACCTTTTGTATTCGTCCTGGTGTGATTTTGCCCATTCATCCAGCTGTTTTACCATTGCGGAAGTTGAAGCCGATTCTTTGGTCCATCCAACAATGAAGTTCAGATCCTCGGGGATTTCGAGTTCTTCGACCAAATAGCTTGGCCATTCCATTTCTGTGATCTCCTTAACCGACTTGCCTGATTTCAATTGTTCAAGTAGCCAGTCGGGGTCGAATCTCTTGTAAACAAATACCCCTCCAAAGGTCGAGGCAGCTACATCGAAGCCTGATCCTACCTTGCCCTGAGCAAAGTAGTGAGCAATGGTAGAAAGCTTGTAGATTACGTCCTTGGTCTCACGTGTCGATATGTCTTTCCCGTTGAAAGCAAGTAGGCTAGCGACGGCAACAACAACAGCCGCGGCCGAACTACCGAAACCTATTTTTTTAACCTCACCGTCAACCTCTATTTGTGAAAGTTCACCCCAGCTTCTTATTTTGAAAGGCTTGTATTCACCCAGATACTTCAAAGTGGTCTCAATCGCGCCTTTAATGAAAATTAGTTTTTCCCTTTGATCCTCTGTTAATTCACTCTTCCATTTCAGTTCGTCTCCGTCGAATTCTCCTTCCACATTTTCTATCTTGAAATCATCAACCGTTACGATTATCTTATCGCTATCTTCAACTCTTGCGAAAACCTTTTTGTCAACAGCTGTAACGATCCCTGGGTTTCCAACCTCTAGAACACTCCACTCACCAGACAAAAACAATTTACCTGGTGCACTAACCTCAACCATAATATCAACCTCCCTTCGCTTTAAGGTATTCCTTAAGCGATCTGGCAAAATGTTCAGTGAGCTTCATTTCTCCCTTCTCTGATTTTTCGACCAAGTCTTTGACCCGGATGAACATGGACTTGTCGGCCTCTTCCGGGTGTATTGTGAAGGGACCATTATGTTTTGCTTCAAGAACCGAGATGATTTCCTTTTCATCCCTTGCTTGGAAAGGATATTTTGTAACAAGAGAAGGTTCGATATCTACCCCTAATTCTTCTTTACACTCTCTGCGCGCGGCAACTTCGTACGTTTCCCTTGAATTCACATGGCCTGCAGCAGAAGATGTCCATTGGCCTGGATTCTGCTTTCTTGTCATTGATCTTCGCTGAATGAAAACCTCTCCTTTGGAGTTGAAAACTAAGACGTGAATTTTCCTATGGAGTTTCATACTCCCCCCGTGCGCCTCTCCTCTGGTCATCTTCCCTATCACGCTATCGTTTTCATCAATGACATCAAACATCTCTTTCTCATCATCAACTTTGTGTCTCTCTTTTTCCATATTCCTGAATTTGAGATATTCTTTAAATATCAATGGTGTTGCAATGCAGAAATCCTCTGGGTATTCCTTCATCATTCTTTTTATCTCCTCAACACCGAAAAATTTCACTTCCTCAATATCATCCTCTTCAATCTTGAAAGGACCGTCATGTTTACCCATAAAAATCATTATGAATTCCCTTTCCTTCTCTCCGTTAAAAACAATTTTCGAAATTTTCTTCAGTTTGGTCTCAACGCCTAGTTCCTCTTTAAGCTCGCGTTTCGCTGTGTTCTCATAGGTGTCTCCAGATTCCACGTGTCCTGAAGCGGCTTCTATCCATACGCCAGGATAGAGATCCTTATTCATTGATCTTTTCTGGAGAAGAACCTGATCCTTTGAATTGTAAATTACTACGTGGACTCCTCTGTGTCTAAAACGAGGGCTTGAATGGCATTCCTCCCTGGTTGCCTTTCCTATCACTTTATCATTATCGTCAACAACGTCAAAGTACTCAGTCATTCAAAGACCTCCATTAATTGTTGTTTTAAATTGTTCAGTGTCAGTACAGATATACCCATTTCCTTCGCTTTCCTCCTTTGATCTTCCGTAGAATAACCCCAGCTAGGCATTGCAAGTTTTACTCCAGAATCCTTCACAGACATCAGTTGAAAAAATAAGTCATCAATAAATAATATGTCTTTGAAGGGTATACCAAACCGTTCTGAAAGTGTTTTGATATGTACGTTCTTGTCCAGAGAAATTTCATTCCCAACAAAGTGATCTTCCGTAAAATCCAAGCCAAATTTATTTAAAAGTATAAATACTGATTTGATGTCTTTTGCTGTGCTAAAACTAAGTATATTTTCTTCTTTCAGAGATTTTATGGTTTCTATTACTCCAGGATAGGGTCTGATGAGGGAAATCCAATTATCGTAATCTAATTTCTCCATTCGCCCCCTTACTTCATAGAATTTTTTGTGAAATAAGTCTATCTTGCTTTTCCACTTTTCTATACAAGAATTCATTTGTTTTACCGAGACATTATCAGTAATCTTTCCCTCTAGAATCAATCTTATTATGACGTAATAATCTTTGGCATTTCTTATATAAGGTCTTAGATTCGTTAATTTTTCAAGAAATCCAGCATCTTTGGTTAGATCCTTCTCTTCTATCTCTTTAAAGGCCTGCAAAGCTGCAGTATTTGTTTCCTTGATGCTATCAAATATCACTCCATCAATATCGAATATGAACATTTTCATTTTCATCAGAACAAATGATCTTCAACGACCTTTGCAGGCCCTCCGATCTTGCATATGTGGGTCTCCTTCGCTACTCCCATATTTTTCAAACGCCTTTCTATTTCTTCTGCATCCTTTCCTTGGCATATAATTTTTACCTGCGGTCCGCCATCTATGGTGAAGTAACATTCCAAGCCTTCTTCTCTCCAAGAGAGAACGGCAGTTACGACTTCAATGGTTGATGGGGTCCAGTATATGATCGGCGGGCTGGTGGTCATCATAACCGCATGCATCTTTAGGCAATTCATTTCCGCTGTCTTCCCTAATAGCTTGAAGTCCTTTTTCCTTACCGCTTTCTTCACATTCTCTATATCCTTTTCGCACTCCTTTACCCACTGTGAATAATAAGGACAGTTATCTACGCTCTGTGCCATCCCTGCTCGGCTTTTGATCTTCTTCTCTGCCTTTGTCGTCACAGCCACGACCATCCTGATATCCCAGTGGTCTGGTGAGGCGATTTGTTCAGCGAATGAATCCGAACCGTCTTCCTTTTCACCCCTGTGCCAGTGAACGAATCCTCCTGCTATTGAACGCGAAGCGGATCCTGATCCTCTCCTTGAAAGTATGGAAAGCCCTCTCTCATCAAGATTGAGTCCCGCTGCCTTCGATCCTGCAAGACTTAGAGCTGCAAAACCGGAAGCAGAGGAAGCGAGTCCAGCCGCTGTCGGGAAGTTATTCTCTGAAACAACCCTTGCATGTTCCTTTACTTTAGCCATCTCACGTATAAGGTTAAGATGGTCAACTACTTCTTCATACTCTTCTCCATCCTTTAGCTCCTTTCCATTAAGAACAAAGATATCTCTATCATACTTTGAGTCGAATTCTACTGTCGTCTTAGTAAACATGCTATCCAAGGTCATGGAAACGCTTCCAGCGAATGGAAGCATCATTTTTTTGTCGCGCTTACCCCAGTATTTGGTCAAAGCGATATTCGAATTTGCGATTGCGGTTACCTTCATAATCACCACCTTCCAAGCTTAAATTTTATTTAATTTATTCATCTCCTCTTTAAAAAACTTTGCGAAATCGTTCAGAACTTCCTCTTCAACCTCTTTTTTCAGATCTTCAAATACCTTCTGAAAATTTTCTCTCTTTTTACCTGAAAAGAGAAATTCGCAAACTCTCTCTATGTTCTTTTCTATGAGTTTCAGAACAACATAATATTCTTTTTCGCTTTTCGCGAATTCCTTAAATTCATTGAATCCTAGGAAAACGAGTGTGTTTCCAAGATGGTCCACATCCTCTTCAGAAATACTCCTCCTGAAAAAACTATCCGGGTTTATCCTGTGGTAGGCATTGATGGAAACCAGAAAGCATTCATCATCATTCATTAGTTAGGATTGGATTTGAACTTTAAAAATTAGAATCCCCATTGTTCGGCGTATCTTCCTAATTCCTTGGCCATGCCCTTCCTATCCAGAACAACAACTATCTTATCCTGCTCTGCCTTTACGTAATCGTGCGGGAACGCGTATCCGCCTTTTATCAAGAATTGGTAATGAAATCCGGTATCCCATAGTTCCTGCTGTTGGTCGATATCATACCTGTCGTTAAGTCTCCACACCTGACTGTGAGGGACGCCAAACTCTTCAGCAAACGCTTTCAACTGTTTGACCTTATCTCTCGTCCTTTCCTTTCCTATTATTCCGTGACGTGGTATTAAACATTTATCGGCTTCACCGACATCGCTTGATTTGAGCTTACCGAACTGTGAATATATTTTACATAGGTGATAAGTTGATTCCTCATCCTTTGATGTAGCGAATCTAGGAACGAATCCACTAAGCAGTGTTATCCTCATTTCATCATCTTCGTATTTCTGTGTTTCCTGCAGTTTTCTTAACTCTTCTATGGATTCCGGGAAGGGTGATTGTGTGTTTGCCCATGCGTTCCAACCCCTGTTTTGCATTCTCTTCCTTTCAGCATAAAAAGCCTTATTGAATCTCACCCTTAATTCTTCTGATTCTTCTCTCCTTAAATTGAAATTCTCTATTAACGGGTCATATACAGAGGGGTTGGTTGGGTCGTTTAACATGGCATCAATTAGGGTTGGGTAATTTTCAATGACCTCGATAACAGTAAGGTAATCCTCAGCGACCTCTACGGGAGGTCTTAATTTTAGGAAAGCCTGTATTTCCCTACTTGCGGCTATGCCTTCGAAATCTTCTGGTTGTACAACTCGACCGAAAAATTTTCCTTTACCTTCCTCCATTTGTTGGTAAGCGTTAAAAGAAGTTAACCCGCACTCCCTGGCGCCATCATTGATAACTCCCTCGAAACTGCTGGCTATAACGATCACATCTTTTGGAATGTAAACGCCACCTTCTGTTAGTTCTGCCATATCCTCACTTTATCTATATTTTTAACACATTTTATTTTTAAAACTTACATATACCCGATTTAAAAATTATAAATCAAATCAAACCAATAACATTAATATGTCTTCTATCACCAGATCCCGGAAGAATGATCACATAAGGATTTGTTTAGAGAAGAATGTCGAATTTGTTAAATCGAATGGTTTCGAACATGTTGAGCTCGAGCATCGCGCGCTCCCTGAGATCGACAAGGACGAGATCGACCTGTCCACGAAATTCCTTGGAAAGAAGTTCAATTATCCCTTGTTCATAGAGGCGATGACGGGGGGGACGAAGGAAGGGGAACGGATCAACAAGAACCTCGCTAGAGCGGCGGAAGCGCTCGGGATAGGGATGGGCGTTGGATCGCAGAGGGCGATGCTGGAAGATTCGAAGCTCGCTCGAACATATTTCGTACGTGATGTGGCGAAAGGGATGTTCCTTCTCGGGAATATAGGAGCGGTTCAGCTACCGCAGTATAAATTGGAAAACATACTTTCGCTGGTTGATTCCATAAATGCGGACGGGCTGGCGATCCATTTGAACCCTGCGCAGGAACTCGCCCAGCAGGAGGGAGATCGTTCCTGGAAGAACCTCCTGAAAGAGATAGGTTACGTTTGCAAGAAGGCGAAGTTTCCTGTTATTGTGAAGGAGGTGGGGTTCGGGATATCCGGAAAGCTGTCAAAACAACTGGTTAATGCTGGCGCGAAGGCGATTGACGTTGCAGGGGCGGGAGGAACCTCCTGGGTGAAAGTCGATAGTTTTCGGACGAAGGATGATTTCTCTCATATAGAGGAATGGGGAATCCCAACAGCAGAAGCTTTGAGGGACGTGGTAAAATCAGTTAAGGTCCCTATCATCGCCTCCGGAGGAATAAGGAACGGAGCAGAGGTGGCTAAGGCGATTGCGATGGGTTCTTCGCTTGTAGGATTCGCGCTTCCCTTACTGAAGCCGGCAACAGAATCTTCGGAAGCCGTCAGAAAACATCTGGAGAAGATAATCTCACAGTTGAGGGATGCAATGTTCTTGGTTGGAGCAAGAAACATAAAGGAACTGAGAAAGGTTCGCGTGATTTACATTTAATTATTTTCTTAAAAATACGTATCTCTTTGGAGTCCACTTTCCATCCTTTCCTGAGTATCCGCATCTGGAACATACGAGCTTGTAAAGGAGTTTCTTCCCCCTCAGATTTTTTGTGTATACCCTTCGTAAAGATTTCGAACATGACGGACATTTTTTCCTTAGCCTGCCCTTCTTGGTTTCTATGGTTACTTTCAGATTTGGCAAATTCAGGGACAGCAGACGTAACCTTCTGGGGGATATCGTTAGTTTTGGGTCAACCCTTTTCAGGCTTTTGTTGACGAGTTCTGTGAATTCGATCTGGGAATTTATTTTTTTGTGCTTTTGCATGACTTCCTTCACAACGAAAACGACAACATCCTTTTTCGGAAGCTTCATTCCCTTCTTCATAACTAAAATTTGAAAAGGTATTTTTTAAGGTTTATTTTACCGTTCCTTATCTCGATTCCATCCCTTCTGAGGAGTCGAATCTTTGTTTTGACCCCTCCCTCTGCTGAATAGCCTCCAAGCGAGCCGTCAGAGCGCACGACCTTATAACACGGGATGTTAACAGGATCCTTATTCTTTTTCATCAACAAACCGACTGTTCTGGGATGGGTACCAGAGGCTTTGGCCAATTCCTTGTAGGTAGTTACCCTCCCTTTCGGAACTTTCCTGAGAAATTCGTAAACCCTTGGGATCATTTTTAACATTTTGGTTCGAAACTTATAACTTTGATCGGATTGTGCAGATCAGGGTTATGTTTAAACATAAAAACGATATATATACCAAAAACATATATATTATATAAACGTATGGGAATTAAATTTATTCTCAAAGAGTTCTTGTCATTTATAAGAATAGAGACCTGTCTCTTTGTAACCGGGATGTCCCTGTCTGGTTATCTGCTCTTCAATCTTACAGATTTCAAAATTTTTCTCCTCTTCCTTGCAATAGTATTGGGAACTGGGGCAAGCTATGCCTACAACCATCTAACAGACAGGAGGGAAGATCTCGTAAGCAACAAAATCTTGAACATCTTCGTTCTTGATGTCAATCTCGGAAGAAAAATCATTCTTATTCTTTTTCTTTCGGGCCTGTTTTTATCAATCTTTCTCTCACCTGTGTCTACGATCCTTTATTCGTTCCTTATTGTCCTGTCGCTAATTTACTCGGGATTCAGGGTAAAGGAGATGAGAATTAAAAATGTGTTCACGGGGTTCAGCATGGCCCTGACCTTTTTTATAGGAGCCGGTGTCACCGGGTTTTTGAATTTCGAAATGTTATCCTATTTTCCGTTAATCTTTCTATTCGGTTTCGCAATAAACATGCTCGGGGATATGAGGGGTTATAGGGGGGATAAATCCATAGGCATGAGAACGCTCCCGATAGTTTTCGGTTTCAGTGTAACAAAGATCGTGATTTACATAACAGCCGGGGTTTTTTTGATGTGTGTTGTGATCTTCGAATTTTCAAAACTTTATCCATTGATTCCATTCCTGTTTCTTGCCTCTTTCTACCTTCAGAAAAACAACCTGAAAGGGACGAGATTCGCTATTCTATCCTCATTCATTTGTCTGCCTGTATTAATTACGATTATGAGGATGGTGGGTGACTGAAATGTGTGTGGTTACGTTCGACTGGGAAGAGAACGATGCAATGGAGAAGGTTAAACGGTTCAGAAGGAAAAAATCATCTGTCTGGGCTGTTATAGAGGTTACGAATAACTGCAATCTAAACTGTATATGGTGCTACGCCAACTCTGGTAACAGGGCCAAGATAAAGAGGGAATACATGGGTTTAACCGATCTCAAAAAACTTGTAAGAATACTCAAGGATTCTGGGCTGAACCAGATAACCTATTCTGGTGGAGAGCCAACGGTCTATCCTAAAATACGAGAGGCTGTAAGGATTGCGAAGGATCATGATTTTGTCGTTCACATGAACACAAACGGTTTTGCCTTAACAAGGAGTTTTGCAAGGGAACTGAAATCTCTCGGTCTGTCCCAGATCCAAACCAATATAGACAGTGTAAAACCCGAAAAACATGATTACCTCCGGGGTAGGAAGGATTCCTTCTACAGAGCGGTAAGTGCATTAAAAAACGCGAATGAAATCGGAATAACCTGCGTATCGCAAACCGTCCTGACAAAGGAGAACGAAAGAGAAATAGTTGATATTTTCAAATTTGCAAGGAGTCTGGGCCTACAGAGGTGCAGGGTATGGGACATGATGCCGTCGAGTGGCTGCGCGCTAGAAAATTTCGACATCAGACCCACAAGTTACATAAAATCCCTTAAAGAGCTGACTAAATTCGCTGAGAGGACAGGAGGGAAACATATAGAGTCCGGTGAACCGTTCTTTCCATTAAACTTTAAAACGAATTTGAAGGTTTCGCATGTTCCCTGCGTTGCATCGCACGGGGTTCTCGTTAACTTCGCCTACAACGGGGATGTTTACTACTGTGTTACACAGAGGGAGCCCATGTTCAACATCTTCAGAGATCTTGATGGAAGGTTTGACGAATTTTACAAAATGAAACTCGGTGGGTTCCTGAAAAAGGCGAAACTAAATCCCAAGTGTATGGATTGCAAATTTTTCGAGAAGTGCAAGGGAGGTTGCTACACGAGGAGAAGTTATTCAAAGGAAGGGGTTGATTACTGGTGTTCCTAGGATTTCGAATAGACAATCTCAAGCAGTTTTCCGTGGTGTCTTGAACCTTTCAGCTTGAAACCCTTATCCAAAATCCACATATAACCGAGTATGGCATTGATCAGAAAAATCCAGTTATCCCTTCCCCTTTGCAATCCAAAGGGAGGATCCCTTATCTTAAAAACGATTTTTTTCTCCTTGGTCAGTATTTTTACGATCCCCCAGCCCATTGTCTGTAGGAGAATTTTTATTAATCCCAACTTCCTGGTGTCGGGTGTGTCCGCATCAACAACATTGCTGAAGAATTTATAGGAGATCTGTGAGATTCTCTTTGTCAGAATATTCTTCTCTCCAACCAAATGAAAGAGTGTGTTCTCAACAGTGTAAACTGATTTATTCCTGAAGTATATCCTGTTGCCCCTTAGCTGGAAGATGTTTCTTTCAAAGGCGTCTTTCAGGGTTAATCCTTTGATGGGTTTGAAGTAATTCAGTCTGTCGTATGTTTTCTTGTCCTTGTGTTCGGTTCTGAAGGTTTTGTTGTTAATTTTGAAAGCGTACCTGTTGAGATTCTTTGTTTGCAATACCCTGACTACATCAACACCGGAATTAAACAGTGAATTGCATATGCCCATAAAGAGGCCGACAGTGAACTGGTTTTTTCCGATAATTCCTGTTATTGCCTCTTTTCTGGTTTCTATATCCACCAGACCGTTATTCATCTTGATGTTGAAATCCTCCATGAGACCTAGATTTATCCAGACCCTTTTCATCATCCTGCTCAGAATCATTAACGGGAGTTTTTTTGCCGTGCTCGGAACGAGTTGTTCAAAATAAAGAAACATCCATCTCTGACCAATATCCATCATTTCCTTGGAGTGACCGGAGGCTTCGCATTCCCTTATATACTCTATGAATATATCTCCAAAGAAAAGGCTGTCCCTTCTTTTCTTTATCCTTAATTTGTTTACAACTCCCCCGACACCTGTTTCAAGAATGTTTTTTCTGAATAGCTCTGATATCCTCATAATTTAGATTTTTCTATATGATCTTTGTTGCCCCCAACTTCAGATCCTTATCATCTATCACAAACTCATGTGGTATCTTAGGGTCGAAATTTGCGTATCTCATTTTGTGAACTGTTACGGTTCTCATCGGTTTCTCCTCAAGTTCAAGGAATGAGAGATGGAGAACACCGTCGCACTCGAAAGATTCTCCGTTTCCCGTGTCTATGTTATCCCCTTTGGTTTCGCACAGTAGTAGTGAGCAGCCCGCGTTTTTCAGATGTCTCACCAGTTCGGAGAGGTGTAACCTGTAACATCTGTTGCTCTCTGAGAATATCAGCAGTTTGTTAACATTGTCTATGACAAGCCTGTCTATTTCCGGGTAGGAAGCGATGATGTCTATGAACTTCTTCATGGTTATGTTTTCACCCAGGGGAATGTGTTCTATCGCTAGGTTCTTCCCTATGTATTTTTCGGCATCTTTCAAACCGGTTATCCTTTTACACGCCCTCAGAAGTTCGTCCCTGGTTTCGTTGAGCGAAACAAAACAGCATTTCTCCTTTTTACGAACGCCCTCCATGAGGAATTTGAGAGCCAAGAGCGTTTTCCCTGAACCGGGTCCTCCTGACAAAAGTATTGTCGTGGTCGATGGGAATCCACCTCCTAACAGATTGTCCAGTTTTCTGATGCCTGTTGTAACCACCATCATTTCACCTCTTTGAACATGGGTATCCCAATGCTTGATCTTTTCAGTTTTATGAGAAGGTAAACCTCATCATTTATTTTGAATGTTTTTGCAGGAACCTTCTTCTCGAGATCTATTATCTCGTATTTATCCAAAATTTTCTTGGGAAGCATGATCCTGTTGCTGTTCCCGAGTTTTCCAGTTGTCAGGGGCCTGTCCAAGATGTTCGGTTGGGTTGGTACGAGCAGCAGATCCCTTGTTTCCTGGCTGAGCAGCTCGTATTCATTCCTAGAAATCTTTAAGTTCACCCGTATTTCGCCCCTTTTCATGTCAATAGAGCGGATATCAGCCATATAGTTAAATATCCAAGTAAGATATTTAAACTTTTTCATTTTTTGTTAAAAAAATACCCGAAATTGTATCATGTCCAGAGTTCAGATGGTTCGCTCTCTGTTTCCAGTACAACCCCGAATCTAGAGAAAAAGGTGTAACATTTAGGGCACAAGAACGCTTCTGGTTTCCTGTTCCATACCCTCCCTAAGGTTCCACACATAGGACACTTTTCCATAAAACATCAACTTTATCTATTAAATTAATTTATAGTTGCCAACTTTTATATTCCTTTTCTTTGCCATTTCCAAAATCTCCAGTTTTTTCTTTCTGCCGACAGTTTTTGATATAACAGCAACGTCTTCTTTCGGGTTTACATTCTCAAGGTCTTTCGCGTTCCTCACGATAACCTCTCTGTAGCCTTCCCTGTTCAGACCCCTTACGCCGGAAGGGGAGCCGTAACCGGGTCTCGGGAGCGCTCCCTTAGCTTTCTCCTGTCTTCGAAGCTTAGAGTGTATACCTCTGGGCTTTCTCCATTTCTTACCTAGCGACTTCTTTCTGAACCATTCCTGCCTCTTGAACTCAGGCTTTTTCTTCTTTATTTTCTTCCTGACCTCTAGCAGTTCCTCTTTCTCCTTCATTTTCCACCTCTATAACATACGGTTTCTTTGTTATGAAACATCCATCCTGAAAAACCCTTCTGTCGTAACCCTTCACCTTCGTAACCTCTTCTATGTGCGCTGCTGTCTGGCCAACCCTTTCTTTGTCCGCTCCCGTTACGAAGATCGTGTTCTTCTCCACATCTACCTTGACATCCTCCGGTATGGGAGCCTCCCTGGGTCTTCTTTCTCCCAAAAAGTTCTCTATCAAAAGTTTTCCTTCCTCCACTTTCATCTTTACAGGGAAGTGAGAATAAACGAGCTTCAGTTCGCTCTTCCATCCCTTTTCAACACCCAAGAACATGTTTGTTATCAGAACAGTCCATGTTCCCATTATGGCCTTGGTCTTTTTTCTCTCGATATCCGAGGTTAGAACAACCTTTCCGTTATCTATCCCCATTTTCACATTCGGATGTTTGAATTCCTTGCTTACCTCTCCCTTGCTCCCTTTGGCATAGAGTCTGCCATTTTCTATCCTGGCTTCCACCTCTTTAGGGATTGCAATTTCATTCTTTAGCATATCCGTTACCTCTAATGTGAATATCTTTAGATTTATTAAGAAGTATATTTAAGCTTATTTCTTTTTGCCCTTCTTTTTTGGTTTTTTGGCGCGGGGCTTCGAAGGTTTTTTGGCCTTTGTTTTCTTCACCTTTGGCTTTTTGGTTTTGGGTTTCGGTTTCTTGGTCTTCACCTTTTTAGCTTTTGGTTTCTTTACCGGTTTCTTTGCAGGCTTCTTCACCTTTGGCTTTTTGATTTTGGGTTTCTTTACCGGTTTCTTTGGTTTGGGTTTCTTGACGATTGCCTTTGTTTTCTCCTCCATTTTCTCTGGCTTTTCAGGTTTTGGTTTCCCCTCCGGTATTCTGCCTATCAGGTCGAAAGCCCCCGTTCCCATTGGTATTAACTGGTTCATGATTATGTTTTCCACATGACCCTTCAGAGGATCTTTCAGACCATCAACAGAAGCTGATATTATATGTTTCTTGGTCTCCTCAAAGGCCATTCGTGCGAGAACAGAGTCCTTATTCCCCGCTATTCCATACCTTCCGATGCCCATTATCTTTCCTGTGGACGTCATAAGATCGGCAAGGATTGTCACGTATCGAATATCCACCCCCAGGCCCTGTTCTTCAATCGTGCCTATGGCTTCTCTTATTATCGAATTTCGGGCTGCCTCCACGCCGAGCAGATCATAAATTTCGAAGGGGTTGTTGCTTACCGTTCTCTTGTAATCCACGCCGTCTATATCAAATACCTTCTTTAGATTCGATCCCAGCGTGGTTATGAACCACTCCCCTTTCTCATCCTTGCTGACAATTACGTGCGAAACGCCTTTCACTCCCTTTATATGGGACTCAAGTAACTTGTACTTTAACTTGTGTAAATTCACATTCTCCATCTTTTTCGAAATCCCTGTCAACTCGTTGCCCTTTACCTCGCAATCTATGTTTTTCAATTTTATGTGCTTTATGAGGCCCTTGGGTTCAAGTTCGAATTTCTTGAGTTTGTCAGAATCCAACCTACATTTAACAGTCAGGTTCACCAGATCTATCACATCGGTGAGAACGAAGTCTCTGAGCTTCACCTCTTTTATTTTTTTCGCGACCTCTATCGCCTTGGTTTCTGTTTGATAATCAGGTTTTAGGTAGATTGTCATGCTCGGGGTCTCGGGCTCCTTCTTGGCATCAAATATCTCTATGAGCCTAGGAAGACCCAAGGTAACCTGGATTCCTGCTGTTCCCGCAAAATGGTATGTACGCATCGTCATCTGCGTAGCTGGTTCAGAAAGTGATTGAGCTGTCACCACACCGACAGCTTCCTCGGGATCATATAGAGCCCTGCGGTAGAACTTTCGGACCCTCTCCATTATTTCTTTCCCATCACTATCTGATATGTTATGCTCTCTAATATAATCTTCAACATCCTTCATTATCTTTGGAGGTAATTGCGATCTCATCTCTTCACCCGTGTTTTATGTGGTCTATCCAGTTAAGGCTTCCCCAGTCCGATTTTGTCGGGTCTACACCATCCTCTCCTACACGGAACTGTACAATGTTTCCGTTGGAGTCTCTCATTGTCATATCTTCCATTACCTTTAAGTCCTGCAGCGAGTTCATGAGTCTCCTTTGCATGTAACCGGACTTTCTAGTTCGTAGGGATTTGTCCATCAGGCCTTCCCTTCCATTCATAACGTTCCAGAAAAATTCAAAAGGCGTTAGCCCCTGCTTGAATCCTCTCGCAACAAAACCATGAGCCGTCGGGGACAAATCACCTGCCTTGAAATGTGGAGTTATCCTGTTCAGGTAACCCCTGTGTATTCTTTTACCAAGGATTGTTTCCGAACCAACAACCGCAGCCATCTGCGTTGTGTTTATATTCGATCCCTTCGCACCTGACTTGGTCATGTGTATAATATCGCTCTCTTTTATGTTCTTTATCATTATGTCGCTTACCGTGTTTAGTCCCTCAGCCAAGACGGAAAGTATCTGCGTCTCCAAGGATTCTTCCGTTGTCATACCAGGCAAAACCTTTAGCTTATCTTTATTGAATTTTACAACAAGATCATTTGCCTCCTTCTGGGCATTTTCTATCTCCCTTTCTATCCTCTTTCTGACATTTGAGGGCAGATCCAAATCAGAAAGGCCTATTGAAAATCCTCTTGACATCAGATACGCAACACCCAGCCTTCCGAGGTTGTCTATGAAATTCTTGAGCTTTTCCTCATCCACCAGTCTTCTGACCTTGTTTATGATCCTTCCCTTAAAGGCTCCGACAGCATTGCTGTCCAAAACCCCTTTCTTAAGTTCACCGTTCTTGATGGAAACCCAGCAATCGTATTCACAGTTCTCCTTTGAACATGTGTCACATTCCTTGCATGAACTCGCCTTGAATTCCATGTTCAATTCCTTGGGGAGCATAACGCTAACGATTTCCTTTCCCGTTAACTTTTCTTTATCAAGCAGGTCAACATCCAGACCTGCGGCTGCAAACAGCTGGGTTGCCTCTTCCTTCGTCATGACGGTTTCTTTGTTGGTAAGAAGGTAAACACCGGAAATCTGATCAAGATCAAGTCCGACGAGAGGGCCTCCGAACCTGGGAGATATTATGTTGTTCTTTACGTCCATAATCATTGAGGCCTCCACCCTCGCTTCCTCTGATTGGAGGGCATGTATATTCATCTCGTCCCCGTCGAAATCCGCATTGTAGGGGGCACATACACTGGGGTTCATTCGGAACGTCCGGTAGGGCATTACCCTTACCTTATGAACCATCACTGAAACCCTGTGAAGTGACGGCTGACGGTTGAAAAGTACGACGTCTCCATCCTGTAGCTGTCTATCAACGCTCCATCCATTGGTAAGATTTTTTATCAGGTCTTTTTTGTTTTCCTCTGTGACCTTTATCTTTCTCCCGTCGGGTCTTGTGATGTAATTAACATCGCCCTCGCTTATCAATTCCTTTATGTTCTTGACGTTGAGAGGCGTGATTATTTCCGGTATTGTTAGCTCCGCTGCCACCTGTTCCGGAACCCCGACCTCATTTATTGACAGCGTAGGGTCTGGTGAGATAACGGTTCGGGAAGAGAAGTCGACCCTTTTACCCAGTAAATTCCCACGTATTCGTCCCTCCTTTGCCTTAAGTCTCTGTACTATTCCCTTTAACGGACGTCCTGACCTGTGTCTTGCCTGGGGTATGCCTGTCAATTCATTGTCAAAGTAGGTCGCCACGTGATACTGTGAAAGTTCCCACAGATCGTTCAGAATAAATTCCGGCGCCCCTATGTCTATATTCTCTTTAAGTGACTGGTTAATTCTTACGATATCAACCAGTTTATGCGTCAGATCATCCTCTGATCTCTCACCTGTCTCCAGCGTGATGCTTGGGCGCATGGTTACGGGTGGTATTGGGAATAACGTCAGGATTAACCACTCGGGTCTGCCTCCATTAAATCCTATCTTTTTAAGCTCCCCGTTTGGCATCCTCTCAAACCATTCCCTTATTTGGGACGGACTTAACTCATCCTTACCATGGTAATAGGTATAAGGTTTTACGAAACTCAGTTTTTTCCCTTGCCTGCCGCAGTGCGGACATTTCTTCAGGGGACTTTTCGAAACATGATCCAGGGATTTTGGATCCCTGTTAAGCAGTCTCCCGCATTTGCTGCACGTGGCCTTAAGTAACTGGTATATGTATTTGGTGTAGAGAACGTGAACGACAGGCCTTGCCAGCTCAAGGTAACCGAAGTGTCCTGGACAGTCTCCAATCGTTCCTCCGCACGTTCTGCAGCGAAGTCCGGGGTCCACGACACCCATCCTGGGATCCATCACACCCCCGTCCACCGGGTAACCGTCCGCATCATAGAGATCGGAGGTGACAATCCGAACCGTGGCTAAGGATTTTATTAAACTGGGCGAGAGTATTCCAAATTCCATTGAACTTATTTTTGAGGTATTCATATTTCCACCACGTTCAGCCTCGGATACATACAACTTGATTTGAGTTCATCAAGCGTTAGTTTGAAGGCGTAAGATGTGTTAACCCAGAGTACCTTCGAATCTTTGCACAGGGGACATGATGTCTTGTTTTTGTTTTTGTCGTATATTGCTATCAGGCCGCATGATTTACATATTGGTATGTTTGTCTCGTCCGATGAAAATCTTTCCTTGAGCGTTAAGGCAGCTCCATGCCCTACGAGACATTGCTGTTCCATCTCTCCAAGCCTTAGGCCGCCTCTCTTTGACCGGCCTTCGGTTGGCTGCCTGGTTAACAGGGTCACCGGACCCTTTGAACGGGCATGTATCTTGTCAGCAACCATGTGATCAAGTTTCATGTAGTAGGCCGGTCCGGTGAAAATCATAACCTTGTAAACCTTGCCCGTTCTGCCATCATACAGGGTTTCCTTTCCGTCGTCCCTGAAACCCAGTTTGTTCAGTCCCTTTCTTACGAAATCTTCCTTGATCCCGCTGAATGAGGAACCATCAATCTTTTCTCCATTCAGCGCCCCGAATTTCGCAACCAAAGTCTCCAAAAGCTGGCTGACTGTCATCCTTGAAGGAATACCATGCGGGTTGAAAATTATGTCAGGGACAACCCCGTCCCTTGTGAATGGCATATCTTCGTGGGGAACGAGTAGGGCCGTCACTCCCTTTTGCCCGTGCCTGGTCGCGAACTTATCTCCAAGTTCCGGGATTCTTTCATCCCTTATCCTTATCTTGAACAGCTGTTCTCCGTTTGCTGTTTCGGTTATCAGAACCTTATCTATAACACCCCTTTCGCCATAACGAACGGTTATGGAAGACTCCCTCTTGTTCTCTATATCCGTCGTGAAATCCCCTCCTGTCAAGAAACGGAGAGGTGAGGTCTTGCCTATTAAAACAGAATCAGATTCGACTACGGTTTCCGGGTTTATTATCCCGTCTTCAGGTATGTCTTTGTATGATTCATCACCTCTGTAGCCCTTTATTCCTGGTTCGGGTACGCTTATTATATCCTCCTGTCCTCCCCAGTAGCGCTTTCGAAGGGTTTCGTAAGTTCTGAAGTAGAAGGATCTGAACATCCCTCTTTCCAGGGATGATTTGTTTATGACCACGGCATCGTTAAGGTTAAATCCATCCCAGCACATTACTGCAACAACGATATTCTGCCCATAAGGATGTTGTTTAAGAATGCGATCGGTCTTTGTTTCCACCATGGGAGCTTGAGAATAGGTCAGGATGTTGAACTTCGTATCAGTTCTTATCAGGAAATTATCCACAGGTGCCCCTATCGCCTGTCCCACCATCTTGGATCCGTAGTTGACCCTGTCCCCTCTGTTGTACTCGGCGAAGGGAGTGAGACTTGCCGAAATGCCAAGGATGAGTATGGGGTTTAACTCCAGGTGCGTATGCTCCCTTGTTAGCTCCTTCGGACCTATGGCTATGTAGGCGTTTTCCTCCTCCTCCGCATCCACATATTCTATTATGCCGTGTTTCAACAGGTAGTTCCATGTTATTTTACCTGCCTCCAATTTACGTATGTGATCATTCGTGATCTTCGGTTTCCCGTTCTCCACAATTATGAGAGGCCTCCTTGCTCTGCCCGAATCCGTATTTATCCTTACCTCGTTGAAATCAGGATGGTAAGAAATATTCAACTCGTCAGGCAGTATGTTGTGCCTTCTCTTTTTCTTTATGCTCTTTGTAAACTCTTCTGGTTTGCCCGTGACCCCTATGAAATCTCCATTGAAGTATATGTCAACCTTTTCTTTCAGTTCTCTCTTCACTTTGGCCTTTTTTGTCTTCTTTCTTTTCATTAAATCCCCTTTGACTGCAAAACACTGATAAATTCCTTTTCCCTCTTTTCCGAGATACCTGGCGTTATTTCAGTTAGGAGAGCTAGATGTTTTCTCAGACCTATTGAAGAACCTTCAGGTGTCTCGGCAGGGCACAGTCTTCCCCACTCGGTTGGGTGTATCTGCCTCGCAAGGAAATGCTCTTGCGTTGAGGTTAAAGGAGAAAGTACGGATCGTAAATGGGATATTGTTTTTATGTAAGAACTTCTGTCCAGCCTCTGCGAAACGCCCGTTCTGCCTCCAATCCAAGTTCCCGTCGCTAGCGAGGAAAGGATCTGTTTCGTAACGGTATTCGCCTCTATTATCGACTGGACTGAAGGGAACTTCCCGCGCTTGACCAATTTCTGGTAGTTGTACGTCATTTTAGCTATCAACCCCCACCTGCCCAAGAGTATTGATCTGAAGAGCTGTTCAAAGAGCTCTCCTGACATTAACAAGCGCTTGTTGGAATAGTGATCTATGTCATCGTCAGGAGAAAAACCAAGCTTGACTGAGATGCATTTCCTTATGGTTCTTGCCAGATATTTGTCCTTTCTCAATCTGTCACCAACTTCCTGTCCCAAGTGCGGAAGCAGATAACGATCGAGAATCTGGCTGACCCTTTCCTTGACGTAGTCCTTCGAGACCTTCAGTTTCCTTCCTATGAAATCAAATGCCTCCTCAGCCGTTATCACATCGGTTTCGTAAAGATTCGTATAGAATTCATTCAGAATCCTTTCATTCTTTGATATCAGTGAACATAATTCCTTGTCATTCTCCATGCCAAGGGCCTTCAGCAAAACCACAATCGGAAGTTTTTTGATATTCGCAAAGGATATTGTCATCTCCCCATCGGGCTTCATCTCTATGAGATGCCTCTGCTTGAATCCTGATCTTTCGGAGTTTATCCTTACCGTTACTCCTCCTTCTCCGCCTTTTTCAAATATAGGTTTGTTGGAAGCGATTTCCTCTATCAGAACTAGGACTCTCTCTGTCCCGTTGATCACAAAGTAACCTCCCGGATCGGCAGGATCTTCTCCAACATCAATCGTCTTGTTATCATCCAAACCCGAAAGCATACAGATTTTTGATCTTATCATTATGGGCAAATCCCCCACGTGGACCTTCTCTGATTTTTCCTGTACACCGTTGAACACGGGGGTTATCGTTACGTATACAGGCGCCATGTACGTTAGGTTTCTAATCCTCGCCTCGTTAGGATATATTCTCCTTGCAGAACCATCAGCCTCGTTAACCATCGGCTTTCCTATCTCCACCTCTCCGAATTTCAGTTTCAGATCCTCTGTCTCCTGAACAACCCTGACCGTCCCCACTTCGTTTATTATTTTCTGTAAACCAAAATCAGTGAAATTGTTGAAAGACTCTATCTGATACCTTACCCATTCCTTCTCCTCTTCAAAGCTCTTAATGAGCGTCACGAAAGACATACCTACCAACTACATTACTCCAAAAAATTCACTCTCTTTCAACAATTCTGTAATAAAGAGCCTGACCACTTACATCTGAAGATCGTGCTATCTCTAGTACGTCTCCTGTTTTTGCATTCAACTTTTTCACGACGGGATCGGATTCCAAAACTTTCGGAAGCTTTTGTTCTGTTGTTTTAAACCTTTCCAAAATCTGTTTCTTTTCTTCTTTCGAAAGAATTTTGAATTTTGGAACCAAATCGTGTTCAAGTATACTGATCGATCTGACCACCCTTTTAACTCTCCTGGCTAAACAGCCGATCGGAGTTAACAGATTTCCGGTAATTTAAAATATATTCTAGTTAAGTTAAATACTTTACTCAAATATTTAAAGTTTTCGGTCAATTTGGTGAAAAAAGACCTTTTCTTATGTTTAAATGGGCCCGACGGGAATTTCGAATAGACGCAGGTTAAACCTGCGTCAAACGCTCTTCGAACCCGCGACACCCAGATATCTCACAATCACAAGGCCTTAGCCTTCATAATATCTGGTTTCGAGCGACGTTCGCTAGCGAACGTCATTCGTTCTTAAGAGTCTGGTGCTCTACCAACTGAGCTACGGGCCCATAATTGAAAATTAATAATCCATTCTAATTTAAATATGTTCATAATTCCTCAGCAACAGAACTAATAATGTTTTTTATTGCTTTCTTCCCGCTCTTTAGAACAGGTTCACCATGACCAGGCAGTATCATTTCAACATCCAGCGTCGCTAGCTTTTCTATTGATTTTTCAAGATCTTCCTCACTGCCTCCGGGAAGATCGGTCCTCCCCACGCCATCGGAAAAAATCGTGTCTCCGGATATCATGATCTTGTCTTTTTTATCGAACAGGCAGATCGAACCCGGGGTGTGTCCGGGTGTGTGCAAAATATTGAATCCGAACGCTTCATCCCCTTCCTTCAGCTTCCTTTCCACCTTCATAGGACGCATGTTTCCATTGAAATAGAGGGCATTGCTCATCTCTCCGTCCCCCTTCTCAAGCACGCCAGCGTCACCCTCGTGTATGTGGACCTTCGCATTCTTGAAGAAGCCGTTGCCTCCTATATGATCCCAGTGCATGTGGGTGTTCACGATGTTCTTTATGTTATCGAAATCTAGCTTAAGTTTCTTGAATATCTCATAAAGGCGGACGAAGTTGGATCCGGTCCCGGAATCAATTATCGTGTCTCCGTTAAGAAGGTAGATGTTTGAGTCCAGATCAGACAATCTGATCATGGTAATTCTGCTGTTAATTTTTTTGACTAACTCCAACCCCATATTATAAATTTGTTTGTAAAAGGATTTAAAGGAATATTGAAAGTTAATCCAATAATTTAAACCTACTTTGTTCCATAAACGAGAATTACAGCATGAACTTCAAAAGAATTTCCAGTATTATTATGAATATCGCGATCCCTATTACATGTTCTGGTTTTAACTTTATCTGTTCCTCCGATTCCTCGAAGTAACGGATTAATCCAGCGGTTGACTGCGGCATCATTGCCTTTGGTTTTTTCATGCTATCACATTATAATTCTAGTTATGATTTTAAATAATTAATACTTCATCTTCTGTTGGTATTCTACTTTAACCTGATATTCGTTCTTTGTATCATACTCGTCTCTGAGGCCTCCGAACACATTGACTTCGTATTTCTCTTCCTCCTCGATTTCTTCCTCTGCCCTTTCCTTTTTTATCACAACCTCGAACATGTCGTATGGCTTACCTATGTCAGATTTTACCAAGGTGGAAGTTCCGAATCTCCAGACCTCCTCGCCGCTTTCGGAATCCACGCAATACAAATGGCAGTCCATTGATCCGAAATAGATCTTCCCATCCACGTAGAGCGGTTCTGTGTAGTTGCCTCCGGATGTCCGAATTCTCCAGATTTCTTTCCCCTTTAGATCCAAACAATAGAAATCTCCATCCTCGTTCCCGAAATAAATTCTTTGGTTACGAACCACCACCTGCACGACTATGCTCCCTGTCTCGAAACGCCATATCTCCTTCCCCTTTTTCGCATCAAGGCAGTAGACTGTCCCGTCCCTGCAGCCTGAATATATTCTTCCTTCGTGAAAGAAAGGCGCGCCTGAATTTCCGTATTTACCGGTCCTGAACCTCCAGACCTCCTTTCCCGTTTCTATGTTAATTGCATAAATGTTGGAATCAAAGGAAGCCACATAAATGGTTTTCCCGTGAATCTGGTAGGGATTATCTGTCAGTATTTCATCCCCTGTCCTGAACCTCCATATAACCTCTGCTGATTTTTTGTCAACGCAGTAAATGTAATTATCGTAAGAACCGAAGAAAAGCCTGTTTCCAAGTATGGTGACTGGTGTTGCTATGGGGCCGCCTGTCTTGAACCTCCATATCTCCTTGCCGTTAGAAACATCCAAGGCATAGATGAAACCGTCCTTTGATCCGAAATATACGATTCTGCCGTCAACATTTCCCTGCATGCCTATCTTATCGCCTGTCTCGAAGACCCAGGCTATTTTGCCCGTTCTCTTGTTCATGGCGTAGAATTTTTGGTCGAGCGTCCCGATCATCAAAAGATCTTTCCAGAAAACGGGATTACAGAATATTATTATGCCACCCAGCTTGGTTCTCCACGTCTCCTTCCCCGTCTTCGGGTTCACAGCGTAAACATTCTGATCCATTGAACCAAAGTAAAGAATCCCGTCAGCGATCTTCGGGGAAGATGCAACAGACCCCCCAAAGGTCGCATTCCAGCCTCTGACAAAGGTTCTGGTCTTCCTGAACTCGAACTCCTCCAGCTCAAGATTGAAACTTCCGAATTGCAAATCCATACTAAAGATTTGAGAAAAAGATTAAAATGTTGTGCTGGGCGTAGCCCATTTTCTGTCATCCCGCGGGATTTGACTCCCGAACAGGGTGATAGCATTTTTCTGACTCACGCCTACGCGCTTTCATCCGTGCGGCACAAACTATTTCACCCTTTCGCTCCTTCCACGTTCATCCTTCGGAATCATCGCTCCAGAGCGAAGGTTTATTTCTGCGTTCGTGCATATCCTCTCGGACATCGCCTCTCGACAACGCATTTGCCATGATCTGGCCGGATGTATGGAACTTACCTCCCCGAGTCGCCTCAGGGCAAGCTATCTGCCCAGCTCAACAAGTTTTCTTTGTTTTTGGGTTTAAAAAGGTTAATTTTAGAAGAATTGGGTCAAAAGAACGCCTATTATTATCAAAATCATGCCCAGGATTTTTTGAATTAGCGAACTGGTATCGAATCTCTCTTTCATTATATGAGGATAGAACCTTGTGAACAGTAAGGCAAGGAAAAAGACGAAAATCATCTGGACGTTCTCGGATGCCTGGACAAGGGAAATCGGACCTAATTTTACTGCGAAATAATAGCTTGCGGAGGCGATAATGGAAATTATTATATTGGTAGAAATAATAGTCCAGTCCCTCCTGTTGATCTTGTTATAATAATGTCTGAACCTGCTCCTGATTTTTCCTGAAAATAACATCGACAACGTTGCAAATATCCCAAAGATCCATATCCACATGAAGGTATCCCAGTAATTAACATAGTCCAGAACGAATTTTGTGATTACATAAGATGCCGAAAACAGCAGGCTGGCAAGCATTACAAACCAGAAGACTCTCCCAATTCTGAACAAACCGGGAGCCCTTTTCATTGATATCACAAAACCTCCGAAAATGAGTATCAGGAAACCCAGATAATCCAGCGAAGTCAGTCTCTCCCCCAATGTAAAAAATGCAATGAACAACGTGAATATCGGAATGAACTGGAAAAGCGGAATGGATACTGATATCTCCTCTACCTCCACGGCTTTGTAATAGGTTATTATGGCCAGAATCATCAATATTGCACTCACGAATATTAGAAAAAAGAGATCGAGGCTCGGGATTCCTATGTTTAAAATAAGGATCAAAATAATTATGGGAATTAGAGAAGCTATTCTGAAAAAGATAAGCAGTATCAGTGGACTTTTGACCCTCTTATCTACAAGATACTTGTCCATCACGTTCGTAATGCTCCACAAGAACGTCGCAAGAATGACGAAATATATCCAGCTCATCTATATATTTTCATCTAGATGGTTAAAAAATAAAAACAAGCACCAAGATCCTTTGACCAGGACTTAACAGAGTTTTACTGGCCCTGATTCTTGGGGCTTATCAGCCTTACCTTTTGGCCAGATCTTGGAACTTTCAATTAAAGATTAGAAATAGGTTTTTTAAGCATTTCTGTGGGGGAACATAGATTTTTGGAAATATAGGTGCCAAGGGATTTTTAATACTGGACATATATATACAACTTCCAACTTAGTTTCAAGTAGATGGGGGTGTAAATATAAAACTTAAGAAAAAGGGCAGTATTGCCAGATCAAAGGAAGGATTTCTTCTTCTTGTAGACGAAAATAAAAGGGCTTACAGGGTTGACGAGGTTGTCGTGCTCGTATGGACCATGTGTGATGGGAAACATGAAGTCAAAGAGATAGTTGAGGATTTCTATTCAAAAATTGGCAAGAAGGCCCCGAAAGAAGAGATCGAGAAGGCTGTCCTGGACATAACCCAGAAACTTGAAAAGTTTGGTCTTCTTGAGAAGGCGGGAGCCACCAAAAAGAAAGTCACAAAAGCGAAAAAGCCCGCAAAAAAGAAGAAGAAATAAATGGGGTTTCGTTTAGTACAGCTAAAGCTAACAATATCTATTTCTTATAAAAAGAAGTGTATTGGCGAGTTGTCCTTTTAACTAGGATCTGTCAGGGGATTGGGTAACGTGGGCTGAATACCTCGCCGAAGCTTGGTACTTACACCCCGTTTCCATCAACCTTGTCGTCTACAAGACCTTCCTCGCCGCACCGATACTCGCGTATCAGTTTGGCGAATGGTTACCTATTTTCAGGAGAGGCTTCAGGCTTAGATGCTTTCAGCCTTTATCCTCCATGGCGTAGCTACCCGGCGATGTATGCGCAACCGGTACACCAGAGGCCACAACGCAGTGTTCCTTTCGTACTAGCTGCATTTTCCCCTCAGGTAACCCACACCTTCAGTAGATATAGACCGTACTGGCTCGCACCGTACTTAACCCAGCTAACGTGGCTCTTTGATGGGTGAACACCCCCACCCTTGGACGCTGCTGCACGTCCAGGAAGAGCCGAGCCGACGGCGGAGAAGCAACGAACGCGGTCGATTTGACCTTTCGCTTCCCGATGTGTTATCATCGCTACGCTAGCGTAGCTCAACAGCCAATCAGGTTCTACTATAGAGTGTTATCTATCCTGACTGTA
>CAYFWU010000010.1:0-36683 GCA_964347025.1 uncultured archaeon | reverse complement strand
CCGTTTTCCGGATGTTTTGAGATGTCCACTACAAAGTTATCATGAATAATGTTTCTTCCGATTATGACAGGGTATTTCATGTGGGAGCGGTCGTTAAGGTTCGCCTCTCCCTCGTATCCCCTTCCGTTGATCTCTATCCTTACCTTCACGACAGGCCTTTCTTCGGTCTCCTTGGTTATCGGGGCTTTTACCTTCTGTATTCTGAGAACCGGACCAACCTGCGCCTCCGCGGCGATCTTGTTGTCTATGGATGTCAGCCTTGCGCCCGTATCGAAGAGAGCGGTCGTTTTAACGACATTCTTCCCAATGATTTTTATGGGCTCTATCAGACCGATTATTTTCTTCGCCATGAAATCACGACCTTGCTCGCAATTTATAATTGTACGAGCTTTCTAATAAATTTTAAGTTTTACCACCCAAATTAGGTAATGCCAATATACGAATATTTATGCGGGAAATGTGGAAATAATTTCGAAAGACTATGGAACGATCTGAATAGCATACCGATCATGTATCCGTGTCCTCAATGCAACGGTGCAGCAAATAGAATAATCAGCAATTTTTCTATAGGAAAAAGTTACAATCAAGAACAGCCTCGAATAGTGCGCAAGTTAAAAAAAATCGGATCTTTAAAATTTGATATTTTTGAGGTAATTGAGTAATTCCATTCCGCAAAAATAATAAACCTTTATCCAATCTATAAGTATGAAATTCGTTGAACATTCGCTCATTCGAAAGGGATCGCTTGAGTCGAGAATGTATCAGGAAGCGATACTGGGAAGGGCAGCTGAGAGCAATTTACTCTGCGTCCTCCCCACAGGCCTCGGGAAAACCCCGATAGCCATCGTCCTTTCGGTATTCCGCCTGGAGAAATATCCTGATTCGAAAATCCTTGTCATGGCTCCCACCAAACCCCTGATCGAGCAGCATCTGAACTCCTTCAGAAAGGTCATAAATCTCCCTGAAAACGACTTCGTCCTTTTAACAGGCATGGTAAAGCCGGACGAGAGGGAGGAATCCTATAAAGAATCGAAGATAATTTTTGCAACACCGCAGACCGTTGAAAACGATCTTAAAAACAAAAGACTGGACCTGGCGAAATTCTCGCTCGTGGTTTTTGACGAGGCCCATCATTCCATAGGGGATTACGCATACCCTTACATAGCAAAGGCCTATTTAGAGAATTCTCGAAATCCCCGGATTCTTGGTCTAACAGCTTCTCCCGGGGGGACGAAGGAAAAGATCAAGGAGATAATGGGAAATCTGGGGATAGAAAAGGTTGAGATACGGACTGAAGAGGATTTCGATGTCGCTCCATTCGTGAAGAAAAAACAGGTACAATGGGTTCACGTTGAACTCCCCCAGACCTTTTTTAACATAAGCGAAAGCCTGAGGAGGGCATATGAATACAGGCTGAAAAGCCTGAAGAGACTTGGCTTCACCAAACCGATCAGACTTGTTAACAAGCGCGATTTGCTAGGTCTGCAGAAAAAATTTGCTGCCTCCACTTCGAGCCAAACCAAGTTCTGGGGTGTCTCACTCGTTTCCCAGGCAATAAAGGCAGAGCATGCGCTCAGCCTGGTGGAAACACAGGGGATACGCTCCCTGGAAACCTACTTCAAAAAGCTGCGTTCTGAAAAGGCGAGATCCTCGAAAAGCCTTCTCAAAGACAGGAACGTTAAAAAAGCGATGTATCTGGCGGGAGAGCTTTATGAAGAGGGTTTTGAACACCCTAAGATTACGAAGCTCCGGGAGATCGTTAACAAACAGCTCGAGGAAGATGTTAATTCCAAAATCATTGTTTTCGCGAATTACAGGAACATGGTAAGGGAGATCGTGAGAATGCTTTCAGAAGTTAAATCAGCGGAGCCCATCGAGTTCATGGGACAGCGTGAAGGGCTCACACAGAAGGAACAGAAAAAGAGAATCTCCGAGTTTAGGGAAGGGAAATACAACATTCTCGTGACCACTTCTGTGGGTGAGGAAGGGATAGATATCCCGGAGATGGAGCTGGCGATATTCTACGAGCCCGTCCCTTCCGAGATACGTTCGATCCAGAGGAGAGGGAGAGTGGGAAGGACGAAGCTGGGGAAAATAATGATACTCATGACGAAAAGAACAAGAGACGAGGCCTACTACTGGACAGCGCATAAGAAAGAAAAACTCATGAAGAAAACACTCTACAAAATGAAGGGCGAGGACTCTCCAAAGAAGAAAGGCCAGCTCAAACTCAAGGATTTCAAGGATTTATAGGAATCCGAATAAATTTAAAATATGGTCCAGAGTCTTTACATCTGCAGGCATTGCAAGAAACAGTTCAGAGTCAAAGACTCCGAATCATACAAGATCCTCTTCTATATCTTTATCTGGCTTTCCGTTTTCGTCGCGATATTTGTGGTAACGATCCCCATTCTTGTAATAACCATCCCTGTTGCCTACTACTTCCGCAAAAGATCCAAGGAACTTAAGGGAAAGAAGTTCAAATGCCCGTTCTGCAAAAGGGAAATGGAAAGGACGGGGATAGAGGAGAAGGGAACGGTGGATCTGATAGGAGAGCCCGTATAGCCTGTAAATCTCGGCGTTAAGTTATTATAATCCAATTATAATATTCTAATTATGTATTCTCCGAAAATACGGAATCTTCTGAAGAGAAAGAAGATTAAGATCGGTGACCATGTCCTCATAGAGAAATCCCGGAAACAATACTTAGGAATGCTCATGCCCAAACCCGGATTCGGAGATCCCGGAACTCTTGTGATCAAGCTTGACAACGGATACAACATAGGTTTTGATGTGAAAGGACTGAAGGTCTCCAGAACAACGAAAGAAGAGCCTGAGGCTGTAGAAGAGGAAATGGAGTACGAGCTGGGGAAAACTAAAAGAAGACTTTTGAAAACAAACTTCGATCCCAGAAAACCGAAAGTCGCTCTGGTATCAACAGGCGGGACTATCATCTCGCGGGTGGATTACCGGACGGGAGGGGTATACGCTGTTGAAAACCCCAAAGAACTTTTACACAACGTCCCCGAGCTCGCCAAGATAGTTAATTTGAAGATGTCCAAAATAATCAACAAGATGAGCGAGGACTTCAATCCTTCGGACTGGGTCTCGCTCGCTAAGCATGTGGCGAAGGAGCTGAACTCAGGTAAGAAAGGCGTGATAATAACACACGGAACCGATATCTTACATTACACTTCCGCTGCTTTGTCATTCTTTTTGCGTAATCTTTCGAAACCTGTCATTCTCGTGGGGTCACAAAGATCGAGCGATAGGGGATCGAGTGATGCAGGCATGAATCTGGTTTGCGCCTCCCACGCAGCGATATCAAATATCGGGGAGGTGGGAATATGCATGCACGGGAGCACCAATGATAACTTCTGCTATTTCATCCGTGGAACGAAAGCGAGGAAGATGCACACAACCAGGAGGGACGCCTTCCAGCCAATAAACGAGCAGGCGCTGGCAAAAATATTCCCTGACGGGAAGATCGAGTTGATGAACAAGAACTTCAGGGAAAGAAAGGAAAATAAGGTCAAGGTGGATGCCAAGATCAACGAGAATGTCGCTCTTTTGAAGGTTTATCCTGGTTCCCATCCTAAGGTTATTGATTTCCATGTAAAGAATGGAGCGAAGGGTTTTGTGGTCGAAGCGACAGGTATGGGACATGTCCCCACAGACCTTTCGAAAAGACCCTGGACTACAACGATAAAGAAATACTCAGAGCAGGGAATCCCATTTGTCGTGACCTCTCAGACCATTTACGGCAGGGTGATGCCGTATCCCTACACCAACCTCCGAAAGCTCTTCATAGATGCGAAGGCGATTCCCGGAGAAGACATGTTAAGTGAAACGGCGTACGTGAAACTCATGTGGGTTCTCGGCAAGACTAAAAATTTCAATAAGGTGAGGGAGATGATGCTCACGAATTATGCAGGAGAAATCACGAAAAGAACCGAAACCAACACGTTTTCTTTAGAGGGGTTGAATGAGTGAGATCGACTACTCAAAAATCGGACTTAAATGCGGGATAGAAATACACCAACAACTCGATACCCAACACAAGCTGTTCTGCGATTGCAAGGCAAGACTCTCTCCCTCAAAGCCTGATACCGAGATCATACGCAAGCTCCGGGCGGTAGCCGGAGAACTGGGAGAGATAGATATAGCCGCTCTCAGTGAGTTCCTTAAGGGAAGGGAATTCGTTTACAGGGCCTACCCGGATGAAACCTGTCTGGTTGAATCGGATGAGGAGCCCCCCCATTCTCTAAACCCTGAAGCCCTTGAGATTACGCTTACCATAGCTTTACTTCTCCGCTGCGAAATCCCAGAGGAGATTCACGTCATGAGAAAGACAGTTCTGGACGGTTCGAATACTTCAGGATTCCAGAGAACCGCGATAGTGGGTGTGAACGGGAGTCTTACAACATCCTTTGGTAAAGTGGGCATAACCAACCTCTGCATTGAGGAGGAGGCTGCCCAGATACTCAGAAGGGATGGCAATCAGGTTATATATGGTCTTGACAGACTTGGAATCCCCCTGGTTGAGATAGGAACGTCCCCTGACATCCGAAACCCGGAACAGGCAAGGGAGGTCGCTGAAAAACTCGGAATGCTAGCGAGATCCACGGGGAAGGTCAAAAGGGGGATAGGAACCATCCGTCAGGACGTTAACATCTCGATTGCTGGCGGCGAACGTATCGAAGTAAAGGGGGCTCAGGAACTTCGTCTGCTCCCGAAACTGGTGGAGAACGAGGTTCTCAGGCAAAAGAACCTCCTCGAGATAAGAAGGGAATTGAAGAAAATAAAATTCAAACCCGTAAAACCACGAACAGTTCATGTCTCTCATATTTTCAAGGGCTCGAAATCAAAGATAACCAGGAACAAGACAACCCATGCTATTCTGATTCCGGGGTTTGCAGGTTTCCTTAAAAGAAAACTCACTCCTGACCGGACCCTGGGGAACGAGATAGCAAATTATGTCAGGGTTAAAAGCGAGTTAAAAGGGATCGTACACAGCGATGAAGATCTCAAGAAATATAAGCTCTCAAAGGAGTTCGAGACCCTTAGGAAGAGATTGAAAGCGGATAAAGGTGATACCCTAATAATAGCAGCCGGAGAGAAGGAAGCGGTCAGGAAGACAATGAATATAGTGTGTGAAAGAATAAATCAGCTGACAAAGGGTGTTCCTAAGGAAGTAAGAAAAGCACTCGAAACCGGCGACACGGAATACATGCGCCCGCTCCCCGGAGCTGCCCGGCTTTATCCGGAAACGGATATCCAGCCGATAAAGATATCCGATAAACTCCTGAGGGACATCCGAAAGAACCTGCCTGAATTGATCGAGGAGAAGATGAAAAAGGAGAAAATGGAGATCAAAAGGAAAGCGAAAATAAGCGATGAGATAATAGACCAGATCGTGAAAATGGGAAGGAAGGAGACATTCGACAAGCTTATGAAATCCGGCTTCGATCCCAAGACAGTCTCCACGACTTTGACTTCAACGCTTCGCTATCTTGAGAAAAAGGAAAAGGTCAACGTTAAAATTCTGAAAGACCACCACTTCATCGAAACCTTCAATGCCCTGAAAGAAAGAAAGATTTCGAAGGAAGCGATTCCTGAGGTTTTGAAGACATACACCGAGAACCCGAAGCAAACAATAGATGAAGTTATAAAAAAACTCGGGATGGGGGCAATTTCAAGGGATGATCTCCGATTAATTGTTCAAAAGACAATTATGGAAAACCCAAACCTTTCGAAGGATCCAAGGGGAAAGAAGATCATGCTTGGATTGGTGATGCAGAAGGTCAGGGGAAAGGCGGAAGCTAGAAAGGTTATTGAACTGATCGAGGAAGAAATGGAGAAATAATTTTTACAGATCTTTGTTCAGGTAAAGAAGCACCCAAGGATAGAGAGGAGGGATATCAACACCTTTTGAGAAGGGAACAAAGAGCTGCTCTTCCCCAAGTTGTTCCGGGAAATACACTTCACCCAGATAATCCTTCAACCTGTCAAGCCTGGTCCTGTTGAAATCCTTTATGTTTTCGGGTTTAGGCAGGTCTTGTATTGAACCGACTTTGCCCTGTTCGTATAATTTCAGCAGGTTAAGTACACAGCTGTAGAAAAATCCTCTGGTTTTATCTATGCTGTTGATTATACGTGATCCGTTTTTAAATTGAGCTCTTGCAGTTTCGTAATTTACCATTAATTTAAAATAAAACTAATTTTTATATTTCTAACTATTCCCCTGTCCAGTAATTGGGGGACTCCTCTGTTATCGTTACGTCATGCGGATGTGACTCTGTGAGGCCCGCTTTGCTTATCCTTACGAACTCCGCCTTGTTTTTCAGCTGATCTATATTTCTGCATCCGCAGTAGCCCATTGCAGAACGGATGCCTCCGACCAACTGGAAAACCATTTCAGCCACAGTTCCCCTGTATGGAACGATCCCTTCAATCCCTTCCGGGACGAGCTTCTTGCTGGTCTGGAAGTATCTGTCTCTCGACCCGTTCTCCATTGCTCCTATCGATCCCATGCCCCTGTAGCTCTTGTATTTCCTTCCGCCGACGAATATAACCCTTCCGGGGGATTCTTCAGTTCCTGCGAGCAACGAACCTACCATCACAACGTCCGCTCCTGCCGCTATCGCCTTCGCGATGTCCCCCGAATATTTGGTTCCGCCGTCAGCTATCACGGGTATGCTGTGTTTTTTCGCTGTGGAATAACAGTCCTGAACCGCGGTTATCTGCGGAACCCCTGCTCCCGCAACCACGCGGGTCGTACAGATCGAGGCAGGACCTATCCCCACCTTAACCACATCAGCCCCTGCCGCTATCAGCTCTTCCGTTGCCTTCTCTGTTGCGACATTACCTCCTATGATCTCCACGTCATACGTTTTCTTAATATCCCTTATGGTTTTCAGAACGTTGTCTGAATGGCCGTGGGCGGTATCAACCACAATGATATCCGCGTCATTCTTTACAAGCTCAGAAACCCTCTTCATATCGAAGGGTCCGACTGCAGCTCCTACCAGCAATCTCCCCTCTTTGTCTTTGGTTGCGTTCGGGAATTTTCTCCTTTCCTCGATGTCCCTCAGGGTTATCAGACCTTTGATTCTCCCCTGTTTGTCCACAACAGGAAGTTTCTCTATCTTGTTCTTGTCCATAATATTTATCGCATCTTCCATCCGCGCTTGCTCAGAGATGGTTACGGGATTTTTGGTCATTGCATTCCTTACCCTTTCTTTCGGGTCTGTCTTCAGTCTCAAGTCCCTGTTCGTAAGTATTCCCACGAGTTTTTCTTTATCGACCACAGGGAAACTTGCTATGTTCTTTTCGTTAACTATCTCCTTCGCTCTCCCTATCGTGTCATCCGGCGTCAAGGTTATAGGATCCCTGATTATCCAGGATTCATGTCTCTTGACCTTGCTAACCTCTCTGCATTGATCCTCTATCGAAAGGTTCCTATGTATGATCCCGATCCCTCCTTCCCTCGCAAGAGCGATCGCCAGCCTCGATTCAGTCACGGTGTCCATTGCTGCGCTCATTATGGGGATCTTCAGTTTTATCTTCTTCGAGAGCCTCGTTTCGAGATCAACGTCTGAAGGAAGAATATTGGATTTTTTCGGGACCAGCAAAACATCATCAAAAGTAAGCGCAATCTTCTTCTTTAC
Source organism: uncultured archaeon (assembly GCA_964347025.1). Classification (GTDB taxonomy): domain Archaea; phylum Aenigmatarchaeota; class Aenigmatarchaeia; order QMZP01; family QMZT01; genus CS3-C152. The sequence continues at coordinate 29,013 of CAYFWU010000010.1, read as the reverse complement.
CATCTTCATGTTCTCACCTATTCCCACGTCTAAACCGGTTTTATGTAAATTATGGATTTCGAATTTTTAAACCTTTCCTTACCTTTTGCAGTGAGAACGTCCAGAAAAGTTTTTTTCAAAAGAAATAATCTTCACAGGTTTTTTGCTCTTTGTTACGCTTATCACGTCCCCTTCCTTTATTTTGGTTACCTGGCACTCCTGCCCGTCCACGCACACCTCACCCTCCGGGTTCAGACATTTTATGGAAACGATTCCTTGGGAGATCGTGATATCCCCTCTCTTCAGCCTTCCGCAGTAGGGAGCGATACCAACCACCCCGAATCTTTTCTGATTCTTTACGGGCTTCGCCCCGGCAGATCTCGCGTAGGCATGCGATCCTCCGGGGGTGTATACGAGGACTCCGGAATTCCTTTCTGTTGTCTTCCTCCCCTTAACCCTGAGCTCTGAATCGAGGATTCTCCTCACATAGATCGGGGAGACAAGAACGTCGTTCATTCCTATGTAAGGGGTTTTCACTCCGTTTATTTTCGTTTCCAGCCTCATAAAGTCTTGAATGAAGAAATCCTTCCCTTCCTTCCCCAGCAGGACCTTACGGACTTTCCTCTCGAAATCCTTCCTCCCTGCGGACATGTAAAAACCGACAGAGTAACCTGGATTTATCCCAAGGATCGGACATTCAAGGAACGACTGGTTACCAAACAAAGTTCCGTCCCCGCCGATAAGGATCGCGAGATCGATATCATGGAGGTTCTCGTAAACATGATCTATCTTCAGCTCATTAAGGATTCTTTCCACCTTTCTCTTTATATCCCTTCCGTACGCATTCTTGGAGTTTATGAAGACCTTTGAAAACATAATGATCAATTAATATTTTTGTTTAAGTAGAATAAATAAATCCCCGATAAAAACCAATTTATTCTTGCATGTTCTTTACAGAAAAATTGAAACTGCTAGGTCTTCTTTTGTCTCTCATTGCAGCCACCACGCCCACAAGAATCTCTTTCGGTAGCGCTTCCCATACCTCTTCACTCAGTTCTCCGGGCGTTAGACCATCGAGCGTTATCCTCTTTGACCAAAGTTTCGGTTTTAAAGTACTTGGCGGTTGAGCATCATAGTAAGGAGGGTTGTGAACTCCATAGGTTGCAAACATGATGAACTCTCCTTTATTGGGGGAAAAGACAGTGCTTCCTATTTCATCATGGTCAGCAAACCGTTTACCATAACGTGGTCGAGTAACGATTCCTGCGTAATGGTTTTCAGGTTCACTACCTTCCAGATCAACAACATAAGCGATCCTTGCCGTTCTTATTGGATCAACTTCTGACCCGGATTCTCTAAGGCTCTTTAAAAGTGCTTCTCCAACCTTTAGTTTTTTGAATCTTATACCGTAATAAATTCCTCCACCGGACCTTGAACCTTTGAGATTCTCCTTCCCCCTCCCTTCACCTTCCCATATTGGATCGCAATCCGTCTGAAAACCATTGCTGACCACTAGCAGTCCATCACGATCTCCTTTCATCGAATTGTAGAGCAGTAGATCAGGATTTCCACCTTCCATTATCATCTCTTCTATACCTGTTTCAGAATTCACATTAACGCGAACTATTCCTTCCTTTGGATGGATTTCCAGTTTCCTTCTCCTGCTGGGGGGTGAACGGCCCTCTACGAAATATATTGCAGCGGGTTTGTAGTTAGTGGTTAAACCAAAAATAATCCCCCTTCCCATATAACTAGGTAATCCAAGATCAAGTTTTGACATAGATTTTAGTTAAAGGTAAATCTTAAAAATCTTGTGTGTAAATAAAATTTGTGATCCCCATGGATTTAGGCTTCGAGTCGGGATTTTCGGACTTCGACGTGGACGTCGAGGAAGTGGAAGTGAAGAAGGTAAAAAAATACGACAGGATATGGCGCATCAAGGGAGGGGGAAGCATATACCAGAAACCGGCAGTTCAAGACGGAGTTATGTACTTCGGGGCGATGGACTCCTACGTTTACGCTGTCGATGCGGAGACAGGGGCGGAGATCTGGCGAACGAAGCTTGAAGGACCGATTATGGGATCTTGTCCTCTCGTTAGGGGTAACGTAATTTACATAGGTTCGTACGGTTATGATTTTTACGCACTTGACAGGGAAACAGGAAAGATAATATGGAGATTCAGAACGAACGGGGAGATAATGAGTACGCCAACTGTCTGGAATGATAAAATTTACTTCTGTTCAGGTGACGGATACGCATATTGCCTGGATTCAGAAGGCAAAATGGTTTGGAAATTCAAGACAGGAGACAAGGTTGCGTCCTCCCCAGCAGTGAAGAATGGGAAGGTGATATTCGGATGTTTTGACGAGAACTACTATTGCCTTGACGCGGAAACAGGAAAGGAGATTTGGAGGTTCAAGACAGGAGCTGAGGTATGGCATTGCAACCCGCTCGAGATCAGGGACGGGAGGGTTTACATATCATCATTTGACAATTTCATATATTGTCTGGAGATTGAAACAGGTAAGGAGATATGGAGGTTCAGGACAGGAAAGTACGGGAATTCGAGCGCCCCTGTTTATTACGACGGACTCCTTTATCACGGAACGAGGGATGGCATAATGTATTGCCTCACACCCGAAGGCAAAGAGGTTTGGAGGTTTAAATGCGGAGAGGCAATGGACTGCGGCGTTGGGTATGAAGGGCTGTTCCTTTTCGTTAACGGCGACGGATTCCTATACGCGCTTGATTCGAAGACAGGAAAAGAATTATGGAGATTCAGGACAGGAACCGTTAACTATCATTTCCCTACCGTCTGGGAAGGGAAGATATACTTCTCATCCTGGGATTGCCACATATACGCGATAAACCTTGAAGGCAAAGAAATCTGGAGATTCGCTTCATCCAACCTCGGGGAGTCCGAGATCCCGCCGACATACGGGGCATGGAAAATGGAGATAAAGAAATCCGGCATTGATGAGGAAACGGTAGAAGAGGAAAAATACAAGGAGAAGAAAGAGGAAAGCGTTTCTTTATCTGACTACCACGTCACGAGCGAGTACTCGACTGAGAGCGAGTATAAACAGAAAAGCGATTACGATACGAGTTTCGTTATGTTCGAGGGGGTCATGGAGGAAAATAACGATCTGACAGAATTAAAATTTGAACCAATGATAAAAAGATTCTAAAGCCCGAAAAGCCTGTCGATCACGAGCTGGACGTCCTTGAATACCTCTTCTTTCGTCCGGTCTCCGTTCACCACGAAAAATCTTTCTTCGTTCACCATCTCTTTATAGGCTTCCCTCACCTTTTTCAGAAGTTCGACCTTTTCCAGCCTATCGTTTGGAAGCGAGCGTTCCCTCTTAAGCGAAATCTCCGGATCAATATCTATGAAAATAACAACATCCGGTTTTCTCACGTTCTCGTGGAGCTTCTTGATCCATTCCTTCTCCACTCCGAATATTGCTGATTCATACGCTATGGTCGAGTAGAAATACCGGTCGCAGATTACGTTCTTCCCCACGTTCAGAGCTGGGAGAATGGTTTTCTTGACGTGTTCGAAGCGGTCTGCGGTGTACATGAGTGTGATCGCTTTCCCCGACGTTATGGTCGCCTGCCCCACCAGCCATTTCTTTATGGTCCGTCCTATCACGTTCTTGTCCGTGGGCTCCTCCGTGTAGATAACCGGGATCGCTTTCTTATGCAGGTAATCGTAGAGCATCTTGGCCTGCGTTTCCTTCCCCGATTTATCGATCCCCTCGAAAACTATGAATTTCCCTTCCATTCTGATCAATACTATTTTATGATAGTTTAGATTAAAAAGTGTTCATTATATTAGTGAACCTGACGAAGAATTTAATATGGCACACGAAACCCACGGTTTACATCATTTCCAGAAGAGAAAGAGAATACATAAAAAACACGAACCTTATCCCCACCCTCAAAAATTAAAAAGGTTTATAGACAGGGCTATTTACATTGTAGGCACATTGGGTCCGATAGTGACCATTCACCAGATTTACAAAATCTGGATCGAGAAAAACGCGACAGGAGTCTCACCCATTGCATGGGGAACTTATCTTTTCATTGCGATATTCTGGGTAATCTATGGGATAGCACACAGAGAAAAACCGATCATATTCATTTTCAGTGTATGGATTGTACTGGACATATTAATTGTTTTAGGTACCCTGATCTATGGATAGGTCACCATGGGACTTTCTTGAGTTTCAATAAATAAGCTATTCCGTTAGCTATCAGATGCAAAACAGGGGTGAGCACAAGCAGAATAACGATCCATTCCCATTTCAAAGCGATCACGAAGCTTGCGAAAATCAGCATTCCTATTATGAAATCGAGCTGATCGAGCAGAGGAGCTGGTTTCCCTCTGGCGATTCCTATTCGTCTCTTCACGAGCGATCCTCCCAGGTCCCCGACCATCGCACCGAGACCTATCACTAAACCGAGGAATGGAGACATGGGAACTATGTCGAGGAGGACGGGCGAAAGATCCCAGGGGAGGTAGGGATATACGAACATCTGGAATGTAGCAACAAGGATAGCGACTATCACCCCTAGAACCAAGCCCTCCCAGGTCTTCCCGGGTCCGAATACAGGTTTGTTACGAAACACTCTCCCGCCGTCTATCGGTCTCTTTCCTCTAGCGAGCATGCACAGACCGTTCGCCCCGTAGGCGGGCCACATCAGCCAGATCGCCTCGATAAAGGTGTATATGTCGATCATTCTTTATCCCCCTTCTTGAAAATCAGCCAGTCCTTCTCCCCTGCCTTCTTGAATTTCAGAAGAACGTATTCACCCTTAAGCTTCTTGCCGTTGAACTTCAAAACAATTTTCCATTCCTTACTGTTGATGACTTCGTACGTCCCCTTATCCCAGATTTTCACTTTGCCTGCTCCGTACCCTTCTGCGATTTCTCCCTCGAAGTCAGCGTATTCCAGATCGTGATCCTCCACCTGGATCGCTAGGCGTTTGACCTTAGGTTTTGTGGGAGGTTCCTTGGGGATTGCCCAGGATTTCAAAACACCGTCCATTTCCAATCTTAGATCCCAGTGTAGATGAGAAGCCTCGTGGCGGTGGACAACAAAGATCAGTTTTTTCATTAATTAAATTTATATACCCAATTTAAATTAAACTTCACATGGGCCTGTAGTCGAATGGTAAGACGCCGCCCTCGCACGGCGGAGACTCCGGGTTCGACTGAACCCTTTCCGAAAAGCTTCAATGGAAAAGTTCACGGAAATCCCGGCGGGTCCATATGAAATTCCTATACGTGACGGACACACACGGAGAACGAACGATATATGAGAAGATGTTTGAGCTAGGGGAAAAAAGGGAGGTGAACTTCTTAGTTTTTGGAGGAGATATCACATCAGGGGCGAATCCCAACGGGCAGAAGTTCTTCCTGGAATCATACCTATCGCCCAGACTAATCGAATTCAAAAAGCATTTCGATAAACCTGTCTTCATAATGATGGGTAATGATGATTTCGAATCAAACAGGAATATACTAAGAAGATTGAAAAGGCAGAAAGTTATATACAAACTCCATGCAAGGTTCCATAGGATAGGGAAATTCATTGTTGCCGGATATCCTTTCGTAAATCCTACACCCTTCCTCCTGAAAGACTGGGAAAAGACAGAGGATGAGATAGCCAAGGATCTGAGACATCTGTCAAGAAATTTAAACCCAAAGAAAACCATTTACGTTTTCCATGCACCTCCCTTCGGGACGAAACTGGACATGCTCCACAATAAAGAACACAAGGGAAGTCAGGCGATCCGAAATTTTATAGAGGAGAATCAGCCTTTTTTATGTCTGCATGGACACATACATGAATCCCCGGAAGTTTCCGGTGTGATTAAACAGAGGATAGGGAAAACGTTATGCGTGAACCCTGGGAACGGAAGGATAGTGCTGATGGATTTAAATAAAATGATAATAAGGAAAGTGAAACAATGATAAAGGCAATAATTTTCGATATCGGTGGCGTGGTCCTGAAGCCCAAATCATTTCACCCTGTTACACAGGAATACGCCAAGATGATGAACTTAGAAAAAGACAGGGTGCATGAGATTTTCAAAAAAATCTGGTACATGTGGAGAGTAGATGAAATAAACGAGAATGAATTTTTCGATAAACTGACGAAAGAACTAAAAATCCAGGCGGATAAAGAAAAACTAAGAAAAATTTTCTATTCTGTATGGGAACTTGATGAAGGGACTTTTGAAATGATTGGAAAACTGAGGAAAAATTACAAGATTTTCGCGCTCACAAACCAGTCCAGAGAATTGTTTAGTTCCCTCAGTAAGGAATACGGACTGAGCAAAATTTTCGATAAGATATTTACATCTTATGAAACGAAGCTTGCCAAGCCTGACCCGAAAATTTACGAATACATGCTTGGGGAAACAGGAATGAAACCCGGAGAATGCGTATTCATAGACGATAAAGATGAGAACGTGGAAAGAGCAGGAAAACTCGGCATGAAAGCGTTACTGTTCGAAAACGCTGAACAAACTGAAAACGAACTTAGAAAACTCGGAGTAAACTTTTAAATCTTTTTGATAATTTTAGAAATAACATAAACAGGGTGTTGAAATGAGCGAGCTGGTCGAGAAAACTATATGCACGAAGTGCGGGATCGTTTTCGAGAAAGCTAACGAATGTCCTAGGTGCGGGACTAAAAAAGACCTTAATATTTACCTTGAAACTAGGGAATAGTTTTATTTCTGTGATTGTATATAATATATACTGTATGGTTTTTCAGACCCTGAACAAACTCAAGTGGAAGGGAGACCTGAAAAAGGCGGAAGTAGTTATACTGAGCAGGGGTTCTCCCAACGACAGGAAAACAATTTCTGGTCGAAAGATTATAAGTATAAAAAGATCGCACTTCTATTACAAGGATAACGATCGGGAAACGTTCATTCCGAATCATAGGGTTCTCGAGATACGGATGGAGGGGAAAAACATATGGAAGAGAAAAATTTCAAGAGGATGATCCGGTGTTACAGACGTCCCTCGGAGGACAAATCTCTGAGGAACTGGAAGAAGGTTAGACACCCACTGCGGGTTCTCCTCAATTTTGTCGTTATAACCTTTTGCAAGTTCCTTCCGGATATTGAACTCAAAAACAGGCTCTACAGGTTGATAGGAATGAAGATCGGCAAGAATGTAACAATTAACGGGACGAACCTCGATGTCTTCTTCCCTGAATTGATAGAGATCGGGGACAACACGATTATTGGAGGGTATTCAACAATCATAACGCACGAATTCCTGAATGATGGTCACTGGAGAAAGGGAAGGGTTAAAATAGGAAGCAACGTGATGATAGGCGCGCTAGGGCTTGTCATGCCGGGGATAGAAATAGGGGACAATGCGAAGGTAGCTGCGTACTCCCTGGTTAACAAGAGCGTGAAACCCAATTCTTTCGTTGGCGGTGTTCCGATAAAGGAAATCAAAAATAACAATTTTTAACCTCCTCGAAAATATTAAATATGATCAAGAATTTCTCCGAAAAGATTTTTTCGAACCGGAAAGTGCTAATATTCCTTATAATCGTCAACATCGCCGGTTTCTTTGTAGGGATGTGGACGTATTACCCAAAAATGATGGAGACTCCTTCATACCTATGGATAGTTGTTGTGGACTGTCCTCTTGCGGTTCTCCTTTTCGCGATTGTCTGTTTGTTCATCTACCTTAAAGTGGAAATCCCGAAAATACTTGAATTCTTCACGTCCGTTTCGCTCATAAAGTTCGGTTTATGGACGATGAGCGTTGTCGTCCTCTACTGGAACTATTACCTAACGAGTGAAGTGCTAGGGATATTTACATTCGTCTTCCACTTCGGGATGGTTTTGGAGGGAATAGTCCTGATACCGAGGATTTTGCCGAACAAATATAACAGTGTAATAATAATTCTCCTCTTCCTAATCAACGATTACTTTGATTATTTCCTTGGAACACACGCAGTAATTCCGCCAGAACATGTTGGTTTTTTGATGATCGAGAGTTTCCTAGCGAGTGTTTTGATAACACCCCTGATATTCATTTACCATAACAAGCAATCCTGAAGTTCTCCCCATCCTCTCTTGCCCTGAACCTCGTTCCCAGGAACTTCTCACATAACCAGATGTTCGTTTTTACATGATCGGTAAGGTTTGGGGCAACAATCTCCGATTTTCCCTTCGCGAGAGCCATGAACGGGATCAGTTGGTCTGCAAGATGTTCGCCAACGGTTGATCCGTACTTCATCTCCTCTTTAAGCTTGAACGCCGCTTCCCGACCAACGACCTCCGCGGGCTTCCTCCTCTCTCCCACATGATCTCCCGCTAGTATACATCCTGTCGAGGTCTCTGCCCAGAGAGCAATAACAGATCCAGGACATGCGCTAGCAACGTAAACGGGCTTCACATCCACTCCCTTCTCCTTCCTTATGACCCTGCGGAAACCCACGATCTGTCTTTCCGCGACCTTCCTCTCCCTTAGCATTTCGCTGGCTATGGATAAACCCCTTATACTCAGAACCCCTCCGGGATCAGTCATAACTATTGGTTTTAATTCCTTCGAGATCTCTACTATGAAATCAACCTCGCTTCCGCCCACAGGGTAAAAGCCGTGTTTTTTGATCACAAATTTCGCCTGTATCCCCATCCGCGAAAGCGTTGGAAACAGGACGTTTTCAAGGTATGGGATGGGTGGCGACCAGAGGGAAGCGATGGAACCGCCCTTTATTTTAAGAAGCGTATTCAATTTCCCGAATACCGCGGGGATAAGAACAGCGTAACTCAGCAATCCAATAGATCCGGCCGTTTCTATATTCACCTCTATTTCTCCCCCTGTTATCTTCTTGGGAGCGAACTCGATCTCTTTAGAACCGACTCGATCCCCATTTATCTTTGCAGAACATATTTTCGCTAGCGTTCTTACAGCCTCCAGATGCTGATGACGCAAACCAGGACTGGGACTCTTCGCCCTTATGTCCGTTATCCTGATTGGTTTTCCAGTAAGCGCGGAGAAGGCTGTCGACAAACGGACTATGGTTCCTGACCCGCTTCCGTACTCCCCAGAAATTTCTATCATATTTATTATTTGGACTAACCAATTAAAGAATAATGAGACAGAGATTGCCTGTTGTTACCCTGATCAATGTTGTATTTTTCATTATAATCATACTAGTTCTGGGATTTTTCATGGAGTACAAACCGTTAATAGGTCCGGTGTTCATAGTTCTCGGTTTCGTTACTTTAATCCCCCTCTTTATAGGCGAACATTTCCACCTGGAGTCATCATTTTCCGATATACTATTTGGTATGATAGACAACGGAATATTCATAATCGCTGCCCTGATAGGAGCCGATCTCGCAGGGGTTCTCGGAGCCATAGTGGGAGGAGCGGTAGGTAACGCGATCTCGGACGCTGTAGGCGGGATATTCGAGGGAGAATTCGCGTCCTTTATGAAGAAGAAGGGAGTTCCCCAGGAAAGAACAGCCTTGAATTCCTCAATAGGGAAGCTTGCAGGATGCTTATTTGGGTCAGGCTTTGTTCTTTTGGTTGTATGGACAATTCTCGGTCTTTAAACTTCAATAGTTTCCCCGTTCTTGGGAGCGTGCGCGTCAAAACCCTGCTTTTGCAATTCTTTAGCAAACTCGTTAGTCTTCTCACCGTGAACAAGCAGGATCTTTTTTGGCTTCACCTTTTTGTAGAATTGAACAAGATGGTCATGATCCGTGTGCGCGGAAAAATCAAGGAATTCCATCCTCATTCTCGGTCTGACCTCTATGTCTTCATGCACAAACTTTCCGGTGTCCAGCAGCGTCCTTCCAGCAGTTCCCGGTACCTGAAAACCGGTGAAAATTAAAGAGCAGTCAGGCCTCTCATAAAGCCTCGAAATGTAGTGAACGACAGGACCTCCGTTGAGCATGCCCGCGGTCGTTAGGATCACGCAAGGGCTCTCGGTAATCCTGTCCCTGTTCGTCCCTCTCTCAACTTTGTGTGCACGGGAAAACGCCTTTTGAAGGGTTTTGTGATCTTTCACGTTCTTGGGATGTCTGAGAATCGCTTCAGTCGCGCGAATCCCCATCCCGTCTATATAGATCGGAACCCCGAGTTCGTACAAAATCATGAGCAATTCCTGAGTTCTTCCCACTGCAAAAGCGGGTATCAAACAGATTCCTCCTCCGTGAACAGTTTCCTGAACGATCTTCTTTAACGAAGTCTCCAGACTCTTCCTGTCCGGGTGGTTGGTGTACGAATACGTAGACTCGCTTATCAGCAAATCAATGTCCTTGAATTTCGTTTGAGCTCCCACCATCAGCTGAGTTTCTATGAATTTGACATCCCCTGTGAACAATATTCGTTTCCCACCGTTTTCCAGCAAAGGCATAACGCTCCCTGGTATATGCCCTGCATTGTGAAAGCTAACGGAAGACGTGACAAAATCCTCCTTTTCGTTCACCCTCAGGAACCTCACGTTTCTTTCAAGTTTCTTTATATCCTGCATAAGATAATCAAGAGGTCCTCCTTCCCTCTTCTGGAGTTTAAGGGAATCCCGGAGCAGGATGGAGAGCAGATCGAGCGTCGCGGGATCGCAGTACAGAGGCCCGTCGTATCCCAGCCTGTAAATCTGGGGAAGCATGCCTGAATGATCCAAATGGGCATGAGAAACAAAAGCACCATCAAGGTTCGTTTTCGGCTGGATCGGTTTCTCCCCTGACTGCACGCTGATCCCATACTCCCAGAGGAATTTTTCGCTTCCCGTATCTATCAGCATTCCGAGTTTCCCGACCTCTGTGCATCCTCCGAGAAAACGAATTTCAATCATAGTACCAGTCTTAATAACTCTATTCATTTCGCAAGTATTTAAAATACCTGCCGACTTTTTCTATCAAAAAATACCCTGCATCATAACTGAACATACCTAAAAATATTATCCAGTATCCGGTCGCGAAAGAAACCAAAAACGTCACAACCTCCAGAATAACTCTTTTCTCAAATACCCTCGCTAATATTCCCTTTATCCTTCCCTTGTCCGACATATCACTCAACAGTTCGTCCAATCCTCCTGCCATCAGGAACACCGCAAACAAAATCAAATCAATCTCCGGAAAACCCCACAAAAAAATAAACAAAACCATGGAAACTACGCCTGCTATATGGGGCTTTCTGTCTATCTTCCTGGTCAGCAACACCGCGATAACAATGGCGAAACCCAATGGAGCGAGCAACGGATAGTTCGCAAGAACGTATGCAATCAAAACCCCGTATGCTATACCAGCTGCATAGGTTATTGATTTTGGGATATGCAATCCATCATCCACCACAAGATCAACAAATTTAGTGAGGATCCCTATCGAAAACGTTGCCAGCAAAACCTCGTACATTCCCATCACAAAAATTCCGAAATCAGAAGCGGGAAAATAACAGTTGCATCACCGTCGATAGTTACGTGATTCGCTTTTCTGTTTATCTTTCCCCAGGAGACAGCCTCGTTCGTCCTCGCCCCTGAAAGCGATCCGTCCCAGGGCTGCGATGTGGTGACGTAAACCGCGTAATCCATCCCGTCTCTCACAATATTCGCCCCTATTGCATGGTGTTTCGATATTCCTCCCCCGAGTATAATTCCGCCTGTTTTTTCCGCATTCAAAACTATATCTGCGAGCTCTTTCATATCTCCTGTAACATCTATCCCGAAATCAGGATGATCCTGCTTGAAGAAATACGTCTGCAGGCCAATCGCGGAATCCGTTATCCCCGGAGAGAAAACAGGGATATCGTTCCTCGCGGCCCAGTAAAGGAATGAATTCTTATCTTTCGTTAGTTTACCCATATGCCTAGCGAGATCGCTTGGATTGGTGACTTTTTTCTCTTTGTAAATTCTTTTGAGAAGAGGTTGTATCTTCTTCTCAAGCAGAACGTAACGATCGTTTGGAACGAGTATATTCCCTATCCTGTTCATCCCTTTTTTTCGAAGTTCCAAGTCATCCAAGTTGAAATTCCCCATTAAATAAGGCTTGAACGATCTGATGAAATCATGTTCTATTGCTCCTCCGGTCGTTATTATAATATCCACCGCCCTTTTTTCACAGAGTTTAGCGAACATCGAACGCAACCCACTGGCAACCATGTTTGCGGTGAACGTAAGAAATATCTTGGCCTTCTTCTCTCTCATCCTCCTTATAACTTCTATACCCCTGAAAAGATGGGTTGCCTGGAAACCAACGCTTTCCATTTGTTTCACAAGATCATCTATCTTCATCCCCTTCCTGACATCCAAATCGATAACTTTTTTCATAATCATCACCTCTTATAAGAATTACGTTAAAATACGCTTTGCTGTCAATTTACCCTCTGCTAAGGGCCAAGAAAAAGTTCAAATCGTAATACATGTTTTTATTTTGAATTTATTTTTTATAAAACTATCACAATTATAGAATATAGTGATAAGCATGGATGCCCAAAAGAGATTCAACCTGATCAAAAGGAACACCGAAGAAATACTCACAGAACCCGAGCTAAAGGGATTGCTTAAAAAGAAAAAACACCCTTCAGCGTACATAGGCCTTGCCATCACAGGAAAACCGCACATAGGATATTTCATCCCCATGATCAAGGTGAGCGATTTCTTAAAGGCGGGGTTTCATTTCAAGATTCTTTTCGCAGACATACATGGCCACCTGGATGACCAGAAAACACCGTTCGAGTTGTTGGACACGCGAATGAAATACTACATGGAGGTTATCTCAGGAATGCTCGATTCTATAGGAGTTGATAGGAGCAAGCTCAAATTCGTCAAGGGAAGGGACTTCGAGCTCGATCCCAAGTATACGTTAGACATGTACAAGCTTTCCGCTTTGAATACCTTCGCCCGCTGCAAGCGAGCAGCTTCGGACGTCGTCCGGTTCGGGAAGGAACCTAAACTGAGCGGTTTCATTTACCCAATACTTCAAGCTTTGGATGAGGTCTACCTTGAGTGTGACGTTCAATACGGAGGACATGATCAGAGGAAGATCCTTGCCTTCGCGAGGGAGGTTCTTCCTTCGCTAGGTTACAAGAAACGGGTTGAGGTGATGACCCCCATGCTTCCCGGTTTGCACGGGGAGAAAATGTCGGCCTCAGAGGAGAAATCAAAGGTCGATGTACTCGATCCTCCGGATGTGGTTAAGAAAAAAATAATGGGGGCATTCTGCCCTGCTGGCAAGACCGAAAACAACGGCGTCCTCGCCTTCATGAAATACGTTATCATGGTCTTAAAACAGGATAGTAAAAAAGGATTCCTGGTTGAAAGGTCTGAGAAATTCGGTGGGAATGTCTCCTACAAAGATTACAAAAATCTGGAGAAAGATTTCGTATCGCATAAGCTCCACCCAGAGGACCTCAAGATTGCAATGGCAAAGGAAATCAACAAAATGCTGGATCCGATAAGAAAGAGGTTCAAGGGGAAGATGGATCTCGTTAGGAAGGCATATCCCTAAGTGATTATTCCAGAATCCAAGGAACGTATACAGCGACCTCTTTAACACCGAATTTCATTTTCTTTATCGGTTTTTCGCTATACTTCTCCTTGGGATAAACCCAGTAAGCGGATATGAGAACATCGTAAGCCGTTTTTTCCCTTGTTCTCACCCTCACCCTCAGCTTCTTTACGTAATCGCAGATATACCACTCTTTTTTGTGCGGCTTCTCGTAATCCTTCCTTTTTATAGAAAGTAAGAGTTCAAGCCATCCATCCCGGACGCGTGTCTGCCCGATCTTAAGCATGGCCTCTACGTCCTCTTTCACGGATGTTATATCTCCTTTGGAAAGCCCGACGAAGCCGTATGGGTATGGGTGGGAATGATAACCACCGATTATTTCGGTCCCTAAGGATTCAAACGTCCGAAGTACGCGCCTGAAGGCTTCCTTGTTTCCGTGTATAACTTCGGAAGGCGTGCGTTTATCGGTCTGGAACGGGTAGACCTCCTTGACAGAAATCACACTATTCTTCCTACCGTTTATTTCCCTGACCGCGTTTCTCCCAAGCAGCGCGCCGTTGGTTTCCCTGTTGTAGACCTCTATAGCGGACGTGATAAGCGAGCGGAAAGAACGCCTCTCTATGAAAACATCCCTGAATTTTGGCGTAACCCTCTTGACACCAACCCTGTATTTAACCTTCATTCCCCCACGCTTTATTATTGTTCGAAACATGTAATAAAGCTAGTTCACTCCAAGAAATCCTGCACATAAGGCTTATAAAAGTGAGCCACCAATTATTTAGCAATGTTGAACAAAAAGATCCGAGAAAAAGCAGATATTATTTCTTTAATCCTCAGACTCATTAAGCACGATAATTTTTTGATGTATTGGTGACCCCGTCATTTCATCCTTCTAACAACGAAACCTTCTAAAAAACTTCTGGTTTTGAAATGATCTTTCAATATGTTTCCGGGCTGAGAGAGGAGTCTGAGAATCTTTCCGTAAATGAGGTCTTTGATTTTGCCATGAAAATCGCCAGTAAATATCTCAACGGGAAGAAGATCAAGATATTGAGGATAATAGCTACCCAGAAAGAGCCAACCACCATAACCTCTGCTGTTGATCAGGTTTCCCGGACTTTGTGCTGCCCTAAGTCCACCGTATGGATGAATGTGAACTTTCTCAAGGAACTAGGTCTTATAGAAAACGGCAGGGGCAGGCCGGTGAGGGTAACCGCTGTAGGCAGGATAATACTTGAAAACACCCAGGGAGGAGGTGAGGTGAATGGATAAAGTGGAAATACTCAAATCGAAACACGTAGATTTTGGCATGTATGGCTCGGACAGGAGATTCATGTTCAGAGGAGCTGACGGCAATACCTACATAGAGAAAATAGATTTCGACAACGGTGAGGTTAAAGGGCGCATCGAAAAGGAAAGCGGTAAACTTTACTTTTGTTTTGAAGAGTGTGCTCTTGGCGTTGGCTAAAAATTCAATAGGGAGATCAAATGAATGAAAAACAGCTCAAAAGGAAAACAACCTGCGGGGTTACGGAGAAGGAGTTATCACAGAACGAGTGCATAACCGGCAAAAAGGGCCTTTCATGCCCATGGTATAGCGTATGCTGGGGATGGAGATAAGATAAGGGGAGGTGCAAAACAAAATGGACATATACACAGGTAACGGGAGCAAGTTGATACGAGTAGTTGATACGGAAATCCAGGAGCTTCCCGCTGGATGGGGCTCTGTTGCAATTACGTATTTGATATTGGATAATGGTGATAAAGTTCCGGAATCAGGAAGTGAGGTTATTCAAAATGGAAGGAAGAAATACCTGTTGATGCAAAAAGAATCTGTATAAAATGCAAACTAGAATTTAACTTTGAAAGCGATCTGACCAAAGGCGAATTCTGAGGGGAGGGTTACTCCACCCACCCTCCCCAATAAATTTAAATTATAATACCAGAAAGACCTATTATAAAATATGTGATTATCATGAAACTCGAAATCAACCCATGGGGGACAGAGGACGTAAAGGATTACGAAAAACTCTCGAAAGAGTTCGGGATCCAGCCTTTCGCTCCCCTTTTGAAGAGAATGAAGGAGCCTCACCTACTCATGAGAAGAGGCCTGGTATTCGGCCACAGGGATTTCGATAAGGTACTTAATGCGATCAGGAAGAAAGAAAGCTATGCAATGATGACAGGTTTGATGCCTTCAGGTAAGTTCCACCTGGGTCACAAAATCCTTGCTGAACAGATCATTTACCACCAGCAGGTTCTGGGAGGAAGGATATTCCTTTGCGTAGCGGATATTGAGGCATATAACATGCGAATGAACAACATGGAGGAGCTCAGAAAAACCGCGATAAACGAATACCTTCTGAACTATATCGCACTTGGCCTGAAACCGAAAAACTGCGATTTCTATTTTCAGAGCGAGAGATCTAAAGACCCGGACCAGGCGAACGCTTTCTACCGTCTCGCCGGAATGGCCGCGCGGAAAACGACTTTCAACGAGATGAGAGCGATTTACGGTGACATATCCCCCGGCAAGGTCATGTCTGTTATGATACAAGTTTCCGACATTCTACACCCCATGCTCCCTGAGTTTGGAGGGTTCAGGCGGGTGGTCGTCCCGGTTGGAGTGGATCAGGACCCACATATGCGATTGACGAGGGACATTGCCTACCGTTTCAACAAGAATGAATACAACTTCCCCTCTCTTCCCGGCTCGACCTACCACAGGTTCGTGAAAGGTCTGAAGGGGGGTAAGATGAGTTCGAGCGATCCGTATTCTTATGTTGCGCTCACCGACAGCCCGAAAGAAATAAAGAACAAGATTATGAAGTACGCCTTCTCAGGAGGGAGAGAAACCATCGCTGAGCACAGAAAGAAGGGAGGTATCCCGGAAGTCGACGTGTCCTATCAATATCTCTATTCACAGTTCGAGCCCGACGACAAGAAGATAAAAAGGATACATGAGGACTACAAATCAGGAGCGCTCCTCACAGGCGAACTCAAACAAATTCTAATAGAAAGACTCGAATCCTTCCTTCGCGAACACCAGAGAAAGAGGGTACGCGCCAGGAAACAGTTAGACAAGTTCTTGAAATAATTTTTATTAATACTTCATCAATAATTTCTCATGCGGGGGTTCCCGAGTTGGTCAAGCACGTGACCACCTGGACAAAAGGCCCAAGTGGTCTAGGGCCAAAGGGGCAGGACTTAAGTTAAGAGCTTAAGTGTTGAATCCGAAAGGATGATGAAAGGCCCTTTAAGAAATCCTGTGGCTTAGTGCCTTCGTGGGTTCGAAACTGGAAACCTCCAGCGGGTTTCCAGCCATCCAGCAACCGCTGGGCTCGAAATTCCCACCCCCCGCACTTCTCAGATTTATTAATAAACTTTTACATAATTCTAAATATGGCAGTTTTTGGAAAGGATGCCGGGGCGAATCTGGAAAAGATCGCCTCTGAACTCATAAACAGGGTAAATGAGAACATACGCAGGCTTAGGGTGTTAGAAAACAGGGTGAAAGCGCTCGACAACAGGATCAACTCCATGGAGCAGAATTCGCTTGTACAAAACAAAAACCTTCAGAAATCCCTGACCGATAGGGATTCGAAAATAGGTCTTCTCGAGGAAAGACTGCGTAAAACGGAAATGACAATCAAGGAAATAGTGAAGCAACTGAGATTCGTTGCCACTAAAACAAACGTTGAGGAACTGAAACATCTTGTTGATATTTACAATCCTCTTAAATCGAAATTTGCGACAAAGGAAGAGATAGAGAATATGATAAATGAGAAGTTGGCTGAAAGATAATCTTTTAAGGAGGTAAAAATAAATATAAATTAATTGGTGGTGCTTTTATGTTAAATCCTTTTAGCAGAAAGAAAAAGAGACCGGTCAGAGAAGCGGCCCCTCCGTTACCAGAACCAGGGCCTGCCATGAGCAGACCAAGAGGCGTTCCTACCGCAGAAGTACAGGCTCTTTCTTCAAGGGGCGTTGCCGAACCGGACATTATAAACACCCTGAGAAGGGAAGGATATTCAACTGGTGAAATAGATCAGGCAATGAAGGAAGCTCTCAGAGGCAGGGTAGCTCCCGAAGGGCCTCCAGCAGGACCACCCCCAGAAGGGCCTCCAGGAAGACCTGCTGAGCCGTATGAACCAGAACCATTGCCTCCTCCAGAACCGCTACCTCCCGAGACATCAAGAAGACCCATAAGGGAAGACCGCGGATTACCTCCAAGCCCTCTTGGAGAATTTGCAGGGGTTCCCAGAGGCGAGGACTTTGGCAAGACACCGCCTGCATCTCTTAGTGAGCCCGATTTATCTAAAGAGATCCCTCCACCCCCTGAGAGAAGGAGGAGAACGAAGGGAATTGACAGGAGGGAGATAGAGGAACTGACAGAGGTTGTGGTCGAGGAGAAACTCAGAGGCCTTGATGAGAGATTCAACTCCATACAGTCCCAGTTCAGGGAAATGGACAATAAGATAAGCATAATCTCAGAGGAAATGAAGAGGGTGAGAACTTCAAAGGGAGGCGAGGTTAAGGGAATAGAAGACAAGATAGACAGCTACAAGCAGGATATAACTTTACTGAGCGGAAGGATGGAATCCCTTGAACGCGCTCTGAAGGATTCTCTTTCACCCATGCTTGATTCTCTCAGATCCCTCTCTGAAACCGTAAAAGTGCTGAAAAAGAAGGAATAAATTTCTTTCCTTGGTGTTAATATGGAAGTCAGCAGGGTAGTTACATGTTTCTTGAAGTATAAAGATCTGATACTCATACTGAGGAGAAGCAAAAAAACAGGTTCATACCAGGGAAGGTGGGCAGGAATATCAGGATTCATCGAAAAGGGTGAAAAACCCCTGGAAACCGCTTTCAAGGAGATAAGGGAGGAGACGGGTTTAACGAAGGAGGAAATAGTTCTCCTGAAAAAGGGAAAGAAATTTGAAGTGAGAGACGAGGACCTAGGGAAGCTCTGGATCGTTCACCCATTTCTTTTCGAAACCAAAACAAAAAGAATTTCTCTCGATAGAGAACACAAAGAACACAAATGGATCAGGCCTCAAGAGATCACGAATTACGATACGGTTCCAGAACTTGGGAAATCCCTGGATAGGGTTTTGTAGGCTACCTCTTTAACTTTAAGATAATCCTGTTCGTCCTTCCGAGATGTTCTACGTCCACGATACCCCTTTCTTTGAGACTTGCCACAAGTCTTGAAACCTTC
Organism: uncultured archaeon; assembly: GCA_964347025.1. Taxonomy (GTDB): domain Archaea; phylum Aenigmatarchaeota; class Aenigmatarchaeia; order QMZP01; family QMZT01; genus CS3-C152. Next base: position 10,315 of record CAYFWU010000010.1, on the reverse strand, counting down.
GCTTTCGAGAAGTCGGATTCACGGACAAGGATTCTCTGTATGGCCTGACCCTTTCTTTCCGTCAGGATGTCTATCATCCTTTTCTCGTCCTTCTTCAGAAGAGGCATGACAACCCTGACAGAGGATTCTCTGTGCATTCTTTTTACGTACCCCACTGCTATGATTGTTATCAGAACAACCGCGAGTATCACCACCAGGGCAATATCGTAAAAAGAGCCGGCTTCCGTGGGCATTCTGTACGAGATGGAGAATTCAAGATCATCCCCGCTCTTTATGTTTTCCCTCTCCCAGTAGACCATTATATGTCTACCGTCGCTCAATACCCTTCCGTATCTCGGGCTGAAAGATTCGTTTGAAACATTGGTTTTGAGCGATGCGGTCTCTGGAAGATATATTATACTGAATGCCCTTTCGGCTGCAAGGTCTACCAAATAGAAGGAATTAAAATCGTAACTCTCCCCTGTTTTCACGATGTTGTCCCTTGTTTCGAAATCCAGCTGGACTTGTGTCTTGTTTATCTTTTCAAGGTTAATGAAATCACATGATATCACTGTTTCCTCCCTTTCTCTTTTTGTTTCGCAGGTTGCTGTTCCGTACTTGTTTTTAACCTCCAGATTGTAAATGCTGTATTTTGTCCTGTAATCGAAATGGGGTATTTGGTATTCAAAAATCAGAACAATGCTGTTCTTTGCTGCCATGTTCCTGTCCAGATGGGTTTCTATCCCATAATACTCCAGGTTCTGTCCTTTTACAGGAAAGGCCAGCAAGATAAATGCCACTAATGAAAACAGTAATATTTTAGATTTCATAATTACTTATAGGAAATAGAAGGATTTAAAAGCTTTGAAACTGTTTCACAGATCTAACCGATATGCAGAAAGGCAATCAGAAAATTAATAATTTTCAGAATTTATAAACTTCTGGAAATTGCAACTGTTTCACAGGTCTGAACACCATTGATACCCTTGATCTTTTCTTCCAGTTCGGGGAGTTCGCCCTCCTCATCCGGGATTATTTTTGTGAATTTAAGGGCCTTCAGGCCAAAGGCAACAGGTTCTTCCTCTAGTCTCTGTGGCTTAAGATCCTCCAGGGCTTTCTTAACCTCATCAAACATACCCATGTCCTTTGGTATGATCTTGAAGACAACAATTACATCCCCCATAAAATCACGGACCTATAAACTTGCAAGAATCGCACATGTACGTGTTAACAAGTTTCTTACACCGCTCGCATCTTACGACCTTTCCCTTCCCGCAGCTAGGACAATTAAATTCCACCCAGTTCTTCTGGGTTTCTATTTTTACACCACAGCTTGAACAGTTCATGTTACAACACCAATTATCAATATTATTGAAGGTACGTATTTATATTCATATATGTTCAAAATGAAGGAACGGAATTACTTAAGATTTTTTTCCGGCATATACAATTCAGTATAACCGCATTTTTTGCACATGTATGCCTCAAAATGTTTTGCAGACCCACTTACCAAACCACGTCCAACCCCCAGGGCCTCACCACCACCCATTCCTCCGCCGGTTGTGAGCTTATCCAGATGTTCAATTTCTGCATTTCCGCACTTCGGGCATTTACCTGATGTTTTCATGGTAAATAATTAAAAAAATAACTTAAATAAATTGGGAATTGGTTTTACCTACAATAGTTTTAAATACACTTCGTATAATAATACTGTAATTAACCAATGAAAGGAGGGATGATATGCCAGAATTCATTAAATTTGAAGTGCCCAAGGATCTGGCTGACAAAACTTACGAGGCTGTTGAGATAGCGAAGAACACGGGTAAGCTAAGGAAAGGTGTAAACGAGACAACCAAATGCATAGAGAGGGGACTGGCGAAGCTCGTGATCATAGCAACAGACGTAACTCCTGAGGAAATCCTCATGCACCTCCCTGTCCTTTGCGAGGAGAAAAAGATCGCATACGTGTACGTGCCTTCAAAGCTCGAACTTGGCAAGGCGGCAGGAATCGATGTCGCAACTTCCAGCATTGCGATAGAGGAGGCAGGAGATGCAAAGAAAGTGATAGAGGATATAAAAAGGAAACTGGAAGCCTTGGGAAAGAAAAAGTAGGCAGATAAGATGGCAGTAGCCGCCGAAGTTATTCAGGTCTTGAGCAGAATGGGAGTTAAGGGCGTAACCGCTGTTAGATGTAAGGTTCTCGAAGGAAGGGATAAAGGCAAGGTTCTCATGAGGAATGTTGTGGGCCCGATAAGAAAGAACGACATAATAATGTTAAAAGAAACGGAAATGGAGGCCGCAGGAAGGATTTCACAGGGCAGGTGATCAGGGTGAAATGTTCAACGTGCAAAAACAACGTTCAAAAGGGAAGCGGCAAGATGTTCGTAAGAAATGACGGAAGGGTTTTTTACTTCTGTTCTTCCAAATGCCAGAAAAACTGGAAGTTGGGAAGGGAACCAAAGAAACTGAAATGGGTCTCATCCACCAAAAAGGAAAAAAAGAAATAGCTATTCACTTTTTCTAAATCTCTTTAAACTTTCTCTCGGAGTGTAGGTCAGTATTATCAGAATTATAACTATTGCGAAATAGAGATATGCAAGTCCGAGGAAGGAGATGACGATCGAAAATATCATTCCCACCACAAACATGACGATTATGGCAAGGAAAGGGATTTCCTCACCACCCCTGAGCAAACTCTCCAGCAGAAGGACGATCCCCGCAAAAATAAACGCAACCATACCAAGGAAAACGAATTCGTTCTCTGTGGTAAAGAGTATTGCGAATGAAGTCATTATAAGGCTCCCGGTCAGAAAACCTTTCCACGGACCGAGCCGGCTCGTTATGTGCCTGGGATTAAACTCTATCCTCATGATAAATAATTATCTTGAAAACTTAAAAAGAAAAAGGAGTGGGAACTATCCCAGATAATCGGTTTCCTCTTTGAGTGCCCGTTTCCTTTCCGTTCCCCTGGTTTTGAAATTCTCCGACATCTTGTCATAGAACTTAATGAGTTCCACGTTTATCGAGGGTTTAACCTTTTCCATGGCACCGTTGAAATGTTTCTTGACCACTTCCTTTGCGTTTATGTTCTCCCTTAACGCGTTCAGGCCTGCTTCCCTGCATAACGATTCTATGTCCGCTCCTGAATATCCTTCAGTCTGTTTCGCCAGTTTCTTCAGATCCACCCCTTTCAGTGGCATGTTTTTCGTGTGGATCTTGAATATCTCGAGCCTTGACTTCTCATCCGGGGCAGGAACGAAAACCTGCCTGTCAAACCTTCCGGGTCTCAGCAGGGCGGGATCAAGAATATCAGGCCTGTTGGTTGCGCCTATCACGACAACATTATGTAGTTCCTCCATACCGGACATCTGGGTCAGGATCTGTGAAACAACGTTCTCCATAACCCTCGTCCCCATTTGTAACCCTCTCCTCGGAACGATTGCATCCATCTCATCAAAGAAGATTATACTTGGAGCCACCTGTTTCGCTCTCTTGAATACCTCGCGAATACGCTTCTCACTCTCTCCGACCCACTTGCTAAGGATTTCAGGTCCGCGGATCGAAATGAAGTTCGCTCCGCTCTCGTTAGCTACAGCCTTCGCGAGCAAGGTCTTCCCTGTTCCGGGCGGTCCATATAACAGAACTCCCCTTGGGGGTTTTATCCCAACCTTTTCGAAAGACTTCGGATTCTTCAGAGGCCACTCAACTATCTCTTTAAGAGATTGTTTCACTCCTTCCAGCCCTCCGATATCATTCCATTTTACATTTGGAATTTCGACCATTACTTCACGCATTGCAGAGGGCTCAACCATCTTGAGCGCGTTCTGGAAATCCTTTTTAACTACCTTAAGTTTATTGAAGACATCCTGCGGAAGCTCTTCTTCCTTCTTCCAGGATATCTGGGGAAGATTCCTCCTGAGGGCGGACATTGCAGCCTCCTTCGCCAGGGCTTCGAGATCTGCCCCCACGAAACCGTACGTCACTTCTGCCAGCCAGTCAAGTTCAATATCGTTTTCCAGCGGCATGTTCCTTGTATGTATCTGAAGGATCTCCTTCCTTCCTTTCGTATCCGGAACTCCTATCTCGATCTCCCTGTCAAACCTTCCTCCCCTTCTGAGAGCAGGGTCCAGAGCGTTTTCCCTGTTCGTCGCGGCGATCACTATTACCTTCCCTCTCGCTTTCATCCCGTCCATCAGGGAAAGCAGCTGCGAGACCGTTCTCTTCTCCACTTCACCTGTCACCTCCTCCCTTTTGGGGGCGATGGCATCTACCTCATCAATGAAAATTATTGACGGCGCATTCTTCTCCGCATCCTCGAATATCTTCCTTAGATTCTCCTCTGTCTGTCCATACCACTTACTCATTATCTCGGGACCTGCGATAGAATAGAAATTCGCTCCGCTCTCGTTAGCTACAGCCTTCGCGAGCAAGGTCTTCCCTGTTCCGGGCGGACCATATAACAGAACACCCTTCGGAGGACTGATTCCCAGTTTGGTGAAAAGTTCAGGATGTCTCAAAGGGAGTTCAACCATCTCCCTGATTTTCTGTATTGATTCATGGAGACCTCCGATGTCCTCGTAGGTTATTGTCGGGATCCTTCCCATTTCCACCTCCATTGCTTCCTTCCTCAGTTCAACCTGTGTCATATCCGTTATCTTCACGATCCCTTCAGGCTGAGTGGAAACAACCGCGAGTTTCGTCTCCCCTGGTATTGGGGTGAAAGAGAAGTCTCCCAAGCCCTCAACATCTATTCCAAAGCTCCTGAAGAAGTCCTCGAACGGGCTTTCCGTCTTCCTTTTAACAACAGGGAACGGGGAAATAATGTCTCCCTTAAAAACAGGTCTCATGAAAAGATTCTTCTTCAGAAGATCAGGGTTCATCATCAGTGTTATACCCTTCTGTGCGGGAGCGAGCGTTACCTTTTTCGCCTCTTTCACTTCTGCCTTCTTTATCTTGACTGTTTCTCCGACTCCCACTCCTATGTTCATTCTTGTTATACCGTCCATTCTTGCTATGTTAAGACCAACGTCCGACGGGTACGCCCGGACAGCAATAGCTCCTGTCTTTTTCTGGCCTGAAAGCTCAATGATGTCGCCTTCCCTCAGACCCAGATTACTCATGTTTTTTGAATCTATCCTTACTATACCTCTTCCCGATTCCGCTCGGTTTGTAAGCTCTCCAACCTTGATGCTTATATCATCACTCTTCTTCATCATAAAAACCACCTCTTTCGAAAATTATACGATCAACATTAAGGTAATCCATAACATTATTTGTATTATTAAGATTGTCGGTATTAAAATCTTTAAGATTTGTTTGTACTGTCTCCATCTTTGGCTCGGGATTCAGAGGACGCCTTCTGTCCTTCCCCAAAACCCTTGAAATTATTTCCCTCATGCTATCTCCTCATCCTTATTATAATCGAGTGTTTGGTTTTGATCACCTCGATCTCAGGCTCCTTCCTCACCATCTCTATTATCCTGACGTATCTCCTTACGGTGAGGTTGTGGATGCCCGTTCTCTCGGCGATCGCGTTGAGACTTAAAGCCTCATCCTTCTCATCCTCGAGAAGGCGAAGTATTTCCTTCATTATCATTACCGGATCTCTTCTCATTAAAACACCTTACTATAAATTTTTATACACTCCGATGTAATATTTGTATATTATAATATAAAGATATATATACTCAAAAGTATTTAAAGCTTTCGGTTGCAAGAAATAAAATCTAAACCTTACGATGAACAAGAACGCTTTTGGAAGGATCTTCCTCGTCTCTTGTGTATATCTTCTTAAGAATCCTGTCTATGCCCCTGAAAATTTTTTCGCCCTTCCCTTCGGCAGTTATTACGGAGACCTTAAATTCACTTCCCATCTCCAGTCCCATTTCAGTGAAATCACACGGTTCTGCGGGGTCCGTCTTCCTGTTATAATGCAGGTAGTCGCCGTTCGAACTTATCTCTATATCTATCAGATACCCGCTCTCAATAAAACGGTTGATGGTCTTCGCCATATCTACGGATGGCCTTGTATGCAGGCCCAGAGAGCTGGTTACGGGGAATGTTTCCGTGTACTTATCCATGATTTAATTTTTATAAAAAGAACTTAAAATTCTTACGCTTCAAGCACCTGGACGGTAAGGGACAAAATAGGCCCCCAGTTTGCTGAAGATTTGTTGCACTGATCAAAATTAAGATCTTGGCAGGCCACGACATCATACATGTACGTTCCTTTCTTCGCGGTTTCAGGGATAGAAATATCCATATGCTGAAGTCCGACACGGGTGTAATTTACTTCCATCGTTGTTCTTGTCTGCTTTATCCAGCTGTCCATGTCGTAATGCAGTTGGGAGCAGTTCGTAAAGTAGAGACACTTGTATGCCGCTTTAGCATCAAAGTCCACCGCTGACGGCAGAACCCTTGCAATGAAACTATGCGTTTTCTCATCCTCATCCACATTGTTGAAGACAACGTAAAACCTCGTCCCCTCTCCCGGCCTGATCTGAAATTCATTTATACCAAGCATCTTGAACGTGAAATCTCCCTTGGGGAGGATCTTGAAACTATCGTTTCCCGATACATTGTTGTACGCATATTCAGTGCTATCATTCGTGTTTGGTCCCGTTTGTTGTACACACCCGCTCGACAAAACCGGCAATAACAGAATTATCAAAATAACGTATCGCATATCTATAATTTGCAGAGGTCAAATAAAAATTAACTTTCAGTCAACAGGCGTTTTCCTGTATTTAACCCTTTTCTTATACCTTTTCTTATACTTCTTTTTCTTCTTGCTCTCGAAGTATTCCCTTCTTTCTTCTTCACTCATTTCCCCCACAATTAAAATAAGGGATGTTATTTTATTAAATCTGATTAAATTATTAATGATATGGACGCAAGAATATTTTTTTACGCTATTGGGGGGATGATACTCGGACTTATTTTTTTCTATAAAGGAATTAAGTGGCACAGGCAAAAACGATTAATCGAGAACATGCCCACCTCCAAGATCCGCTCGCTGGCGATGGGGCTTGTCGAGGTTTTCGGGGAGGCCCTTCCCGCAAAGAAAGGGATACTCAAGAGCCCGTTTTCCGGAAAGGACTGCGTGTACTACAAATACACGGTGGAAGAACACCGAAGTTCAGGGAAAAGCAGCCACTGGGCCACAATTGACAGGGGAGATTCCAGGAACAGGTTCTTCCTCAGGGACAACACAGGTCAGGTCCTGGTTGATCCGAGGGGGGCGAATGTGGACATACCTATGGATTTCGAATACAGACCTTCCGGCAAAATACCCGTGAACATAAAGGAATTTGCGGAAAAAACCGGCCTGAAATACAAAAACATTTTGGGCTTCAACAAAACCCTCCGCTTCAGGGAATACTTCATACAGCCCAATGAAAAGGTGTACATCCTCGGAACAGCGGGTGATAATCCGTTCGTTGAGGAGGGGACAGCGAAACACGGGATGGAAGACGTGATGATCCAGAAAGGAAGGCATGAAAAAATTTACTACATCTCGGACAGGCATGAGAAGGGTGTCCTGAAAAAACTGAGATTTAAGATTATGGGAGGCATATTCGGGGGTGCTGTCCTGACGGTGGGTTCGCTCGCGGTTATACTTATATATCTCAGATTGTTATAGATTATATTAAATTAGAGGGGTGCGCTTATGGCTTTTGGAATCGAGCTGATAATAACGGTCATAATAGTTCTGGTTGTAATAGCGATAATAGCCTACCTGGTCGCGATATTCAACGGCCTGATAAGGGTGAAGAACAACATAAAGAAATCATGGGCCAACATAGACGTTCTTCTGAAGCAGAGAACCGATGAGCTTCCAAAACTAATAAATTCTGTAAAGGGCTACATGAAGCACGAGAGAGGGGTTCTGACCGAGATCACCAAGGCGAGGACAGAACTTCTGAAAGCGAAAACGCTTCCTGAAAAGGCAAAGGCCGACGGGATAATATCAGCAGCGTTAAAAACATTGTTCGCTGTTGCTGAGAACTACCCGAAGCTGAGGGCCAGCGAGAATTTCATGCAGCTGCAGCACAGGATAAGCGGGATCGAGAATGAGCTCGCTGACAGGAGAGAATTCTACAACGACTCCGTGAACACCTACAACATACGCATACATTCCATACCGGACGTGTTTGTCGCGAGGATGATGAGCTACAGACCAGAGGAAATGTTCAAGGTGGCCGAAGAGGAAAAGAGGGACGTAGAAGTTAAGTTCTGAAAGGAATTTCGGTCAAAACCGAACAAAATCGAAACGCATATTATAAACACTCCCCAATTATAAACCATGAAAGGTTTAACGGGACAGGTTTCAGCGGTATTGGTTGTATTGCTCATAGTGGGAGGAATAGTTTCTTACTACGCTTACCAGGCGAACCCCTACCCTTCGCGTGAAGCCTCCTTTGAAAAGTTCAGTTCATGTTCTTCCCTGGCCAATGCCTTCAGAGATGCAAGGCAAAATGCACAGAAATATTACATGTTTGAAACTTTCAGGGACTCCGGTCTTGGCGCGGTCGCTCCCATGGCGGCCACCGAAGGCGGAGCAGCACCACAGTACTCCACAACCAACATACAGGTCGCTGGGGTTGACGAGGCCGACATTGTCAAAACAGACGGAAAATACATCTACACAGTCACCCAGGAAAGGTACGGCGAAAGTAAAAGCAAACTGGTAATAGCAAGGGCATACCCCTCCGGGGAGGCCGAAATTCTCAGCGAAACCACACTTGAAGATTTCTATCCCCAGGAAATGTTCATCCATGACAACTACGTTCTGATTTTCGGCCAGACCAGGGAGGAAATCCCGATGCCTGAAACCAAACAAGGTGTTGCGGAAATGGAAATAATGCCTTACCCATATTATTCACAGGTAACAACTGTCCAGATCTGGGACGCTGCCGACAGATCAAACCCAGACCTTATCCGTACCGTGGATTTCGAAGGATCTTATCTTTCCTCCAGGAAGATCGGACCCTACGTTTACTTTGTTATCAATGCCCCTCCGAAGTACCACATACTTGAGGGAGGTAATGATGATGACATCATTCCTTTGTACAGAGACAGGGTTGAGGAGGACGTGGGGAAGAACGTATCCTTCACCAAGACATGCGACTGCGTTGATGTAGGGTATTTCGAACCCGTAAACCCCGAGAGGTTCGTGACGATCGCTTCCCTTTCGCTTGACGATCCCGAGGGCGAGATAACTAAGGAGGTAGTGGTTGGATCAGGCCAGAACATCTACGCGTCCCTCGAGAACCTTTACGTTGCCGAGATGAATTATCCTTTCTGGTTCGCTGCCAGGGAGGCAGGGACACCCACAGAAAAAACGCTCGTACATAAGTTCTCGCTTGACAACGGAGACATTTCCTACCTGGGAAATCTGGAGGCTCCCGGAAGGATTCTGAACCAGTTCTCCATGGACGAGTGGGATTCTCACTTCAGGATAGCCACCACAATGGGAAGGCTGACAAGGACTGGTGGTTCCACCTCCAACAACGTTTACGTTTTTGACAGCGATCTCGAAATGGTAGGGAAGATTGAGGAAATCGCCCCGGGAGAATCGATATATTCCGCCAGGTTTATGGGAGAAAAGGGTTATCTTGTTACCTTCAAGAAGATCGACCCGTTCTTTGTTATTGACCTGTCCAGTCACGAGAACCCGAAGATTCTAGGAAAACTGAAGATCCCAGGCTATTCGGATTACCTTCACCCTTACGATGAGAACCACATTATTGGTATAGGCAAGGAAACGACGGAGGCCGAGGAGGAACAGGGGGACTTCGCATGGTACCAGGGGGTGAAGATGGCGGTATTCGATGTCACAGACGTTAGTAATCCCAAAGAATTGCACAAGGTTATTATAGGAGACAGGGGAACCGATTCCTATGTGCTCCGCGATCACAAGGCGTTCCTGTTCGACAGGGAGAAGAATCTATTGGTGATCCCCATCCTCCTTGCGGAACTCACGGAACAGCAGAAACAGGATGAACCCCGCTGGGGTCCTCCCAGTGGCGATTACACCTTCCAGGGAGCCTACGTTTACGACATAACGCTTGAGAACGGATTTGATCTTAAGGGAAGGATAACGCACTACGATGAGGACGATCAGACCTTCCTGAAGAGTGGTTACTACTACTTCGGGGATGAATATTCCGTGAAACGTTCTCTATACATAGACGATATTCTTTACACGATCTCAGGGAAGAAAATCATGCTTAATTCCCTGGACGACCTTTCTGAGATAAAGACGCTAGTTTTCGGAGAATCCGATTAAAGGATTTAAAACTATCCATATTAATATAACAATGTCAGTGGAAAT
>CAYFWU010000009.1:0-40386 GCA_964347025.1 uncultured archaeon | reverse complement strand
CTCAATCTGGTAGAGCGATCGGCTGTAGCGGGCGCATGGTGATAAAAACTAACCATATCGGTTTGTTGAATGCCTCGCTTTTCGCTTGCCTGAAACCGATAGGTTGTGAGTTCAAAAGTTGAAACCACCAGCGGGTTTCAACCCTTCCTGCAACCGGAAGGATCTGGAAATCTCACTCCCGGGACTTCTTTTCCAAAAATTCTTTTAGAAGAGTTTTAAATACCTTGGCTTGTATATTATACTCAAAAAGTGGGGTCTCATGAGGTTCGATATAGCAAAACACGAAAGTAAAATCTACCTTCTTGGGCTAATTTTGGCAATCATTATCATATTACTCAAATAGACCTATTACTTCTAAGGTCTACACAAAGCTTATAAATAGTAAGTTACAATAAAATTACGAGCGGCCAAAGTGGGAAGGTTCACCTGTTCCCATTTCGAACACAGAAGTTAAACTTCCCAACGGTCTGGAAATTACTCCTCAAGAGGGGGGAAATCCAGATCGCTGCTCACTTTTGTTCCTTTTTCTCCATTTAAAACTTATAAATATTGAATGTGATTAAGAAATAATACGGGTAAAGCGAAATGTAATTGCCCTGGTGGTGTAGTGGTTTATCATCTGAGACTGTCACTCTCAGGACCCGAGTTCAAATCTCGGCCAGGGCGTTTTACCCAAAAAGACTAGGTTGTTCTTTTATCTCGCCTATTATCTCTGGTTTTGGTTTTTCTATTGACGCCTCTACACGAAGAATGGAAACGTTTTTTTCTACCTGTATTCCTGGCCATTTCTTGTCCAAAGTTGTATTATCCTTTTCTGCCTGTTTTTCCAGCGCGTTCATATATTCCGACCATTCTCTTATTTTTAATGTATTTTTTCCATGGTAATGGAATGATGCTCCTGAATGAACAAGAAATCCTTCACCTGTCCTAATTTCTTCTAAATCTCTCAACAGTTTATCATCAAAAGAGGAAGCTCCAAAATCTATATGTTTCATGTGTCCCAATTCGTTATCCCCACTCACGCATAATGAACGAACACCAAAGCAGGTATAACTTATTCCACAGAGGTCCTCGTCCCTAAAATAACGGGGGAAAGTAATTTTTAACTCAGAATCATGTTCTTCAGTGAAATAATCCGAAGGAATACCTAAAATACCTATACTCAGATTGCGAAAACCAAAATGTTTTATAACGGCTGAATTTAGTTGGTTTTCTATCTCTATTAACGATTTTTTTCTGAAATAATCGGAGGGGACTTCAACATTAGCAATAGTCGTATCTGGCATTTCATCCCCATCCCATTCTTTATCGTATCTTGGCATGTAAAGAACAAAGTTGTACGTCATTATCTTGTTTATGCCGGCTATCTCAAGAAACATTTCCTCGAAGCTAATTTTAGATTGCTGGAAAGAATAATACATAACTTTATTGAAAATAAAAATAATTTAAATGTGTATTGTAACTATTATTACAATTATGGGCCCGTAGCTCAGCTGGTAGAGCACCAGGCTTTTATCTGTTCGGTAAAAGCATGTAAAGGATCGAAAGATCCGATGACAGAAATTAGGTGTTCAGGAAGATACCTGGGTGTCGCGGGTTCGAATCCCGTCGGGCCCACTAAAATAAGAATTATTTAGTTCTTTCTTTTCTGTTCACGGTTTTCCATTGCCACTTGAATTTCTTCATCTTTGCAGATTTACCGAAACCGCATGCCGAGCAGTAACCCTTGCTCGCGTGATAGCTATGACGACCGCATCTCCTGCAAAGAACATGCGTTTTCTTCTGCTTCTTCCCCATGGATGGCGTTCCTTTTGGCATGGTATCAACATGGATTTGATTATTTAAATATTTTGGATCTTAAAGGATTTCATTTTCCAGGAGAAATAAGAACAATGTTGTCTCCTCTCACAAGAACAGTCCCTAGCTTCACAGAATTCTCTCCGTCAGCGCTCTGAACCTCTGCGTCGTCCAGCCAGATGTTCAAGTGTGAATCAAACGCTTTTAACGTTCCGGTTATCTTGTCTCTGTTCTTGACCTGGATGATGATCCGCTTGTTTTCTGAACTTCCAAGAACATCCAATGGTCTTTGCTGCATATCAAACCTCCAGTTTTGCTATATAATGATTATTTCTTTTATTTAAATTAATTTATTTAAAAGCATTGCGGTAAACTTATTTAAATAATACAAATAAATTAATCCAAAGTGATTGTATGGTGAAATGGCACTTACGATCGAGAAGAACATTGACGGGAAGTAGGCTTAGAAGACTCAGAAAGAAGAAGAAATTCGAGAGAGGAAGCGAGTTCTTGGAAACAAGGATAGGAAAGAGAACCGTTAAGGTAAAGAAATCGAAGGGCGGTGGTTTCAAATTAAAGCTGCTTTCAGTCGAAAAGATAAACGTTGCCGATCCAGAAACCAAGAAAGTGAAAAGGGTGAAAATACTTTCTGTTGAGAAAAATCCCGCGAATCCGCATTTCGTGAGAAGAAACATCGTTACGAAGGGAGCGATCGTTAGGACTGAAATAGGTTCTGCAAAGATAACCTCAAAACCAGGACAGGATGGAATAGTTAATGCGGTCCTGATTAAAGTCGAGAAATAAACTATTTCAATTCTATATCTATCTTAACACCCTCAGGTATAGGGATTCGAACCACCTGGCGGAGCGCGCGCTCGTTGGCTCCTATATCTATGATCCTCTTATGAATTCTCATCTCCCAGCGATCGTACGTGGCATTCCCATGTCCTGTCCCATCCCCGCAGGGCGTTTTGAGAGTCGTGACCTTCAACTTCCTTGTAGGTAAGGGAATAGGGCCTCGTGTTGATGTCCCGTATTTATGAGCAATATCCTTTATCTGATCACATATCTCTTCCAACTGCTTGGGATCTCTCCCAGCAAGTTTGACTCTCGCATATTCCATATCAAACACCTTTTACCTCTTTGAGCGTTGCTTGTATCTCCTCGGACCTTGCGAACTCCTTGGAGGTTTGTGCGGTTCTGTCCTTCTCGGATCGTATACAAGCAGGTTCCTGTCGTAGTCCATGAACTTCTCCCTGAGGCTGGGGCCAAATATCTCAACGAGTCCTCTGGCAATTGCCTGCCTCGCAGCCTCGGCCTGTCCGGAAACTCCTCCCCCTTTAACGTTAACTATAAAATCATGAGATTTCCACGCGTCTCCCGCTATTGCCAGGGGCTCTGACAGCCTCAGCCTCAAAACCTCACTCTTTATGTTATTTAAGGGCTTTGAGTTTATCAAGACCAATCCTTTCCCTGGCCTTGCCGTACACCTTGCAACAGCTCTTTTCCTCTTGCCAACAGTGAAAATTACACCTTTCTTCCCTTTCTCCTCTTTTTTCTCAATCACTTTCTTTGTTTTCTTCTTACCTTTCATTTAAACACCAAATTTTTCAGAGATCCTTCCCAGATAAACAAACTTATGTTCAAGTTTGCCCTTTGCATTTCCCATAGTTTCCATTTCTTTCCCTTTAAACTCATCAGGAACAGATCTGTAAACCTTTAAACGCCTGTACGCTTCACGACCTCTGGATTTGCCAAAGGGGAGCATGCCCCTTACGATTCTCCTGAGTATTCTTTCAGGAGGTTTTGGATAGAAAGGTCCATAATAAGGATCACCTCTCTTTATTTTCTCTGAGAAGAATTTTTCAACAGCCTTTGGGTTCCCTGAAACTATCGCTTTTTCTGCGTTAACCACCACGATCTCCTCTCCCTTGAGCAAACGTTTGGCTACCAAAGAAGCCAGCCTCCCTGCAATACAGTCCTCGGCGTTTATCACTGTCATTATCCCATTATCCTTATACCCTTTCCCTTCGGGTTTTCTTTGAGCAATTCCTCTATGGTTAAGCATTTACCTCCGGATTTTTCAATCTTTTCCTTTGCCTTCCCTGAAAATCTAAGAGCCGCTACAGTCAGCTTTTTCTTTATCTCTCCTGCCCCCAAAACGATTCCGGGGACAATTATCTTTTCATTCGCTTTCGAATGTTTTTCGAGCCTGTTCAAGTTCACTTCATATCTCTTCCTTCTCGGCCTGTTCAGATTTTCAGCTACTGAATTCCAGAATTTCGATTTGCTTTCGAAACTCTTCTTTCTCATGTCAGCTATCATTTCCTTCATTAGCTCGTTCTTCTCTCTTATTTTCATGGCAACACCTGACGGTTATTATTGTTCTTAACAGAATAAATATATAAATATATCAGAGTGCGCAGTCAGAATTTCCCCTTCTCTGGTGCCTCCCTGCATTCGCATTTCCTTTCTTCTGGTATTTTTTCCAGAACACGCTCTATTATCCTTTCCGTTTTGTTCACATTCTCTTTCATGGTCTTTATCACGCCTTCCGCGTTGACCGGTTCATCTGCCCATACATCGTAATCAGTTACAGTCGCTGTCACAGCATAGCATATACCGAGCTCCCTCGAAAGAATCGCCTCCGGTATGCATGTCATTCCTATTATATCCCCGAACTGCCTGAACATCTGGGATTCGGCTCTTGTTGAAAAACGAGGACCGGATACCCGAAGGTAAACCCCCTTTTCGTGGAATTTTATACCAATGGATTTCGCAACTTCTATCAGTTTCTCCCTTATTTCCTTGCAAAACGGATCTGCGAAAGCGATGTGACAGACCTCAGGACCGTCATAATATGTGGTAACATCCTTTCCAAAATCTATCAGCTGGTCAGGAAAAACCACATCCCCTCTCCTATATTCCTTTTTTAGCGAACCCACGGCAGCCGTTCCTATGATCCTTTCCACCCCAAGTTTTTTCAGGGCGAAAATGTTCGCTCGGAAGTTGATCTTGTGGGGCGGGATCGTATGTTTGGCTCCATGTCTGGGTAGAAGAGCGATCTTCCTCCCTCTGTATTCACAAACCTTTATCCTGTCCGATGGTTTTCCGTGTGGTGTTTTAACAGAAACAAGTTTGGAACTTTCAAAAATTTTCGCATCGTATATTCCTGTCCCCCCAATTATGCCTATCCGAACATTTTCCACGTCAATCGCCTTAATTTTATATGTCATATTATAAAAGCATTATATATATTTTAAAAATAGAGTTATACACCAAGAGGAGATGAATATGCCGAAGGACAAAATACTCGTAATGAGTGTAGACAGAGACGATGATATAGGCAGAAAACTAAAATCCAAAGGTCCTTTCATAGGGAAGGACAAGGTGTTAAAGATCGCAATCAATCTGAGCCTGAAAGACCCGGAAGATTCGGACGGCAACGCCTTATTCGGTACGATCAAGCTCTTCAGTGAGCTCAAAGACAAGTATGAGGCTGAAGTGGTTGTGCTCACCGGTCACAAAAGCAGAGGCATAGACGCGGACAGGGAGATTGCAAAACAACTTACAAATGTCCTTGATAAAAAACCAAGCGATTTTGTTGTTCTGGTTACTGATGGAGCGGACGATGAACACGTCATTCCCATAATACAATCACACATACCCATACTATCTGTCAGGAGAATAATCGTGAAGCAATCGGAAAGACTTGAATCAAGCTACTACAAGATAAAGGATTTCATAAAGGAGACCCTGGAAAACCCGAAATTCGCAAGGCTGGTCTTCGGGTTACCGGCAATCGCTCTCCTCCTCTACGCAATACTGGGAGATACCGGATGGAGGGTTATTGTCGGAGTCGTGGGAGCCTACCTGTTCATAAGGGGGTTCAAGCTGGAGGATTACGTTCTGGGGGTGTTCAACGAGTTCAAGGAATCCTTCACCAGGAGGAGATTCGCATTCTTCATGTACATAGTAGCGATAGCTGTCACAGCTCTCGCCGTCTACAGGGGGTATAACTCTGTAGTCGATTTCATTAACATCGGCCTGTTTGAGGCGACATCCGCCTTTCTCATAGCCTCAATTTACTTCTTCTGGATAGCAGGAACTGTCGCCTGGTTAGGGAAAAACATAACAAGCAAAGGGAGAAAAACATCGAGAATAGCATCCGTTCCCCTTTTCGGTCTGGCAGCCACACTGGTCATATACAATGCTTCGGAAATAATTCTTAACCCGGAGATATCCACGTTCAACTTTATCCTTTCAATAGCCCTGGGTTTCGTGCTCGCATTCATGGCTGTTGCAATAGAAGCGATGGACTAGTCTTTTTTGGACTTTAACTTTGTCTCTATCTCTATAATTTTCTTCTCAAAATCCTCCATCATTCTCTGGAAGGCTTCCTCGCTCAGCTCCTTTTTGTAGAACTTCTTTTCTGCTATCTCCTTCGCCTTTTTCAGTTCTTCAAGTTTATTTTCAAGGTCTTCTTTCGTTTTCTCCTCTTTCTCAACGCCAAGCCCCTTCTCCTCGGTCTTTTTCAGAAGTTCCTTCTTGTCTTTCAGTTCTTTCAGATCCAGCGCTTCGACAGCTTCTTCCATGTCCTTTTGCGTTTCCTTCTTCTCCAGTTCCATCTTCACTTCCTTTTCCAAGCGTTCTTCCTCCAATTCGGCGATTTTTCCCTCTTTCGAAGCGCTTTCGATCCTCCTTTCGCCTTCCTCCACGATCTCCTCAGGCTCTTTTTCTGTCTCCTCGGTTTTTTCCTCAACTTTAATTTCCTCCTTTTCTACCCCCTCCTTCGTCTCTACCGCCTTCTTTTCCTCTTCAGGTATTCTAAAATCGATGGAGAAATAGGTTAGCAAAAGACCCCAATCCTTGAACATTTTTTTCAGGTCGTTCTCCAGACTTTCTTTTCTTTCTTCACAGAAATCCTCTTTCAGGAAATCTGTTATGCCGTGTTTTTTAATCTCTGGCATGGATTTTTTGTAGATTAAGTTTGACAGGATATCTGCCCACACGTCTTCCATGAAAAGCCTCTTCCTGTTTCTTATGAGGTTGTTCGAAAACCTGTCTGAATGGAAAACCTTGAATCTTATCTCAAAATTTATGTCCATCCTCTTGCCATCACTTAGAAACACATTTTTCAATGTTCTGTTCAGGACTTTTTCTGATTTGTCCATTATCAAAAGATTTGTGAAATCCTTGTCAAGTAAACCGCTTACCGTGAATTCACCAGAGCCAAGTTCCCTGTATATCTCTCCGTGCTTCTCTATGACAAGATTTTCGTTTTCCTTTGCGGAAAATTTCTTTTTAAACGTCCCTTCTATTTCTTCCCTCTTGAATCTCTCTGCAATCACGTCTTCGTTCCTCTCCCATTCAGTTACCATATTTAGATATTTTGAGCAAAACTTAAAAAAGAAAAATATAAATAGATAATTCATAATACATTAGGTAAAGGTGTTTTAAATGGTGAAAGGCGTAATGGCCGACAAACTAATAGAGGAGACCGCCCGTAAGCTTGAGAAGATGGAAGAGATGAAACCACCGGAATGGGCAAGATTCGTTAAGACAGGCGTATGTAAGGAAAGAATGCCCTCCCGAAAAGACTGGTGGTTTGTCAGAGCAGCCTCCATCCTTCGGAAACTCTCTTCAGACGAACCTTCCGGTGTTTCAAGGATGAGAAAGATTTACGGATCTCGAAAGAGGAGAGGTCATAAGCCTGAACACAAATACCCTTCTTCCGGAGCCATAACAAGGAAGATCCTGCAACAGCTCGAAAAGGCAGGGTTTGTGAAAACAGAAAAGGGGAGAGGGAGAAGCATAACTGCAAAGGGAAAGCTCTTCCTGAAGGAGATCTCGAAAACCATCGAGGGGTAAATATGGAATATATTGATCCGAGCCAGTTGCAGCAAATGCAACAGATGCAGCAGATTGAGGCCCTCAAAAAGCAAATACTCAACAAAATACTTTCGAAGGAAGCGTATGAAAGGCTTGGAAGGGTACGATCAGCGAATCCCGAGCTCGCTTCCCAGGCCGAGTTATACCTACTCCAGATCTATCAGTCAGGAAAATTGAAAGAAAAGGTTAGTGATCAGCAAATGAAGGAAATCCTCCGATTGCTTTCCGAGAAGAGGGATTTCAAGATTACAAAAAAATAAGGTGTTTCACATGTCAAGGAACAAAAGCCCAGGAAAGAAGTTAAGGCTTTCTGCAGAGGGGAAGAAAAGAGGCGCTCCCAGATGGGCCGATATAAAGAAGTTCGGTTTGAAGAGGGCGAGGAGCAGGAGGATCCGCGTAAGAACGAAGGACTGGAGAAGAGGATCCAAGTTAAAGGTTTAAGGTGAAAGAATGGCTGAAAAAACCAAAACAGTCGGCATAGAAAGAATTTACACGATCCCTCTTCGAAGGGAATGGCTGAAAGAGCCAAGATCGAAAAGATCCAAACGCGCTCGTATGGAAGTGGAAAAATTCCTGAGAAGGCATACAAAATCTAACCAAATAAAGCTTTCGAAGGGACTGAATGAATTGATTTTTTCCAGAGGATTCAAAAAGCCCCCCGGAAAGATAAAGGTTGAAGTGAAGGGAGATTTCGAAATCCTTCAGGCAAAGCTCCCTGGAGAGGTCATAGAAAAGAAGAAAGAGGAGAAGAAGGGAGTGGCAGCAGGACTGAAGGAGAGGTTCGTTAAGAGTGAAGAGGATATCGAGAAGGAGAAACTGAAAAAGAAAGTTGAAGAGAAGATAAAAGAAGCAACTTCTGAGGAAAAGATCAAAGAAACGGTAGAGAAGGTCAAAAAAGAGGAAAGTAAAACCGAAGAGAAGAAAGAATTTAAGGAAGAAAAGAAAAAGAAATAAAATGAAAATAGCGAAAGTCAATTTTCAGAAAAACCCGAACATAGGTTTATTCGCGCTAGCGAATGATGGTTTCTGCCTCATTAACAGATTCGTTCGAAAGAAGGACGCAGACCTGATAAAAAAGGTTCTGAAGGTTGAGGTTTATCAGATAAGCGTTTTGGGGACGGGATTGATAGGGATTTTCGCTGGTGGTAATTCCAAAGGGATCGTGATTTCGGACAGGATATATGATGAAGAAATAGAGGAAATGCAGAGGAATTTCGACGTTCTCGTTATCGAAACAAAGCACACGGCCCTAGGAAATCTTATCCTCTCGAACGAGAAGGGATGCATAATCTCAAGGGACTTGAAAGACTATAAAAAAGACATTCGGAACTTCTTGGGGGTTGAGACAAGGATAGGAACGATCGGGGGGATAGACCTGGTGGGATCGCTGGGCGTGTGCAACTCAAATGGGTGTCTGGTCCATAAATGGGCAACAGCAAAGGAAAAGAAACTCATTGAAAAAATTCTAGAAGT
The DNA here is from genome assembly GCA_964347025.1 of uncultured archaeon. Lineage (GTDB taxonomy): Archaea > Aenigmatarchaeota > Aenigmatarchaeia > QMZP01 > QMZT01 > CS3-C152. Next base: position 31,224 of record CAYFWU010000009.1, on the reverse strand, counting down.
AAACGTTTCACCGGCATCCGTCAACTTCGGTAATCCCTGGGTCAAATCAGGCCTGATCGCGAATTCAAACGGATTCTTGGCGGGCGATCAGACAAGCGGACCAGAATTAGGTTTGATCTCGCAAACCCTGGGAATAATGTGATTACATGTAACCCGTTTCCACCTTGTAAGTTTTTGACCCAACCGAATACTCGCTCTTTGTTTCGTAAACGTCATCAGAAACCTGTATTTCGGGCGTGGGTGAGTATTTCTCTCCCTTCTCATCTTCCGTGAAAACACCCTCACCCGTGATAATGGTTACGAGAGCGATCTCACTGTGATCTATTACCTTTTCTTTCGAAGGCGTCCCACCTGTCTTGAATTTCCAGATGAGCTTTCCGGTATCCGGGTCAAGTCTGTAAAAATAGCAGTTCCAGGATCCTGCAAAGAGCTTTCCATCCCTGATTTGAGGTCCTGACCAGCAGGGACCGTCTGTGATAAATTTCCACAATATTCCCCCCTTCTTATCTATGCATGCCAATAACCCTCTTTCATATCCGTCTTCTCCTCCGCCCACGTATATCCTGTCTTTGTATACATACACATTAGAACCGTCTGTGTGGTGACCGAATTTTATCATCCACAGTTCCTTTCCATTTGAAACATTCACTGCATGGAATCCGTCCTTGGCTCCGAAATACAGCACTCCTTTATGCACTTCCCCGCAGTTAAGTATGCCCCCTCCGACACGGGATCTCCAGATTTCCTTCCCCGTATGTCTGTTAATGCAATACATGTTGAAATCCCATGAACCAAAAAACATCTTATCGCCCTTTATGTTCATCGGGCTAAGAGTTCCTATTGCACCTCCTGACCTGAACCTCCATATTTCCTTTCCCGTTTCAATCCCCAGGCAGTACATGCACCCGTCATAACTCCCGATGTAAACCATATTGTCCATTATTGCTGGATGTGATATTATCTGATCTCCTGTTCTGAACCGCCAGATCTCGTTTCCTTCGATATCAAGACAATAAACATTGGAGTCCCTTGAGCCGAAAACTATTTTCCCATTGAAGTGCTCCACAGCTGAAACCACTTTATCGTTTGTTTTGAATTTCCATAAAAGTTTACCTGTCTTCTTATTGAGAGCGTATAGATAACCATCATAAGAGCCGAAAAAAACCACATCACCAACCACGACGGGGTGATGATTACCTGCACAACCTCCCGATTTGAATTTCCAAAGCTCCTTCCCTGTTTCAGTGTCTAGTGCATAAAGGTAATGGTTATCACAACCGAAGTAAACTATCCCCTCAGATATTGTCGGCAGGCATGCGATAGTCCCTCCGTATTCGTGATCCCAGGTAAGGGAATAAATCTTCTGAACCCCGAAATCCGAAATTTCCAGGTCGAAATCCTTCTCGAATTCCATCTTAAAAATTAAAGTGTATAAATAAATTAAGTGTTATGCCGCGAATAAAGCAAATACCCGAAGACTTCGTCGTTAAAGAAATATTCGAAAAAAGGTATTCCAGGAAGGAAGAAAGGGGATTTTACGTATGGTTCACACTGAAGAAGAAGAACTGGGATCTGTTTCGGGCTTTGAATATACTTTCGAAAAAACTCGGGGTTTCTATCAAAAGGTTCGGTTACGCGGGCGTTAAGGACAAGCGGGCGATCACACACCAGAGGGTTTCTGTATGGAACGTCCCTGTAGAGAGGTTGAAGACCTTGAAAATAAAAGACCTTGAGCTTTCGAAATTCGAAAAAAAGAAGGAAAGGATAAACCTTGGGGATTTGAAGGGGAACAGGTTCGAAATCGTTATAAGGGACATTGGGAGCAAAGAAAAAAGCAAAATGGAAAAAAACCTGAAACTTGTAAAGAGGGATGGCATGGTTAACTATTTTGGCGAGCAGAGATTCGGTTTCCGAAGGAATACGCATTTGGTAGGGAAAGCGATTCTTCGAAACCGCTTGAAGGAAGCGGTTTGGATATACCTAACGAAAGAAGGGGATGAAAACGAGGAAGCGAGGAAGTTCAGGGAAAATTTAAAGAAAAACAAGGACTTCAAAAAAGCCCTGAAGGAATGTCCTATAAAACTGAAAAACGAACTCGCTCTGCTCAATCACCTCTCTGGAAAACCGAACGATTATGCAGGGGCGTTAAGGAAAATACCAAAGAAGTTCAGAAGGATGTTCGTGCATGCCTACCAGTCGTATATTTGGAACGGTATAGCGAAAATCTCGAAGGAGAGGCGAATTCCAATAATAGGTTTTCAGACAGATATAAGTAAATACAAATCGAGAAAACAGATAGAAAGTTTTTTGAGGAAAGAGAAAGTGGAACCAAAGGATTTCCTTTTAAAATCAATGCCAGAGCTTTCGAGCGAGGGCAGCGAGAGGGAAACGATCGTAAAACCAAGGGAAATGGAATGGAAATTCGACAAAGACGAACTAAACAATGGAAAAACTAAGTGTTCGCTTGAATTTTCAATACCCAGGGGTTCGTATGCAACGGTTTTGATCGAAATCCTCGAAAGATCGAATTTAAATGCGCAGATTTAATTAATTATTAGTGGTATCATGGAGTGGCTGATGAACTCAATGTTTTGGATCCTGTACTTCATACTCCTTTACATAACAGTTGTTCTTCTCTTCCTGCTCGTGGAGGCCGATGAAAATAAAACAAGGAGGAAGAAACTCCGGACATTCCCGAAGGTTTCTGTTGTAGTCCCTGCTTACAATGAGGAAAAAACTATAGGAGAAACCCTCTGCTCCCTCCTGAGAATGGATTACCCCAGAAACAAACTGGAGATAATGGTTGTCAACGACGGATCAACAGACCGAACGGAAGAGATAGTGAAATCCTTCAGAAAGTATGGGATCAAACTACTGAACCAGAAAAACATGGGCAAGGGAGCTTGTCTGAACAGGGGACTTAAGCTGGCGAAGGGCGAATATATAGCCTGCCTGGATGCGGATTCCTTTGTGGAGAGAGACACCCTGAAGAACATGATCCCATACTTCTACAGCGATAAGGTTGGGGCTGTAACGCCTGTGATGAAGATAAAGAACCCGAAAACACTCCTTCAAAAGATCCAGTGGTTCGAATACATACTTTATATATACCTGAAGAAGATACTGGAACAGATAAATTCGATACACGTGACTCCTGGACCTTTCACAATATACAGGAAGTCCGCCATCAAGGGAATAGGGGGATTCGATGAGGCATCGATAGTGGAGGACCAGGAGATCGCCTATCGTTTACAGAAGTACCAGTACAGGATTGTTCAGAGCGAAAGCGGGGATGTGTTTACCATGGCTCCAAGGAACATTCGAAGATTGTACAAACAGAGGTCAAGGTGGTTTAGAGGGACGCTCATAACCCTTTACAAATACAAGAACATGATGTTCAACAGGAAATATGGAGACTTCGGTATGTACCAGCTGCCAAGCCTGATGTTCAGCATCTTCCTGTTCGTTTTCATACTCTTGTTCTTCGGTTACTACATGCTCATCCCTCTGGCCCAGACCATAAACCGCTTCGCCATGGTGAATTTCGCTGTTGTGATCAAACCCTCGATGGAGTATGTATTCAGTTCTATGTTCTACATAGACTATGCAAAATTCTTCATAATAGCCTTCTTCTTTATAGTCAGCATAGTCATGATGGTTAAGGCCCACAGGGAGGTGGAGGAGGGTATAAACATTCGAAACTCCGCGGCCCTTGCTGCATTCTTCATAGTGTATTACATACTCATGAGTTTCATTTGGCTGGCCTCGATGGTCGAGCTCGCCATTTACAAAAAAAGATGGTAAATTAATTAAATACTATATCAATATAATCTTATGAGAAAAACAAAGAAAAGCAGATACGTTCTAGCACTGTTTGTGACAGTTGTCATATTCCTACTTGGCTTTCTTCTGGGTCTCACCATAAGTTCCGGGAAGATAGAATATTTAGAAAATCTTTACAAGAGCCAGTCAGCTGACTACGAAAGCCTGCAATTTCAATACGCGTTTCTGGACATGATCAGCAACGAGAGCAACCCGAATGAAACATGCTCTGTTATATCAGCGATACTTGAAAACAACCTGAAACTTCTTGGTCCTGCCCAGGACAAGATCGAGGGATACGAGATAAGCGGTGACATAAACAACGAGGACTACCGGATCATAAAGAGAAAGTACATGATAGCCAATCTCAGGTATTGGTTGCTTGCCCAGAAGAGTGAGGAAGTGTGCGAAAACGATATGATAAGCGTGCTCTACTTCTACAACCAAAACTGCGGAAGTTGCAGAGACCAGGGATTCATACTTTCACAGCTTAAAAATATTTTTGAGGATAACATTCTTATATTCCACATGGATGCGAGTATAACCGAAGAACCCATAATAGATATACTCAGAAGGAAATACAAAATCTACGAGTTTCCTTCTCTTGTTATAGAGGACGAAACGTTCAAGGGCTTCCTTTCCAAAAACGACATATTACAGAGAATATGCCCGTTGTACAAAGAGAATTATCCTGCATGCGAAGGTTTCGAGTGATAGCATGGGAAATACCAGAAACGCTGTTTTACTTTCAGCCATAATGTTAATAGCCATTTTCCTAAACCTTATTATACTCTCTTATCATCCGGATCTCTGGTGGGACGAAGCGGTATACATATCCGTTGGGAAGTACATATACTCTTTCGGAGATATAGGTTTTTTTGAAACACTGAGACCCCCGGTCCTTCCGCTGACACTTGGTTTTTTGTGGTTATTGGACTTTAACCCGATAGGTTTTGGGAAGCTCATAGCCCTGCTTTCTCACACTCTCCTGATATTCCTTGTTTACATAGTTGTGAAAAGGATTTACAGAAGTGATGTGGCGATCCTCTCCTCCGCCTTTCTTGCATTCACACCTTTCGTTTATCTTTATTCAAACAAAATACTAACGGGCATACTATCAGGCGTTTTCGCCATGGTGGCAATATACTTCATGGTAAAGGATGATAAACCTTCGAATAAGAATCTGTTTCTTTCCGGTCTGTTTGCAGGCATCGCCTTCTTAACGAGATTTCCAGGAGGACTAGTTTTCGGAGGTCTGTTGATTACACTTATTTTAAAGGATATTAGAAGACCAAAGGGGATGATAAAAAATTTGCTATTCCTCTTGGTCGGTTTTTTCATAGTTGTTTCCCCGTATCTTATTCACAGCCTTTTCACTTACGGTTCTTCCATTTTCCCCTTAATAGAGGCCTCCAGACAGATAGAGTCAACCCCATGGTTCCATAATCAGGATCCGCTCTTCTACCTCAAGCAACTCCCCCTGAGAAATGTGTTCTTCGTTTTCTCTGTCCTGGGTTTATTTTATTTTTTCAGAAGGAAGGATTTTAAGGACTTCAGGAAGAACACTTTGCTTATCACATTTATTCTATTCCTTCTTTATTTCCAGTACCTGGAAGCTAAAAACATAAGGTTTTCCCTCATATTCCTCTCCTACCTGAGTTTATTCAGCGCATACGGCATTTATGGGATTCTGAAGATTTTTTCGAAAAAACGGCTAACACAATTGCTTGTCTTGGTTGTTTTGATATCATTTATTTTTGGCGTCTCTGTCCTCTACAACTCCCATATAAAGCACCTCAGCCAGCCTGACCCTGAAACGCCCCATCACAGATTTATATGGTATTTTCAGGAAAATCCAGTAGAAGGAACCATCTTAACCAGCAATATCATGATAGGAGCGTACACGAATAACAAGCTTGTAAGTTTATATGACTGGAAATTCGCAAAACAAATATACGATTCTTACAGGGGCGAATCCCCTGTCCTGGCGATAGATACGTGCTCGATTGTGTGCGAAAGCAGCGATAGGGAATGTTTTGATTCTAAGGAAGAGTTCATAGAGTACGTTAGAAGGGAAAATGTGGAAAGACTTCATGAGGAATCAGAAAGCTGTAGCTATTACATATTTGAAATAAAATAAAAGAAAAAGGGGGTTTGTTTTGTTTATGACGTAGGTTTAAGCTACGCTACCCTTGTATTCTCCACCTGTCAACGTCGCCATCTTGGTCGGCTTTATTACGTAGTTTCCGATCAAAGCCCTGGTGTCTTCTGCGTTTGTACCTGCAACGATCAAGGCCTTCTGTCCGGATCCGAATACGTCCTCGACAACCTTTATCAATCCATTTCCGGCCGCCAAGTCTGCATCAGTTCCGCCAAGCCAGTAATCGCAGGCACTTGACACGTTCCAATCAGCGGCAAGCAATGTCTCTACAATAGAGTTCGCACATGGACCACCAACCAAGATTATATCCTGGTTAAGTGTTGTGTCCTGTGGGATCTCCGATGCGAGTTTTGCCACCGTGTTTGTGATTGGAACAGCTTCGTTGTACGTTCCACCAACTGTTGCGGTTCCTGTTGAGAAGCTTGGGTCAGAACCTACACCAACTCCTGCTATCGCTTGGTCATCAGGGTAGTAAACGTCTGCCTTACCCTGGTTGTCAGAGTCGTAGACCACGAATGTTCCGTAGTAGTCACCGCCTGAAGATATGCTGCTGTCACTTTCCCATGTCTCAAGGCTTGCTGCGCCCCATGTAAATACTGGAGTTGCAATCGTCATGTAGTTGCTTGCGTCCTTGTTGATTACAAACATCACAGCATTTTTGACTGAAGCTTCGTCGTTTTCCTCAAGTAGCAAGACTCCTTGATACTGGAACTCAACACCTGTGGAACCCGTCGCAACGCTGGCAGCTATTGTGGTACCACCACTTCCTGTCACGTTGTAGTATACTGTTCCCAACTGAACTGCTGCTCCGCCTGTTGCAGAAGCGTTTGACGCGGCTGCGTAGTTTGTAGGTGATGCATCACATCCACCGCTTTCAGCTGCGTAGACCATAGTGAATGTGCCGTCTTCTACACAGAGATCTCCTGTTGGTAGCTCAACTGTTGTGTTGTCCGAAGCTGTCACTGTAACACTTACGTCCTTGTCGAAGAATGTCAACCATTGTCCCTTTGCTGCCATGACCAATGGGAATGCAGTTGTCTTGTCTCCTGCGTTTCCATAAGCTGCGTTTGATCCCCAGTACATGGTCCACTTAGGTGTGCTTATATCCGTTGTGTTCACGTAGTATGCCTGACCATCTATGTAGGCCGTACCACCGTAGTTACCGTTGTCAGTCAGGTAAACCTTTGTTTTTATACCTGACAACACGTTGAGCAATTCTACGTACGCACTGCTTGTTCCCAGTCCAGAGTAGGAGTTCAACTGGTATACGTGGCTGAACTCAGACTCCTGAGTAGGGGTAAGCAAGATGTAGTCGTTCTTTCTGAACATTGCTCCCTCAACTACGTGGTACTGCTTTGTAGATGTTGCATTCAATCCTGGGTTGAAGCTTGCTGTGGTAGGATTGTATGCGAATGTCAAGGTCTTTTCGTTTCCATAGTAGTCCGTGAACTTCACTGTCGCACCAGTTGTACCAGAGTTGTCTATGTAGATAGGATCTCTTGCGTCCGAATCAAACGATGGTACAACACCGTGGAAAGCAACCTTAAAGGATCCGAATACAGGATCTTCGAAAGCGCTTCCTCTCAGTATGTAGTCCTTGTCTGATGCTGGTGCTGATACCTGGACAGCGAACTTGGAGATACCCTGGCCTGCTGTGGATGTTATGCCAACGTACGTTCCGTCTACTGTGTCCTCAGCTGTACCGACCTTTACCGCCTGGCCGTTTTCCAAGGTAAGCTTTGCAGAACCAAAACTCAACTTGGCAGAGCTGACCTGCGCCTCCTTCGTGAAGAAGAAGACAGAGTCAACGTAAACGTCCAGACCAGCAATTGTGTAAGAGCTGCCCTGTGTTACTTCCTTTGAAGTACCATCGACCTCTATGACTGCTACAGTGGAACTGCTGACACCTATCAATTTTACGGTGTAATCTGTTCCGCCAACCGTGACAGTTTTTGTTTCACCTTCATCGAAGGTCTGCACGTTGGCACCACCGAATAAGACCAATTTAGTGTCACTGCTTCCACTTCCTACTGTGTAGGTCTTTCCAAACAACTCTATTGCGTTTCCCTGTACATCGGTACTTGAGACGTTCAAAATCTTGTTGAAAACCACGCTAGCATTGTAGAGGTTACCTGTTGAGAAATCTATGTATATATCTGGGTCTGTCAGGTCGCCTGCACTCTTACCAAATGATACTGTACCACCCAACATGTTTATGTACTGGTCGTATGGGTGCGTGGTTCCGGAATCGTCGTAAACCGTCCCTGAGGACAAAACTGTTGGCAAATCGCTCTTTGTAAGGGTTGTTTTCAATCCAGCCTTTGTCAAGGAGTCTGCAAGGTAAAGATTGGTGTTCGATGTCGCTAAGCTAACGCCATCGCTGACTCCGATTGTCGCTCCTCCTGCTGGAACAGTTTTTTCCTCCACTGCGTAGTGTGACACCATGCTTGCTGCTATGTCAGCAGAACCCAGAACGTCCAACGCATTAACGTTTGAACCACCAATAACAATCGCTGGTGAGGATAACGTGGTGTCAGTTACCGCTACGTATGGTTCCAGTCCCTGATCTAATGTCACTGCTCCGAATGCACCGAATAAGGTTACACCCAGTGTTGCTGCTGCCGCCAAACCACCGGCAACGATTTGTTTAATTTTCATAGTTACCTCCCAATTATATAAGAAGCCCCGGTTTGACCAAAGGCTTCAACTTGATAATAATTAGGCTCAAGGGGGTATATATAAGTTCAGTGAAACAGTCACAAAGAAAATGAAACTATTGTTAATAGGGCTTTTTAATGTTCAAAAATCATAAATAATAAATTTTAATTGTTCCAAAAAGATTTTTAGGCGTTTTTATTAAAAATAAACGATTTTAAATAAATATCATTATTAAATCTCCGTAAAAAAGGCTTATTAACATTGCAAACAGGAATACGGGAGCGAATCTTACACCTTCCTTGATCCAGACATACCTTTTTGTTCCCTTCAACTCCCTGATATCTTTTTCTGTCAGACCTTTCCATTTCCCCTTCATTATGACATCCCCCACCTTTAATTCATTTACATTTATTTTCTTCTTGAACAGGTTTTCCTCTACCACCTTTGCATAGGAGGTGAAGAGCAGGACGAATGTAAGAAGGAAGGGAAAGAGGAGGATGGTTGTAAGAAAGTTAACAGGGACCGAAAGAGACGAATAGACGTAAAATGCAAAACCCCAGGAAAATACAAAGAACAGGGCAATCAGAGGAAAAACTATTTTTGACTGCCCCTTCAGATAGTTAAGGTAAATTTTATTTACATCCCTCCTTTTCAGGCCCAAAAAAATGGAATAAACTATAAGATAAACGAGCGAAATGAAGAGGAAGTTGAAGAGAAGAGTGAGAGGGAACGGCATTACACTGTTTATAACGAAGCCTGACGTGTTGGGGAACAGAAAACCTAACGCCCCAAGCAGCCAGGCATCTCCGTCACCCCACTGTTTAGAGAAATACAGGAGAAGGCCAAGGGCAAGAAATACCACACCAACAAATATAGAGTTACCAATTATCCACAGATCATTCTCTATGAAAGCGAAGATCCCTCTAACGATTAGAGATAGAACTATTATTGAGTACGGAAGCCAGTCAGGGAATTCCGTGTATCTCAGATCCCAGTAACCGGCGAGACCGAAACCAACAACACCAATGGCAAGCAGTACGAAACCTAACAACATAATAATTATTATATATGGAAAATATAAATCAAATAAACATCTGGGGAGGTAGTCTAGTTTGGTCTAGGATTCCAGCTTCGGGACAATTGCGGAAAAGCTGGCGACCTGGGTTCAAATCCCAGCCTTCCCATAAAAGGCGATTGACGACCTAAAATTTAAATTCAACTCGTCTTTTGAAATCACTCAGTTATACCCTTTCTCTGCTTTATCTGGTTTAAGACTTTTTGTTCCAGATCCTTTGGAAGGGGTTCGTATACAACATCTATCAGCCAATAGAAACCCTGTCCTCCTGTAGAGGATTTCAGTGATGAGTTGAAACCGAACATCTCAGCGACCGGAAGTTTCGATGTTATGCTTGTCGTTCCCCTCTCTTCCTTCATTTCAAGAACCTGTCCCCTTCTGTTCTGAACTTCCTTCATCGCTCCGCTGAGCTGATCCGTGGGGACATCAATCCTTATGATCTGTTTAGGTTCAAGAACGTATGTTTTAGCAGAAACCATGGAGTCTCTTATCGCTGAACGAACGGCAGGGATAACCTGGGCAGGGCCCCTGTGTATCGCATCCTCATGGAGTTTTGCATCAACCAATTTGACTTTTATCGCATCGCATGGTTCCCTGGCGAGCGGGCCCTCATCCATGGCTTCCCTGAATGACTGCTTAACCATCTCCATTACCTCCAATATTGCATGAACGCCCCTCGTCATGTCCAGGAATACGTTCCGGTTGTGTATCTGCTTAACCTTCTTTGACTCATCCCTGTCAAAGCCGAGATCAACCAGCTTGTTCTGAAGCTCAACATCCTTTTTCTTGACCTCCATGTTCGATGAGATCTCACCCCTTATCATAGCCTGATGAACCTTTTCTTCCAGGGGTTCTGAAATTATGTAGAACCTGTTATGTTTGTTAGGAGATTTCCCTTCAATCGCTTCAGGCGTTACGCCTCGGATTGATTCCCTGTAGATTACGATAGGAGGTGACACACTGACATCCAAACCCTCATCCTTCAGCGGACGTTCGATCTTCGCATCTATATGAAGTTCTCCCAAGCCAGAAACGAGATATTCTCCTGTGTCCTCATTTATCTTAACCCTTAGAGTTGGATCTTCTTTTGCCACCCTCTTCAGGAACTCGATCAGTTTAGCGAGTTGCTGTGGTTTTTTAGGTTCTATAGCCTTCACAACAACGGGTTCGAAGATATGCGTGATAGATTCAAAACCTGGAATAACGTCCTGCGGTTCGCATAGGGTTTCTCCGGAGAAAGCGTCTTTCAAACCCACGATTCCAACAATATTTCCTGCATCCACCTCATCCATCCCTATCCTCTGCTGTCCCTTATAAACGGAAACCTGCTGTATCTTCTGGGTTTTGTTTGCTCCCACAAGATAGACTTCCTGCCCTGTCTTCATCTTCCCTGAAAATATCCTAACGGTTGCAACGTAACCGGCATGAGGGTCCGGATAAAGTTTCGTAACTATTGCGGCAAGCTTACCTTCTGGATTGCAGTTTGCCATCTCTTTCGCTACCTCTGAATCGCTCTCCCCAGGCCAGATTTTCGCTATCCTGTACCCCTGCGCTTGCAACGGGTTTGGTAGGTGTTTTATGACCATGTCCAGAACTATTGTGTGTAAAGGAGCTTTTTTAGCCAGCTCTTTCTCACCTTCAGGCCCCTTGTTTGTGAAATCTATTACATCCTTGAAGGTCATTCCTGTCTTCTGCATGTAGGGGATTGAGATGGCCCAGTTCCTGACAGCTGACCCGAATGCGATAGAACCATCATTAACGTTAACAATCCATTTCTCAACAAATTCCTTTTCACCGTACTTTCTTATCAGAACATTGACTTCATCTATTATCCTTTTGAACCTCTCCTGCATCTGTTCAGGCGTGAGCTTTAACTCCTTGATCAGACGATCAACCTTGTTCACAAACAGGATTGGTCGAACTCTTTCCTTCAGTGCCTGACGGACGACCGTTTCAGTCTGTGGCATCACAGCCTCCACTGCATCTATCACAACCAAGACCCCATCTACTGCACGCATCGCACGCGTCACGTCCCCGCCGAAATCCACATGACCGGGGGTGTCTATTAGATTGATTAAATAATCTTTTCCACCCCATTTATGAACCATGCTCACGTTTGCAGCATAGATCGTAATACCTCTCTCCTGCTCCTGCTCAACAAAATCCATCGCCAGTTGCTTACCTGCGAGTTCCTCGGACATCATCCCTGCTCCTGCAAGAAGGTTATCCGTGAGCGTTGTCTTTCCGTGGTCTATGTGAGCAACTATTCCTATATTTCGGATTTGCTCAGGTTTCCTCATCAATTCCTTGATAACGGGTGTCGCATCCTTTGCTGCCATATTATCTTCTCCTACCAATAACTAAATTTTTGTTTGAACCCAAATATAAGTTTATAATATTGAAAGAAAAGGTATTTAAAACTACAAGATTACCTTGCACCCTCAGCTTCCTTCTCTATCCTGTGTCTTTCGCGTATCACGTTGTTTCTCTGATCGTTATTTGCTATATCAATCAATTCCTCGGCAATGGTCTGCGCGAAACTTTTCCTTTTCTTGAATGCCCTCGAAAAGATATTCTGAGAGATCAGACGAAGTGAGACGTCCAACCTTCTCTGCGGGCTTGTAACTACAGCCTTCCTGGCTATGATCCCTCCCATTCTGTAACCAACCACCTCTTCCAGTAATGCCCCATTCTCCACAGCCTTAACCAGAGTTTGCAGGGGATTCCTTTTCGTTCTTTTCTCTATGATCTCAAAAGCTTCTTTAACGGATTTGTACAGCAGATCATACCTGCCTGAAATATGCCCTGACGTTAGCTTGTGTTTTTTACCCTTATGACCAGGGACGGCAAGTTTATTCATGAACCTCTCGACAATATTCATGTCAACCTTATGAATGGAAGTTGGCGACAATCTTCCTGAACTTTTCGGAACTATGAAAGGTTTTAGATTTATGTACCTCTTTAGACCAGGATCAGAGACCTCGACCCCTTCGGTATTCCATCTGTTGAAAAGCAGCAACTTCATTTATCCACCCTCTTTCACCTTTTCTTTCTTTCCCTTAAGGATTTCTGATAGTGCAACTCCGTTGACTGCAACTACCTTATATTTGATACCGTGCATGGATCCTACCGCTCCTCCCTGGGAGCCGCCAAGACCCTCTATCAGGACTTCATCATGCTCATCTATGTGTTTTATCGCTCCTGTCTTCGGAACGAAGGCGGTGACTTGTATCCCGTTCTTTATTAGTTGGCATCTCACGGCCTTGATTATTCCTGAATGCGGCTGTTTTTGTTCGACACCTTTCTTTTTCAGAACCAGTGCCCTGGCCCGTGGGGAGCCCTTCAAGGGGGTTTTTGACCAGAGCTTCAACATCTGCCTTTTCTTTTGGTCAGAGTTCCATCTGAACCTTTTCCTCTTTCTCCTCAGATTTCGGGCGGAAAACTTTCCAGGCATTATTTCAACCTCAGAGTTTCAATCTTAAAATGTCTCTTAAGGAATTCCCTTATCATCTTTATATTCCTTCCGTTCTTTCCAATAACAGTTGATCTGTCGCTAACATGAATCGATACTGTTACAACGTTTGAATCAATTTCTATACTTTTCAGATTCGGTATAAAATTTTTAACCATCTCTTCAGGGGTGTCTGCATACTCGAATATCTTTACAATCTTCCCTAGAGTCTTGCCAACATTTTTGATCTTACTTCCGTTCTTTCCTATAGCCATTCCCATCTTTCCGGGCTCTATCAAGAAGTAGACGCACTCCTCATCCATCAGGCAATCCTTTACATGAACCCCTGTCAGTCTCTCAAAAACCCCAGCTGTTCTTATGTCTTCCGTCGTTAGTTTTATAGTCATTCCCATCACTTCTTTATGCCAAGCACAGATATGTTGAACGGCTTGGCGCTTACCTCGCCTAACTGTCTTGAATTCCCCTTAAATTTTTTCAATTCTATTCCAAAGTTCTTGCTATAATATTCCAGATCCTTGTGTGTGTTTTCCGGGCAATTTGAGGCGTAGATCACCGATTTTATAATATTTTGTTTTAGATTTTTAAGGACACTTTTAGTTCCTATAACAAGTTTTTTCTCCTTTATAGCAGATTTAATTTCCTTTTCCTCCGACATGCTACCACTAATATATGAAGCCAAGAAGACCTCCGCCTATATTCTCCTTTTTTGCCTGTCTGTGATCAAGAACCCCTTTAGGTGTTGTGATGAACAGCAGACCTATGTTTACAGAAGGTAAAAACCTCTTCTCCCACTGTATGAACTCGTCTTTCTTCACCTCAAATCTAGGTCTTATGACACCACAGTTGTTTATTCTTCCTGTCAGTTCTATTTTGAATTTACCACTCCTTCCATCATCTACAAATTCAAATGATCCTATGTATTTGTTCTTCTGCATTATTTTCAGGATTTCCTTTACAATATTCGAACTGGGGACCGTACAACCCCTCTTACCTATTCTTTCCGCGTTCTTTATTATTACAAACACATCCGCTAGTATATCATGACGCATATCAATCACTCAAATTTTTCAAACCCCAGTTTTCTTGCAACCTCCCTGAAACATTGTCTGCAATAACGAAGTCCATACTTGCTTATTACACCTTCTGTCTTTCCGCATCTCCTGCAAGGGAATGCGTTTCTTCCGAATTTCCTGTCCTTCGGCTTATTGAACTTCATGAATCTCGCCAATTTCTCAGGTTTTCCTTCAATCTGTTTCTTGGCGTTTTTGAATGTCATTTAATCTTCCTCTCCTTCTGATATCTTAACTCCAAATTCTTTCTTCGCCCACTCCTGCGCTTCTTCCCTCGTGATTCTGTGTTTCCCTCCAACCCTTTTAGGTTTTATCTTTCTTTTCTTGACCCTGAATCCAGGTCTTTCCAGCGTTACGCAAACATCCATTCCCATTATCCCTATTTCAGGGTCGTACTTTACCCCTGGTATGTGTATGTATTCCTTAATACCTATAGAAAAGTTACCGTTATCGTCAAACTGGCTGGGTTTTAATATGTCATCAAGAGCATGAAGGACAGACCTCAGAAACTCCTTCGCTCTTTCGCCCCTCAATGTAATTTTCGCTCCTATGGGCCTGTGTTTCGCGACACCGAACGTCGTTCTCCTATGGGTTTTTGTGACAACTATTTTGCTTTCCGAGAACTTTTTTACCAATTTCTTTGCGCTTTCAAGTTTTGGTCCTGCCTCTCCTGCCCCTATATTTATCGTGACCTTTTCCAGTCTGATTTTTCTCATCTTGTTCATTTGACCTCACCGACTAAAACATAATCTTTCACGGTCTCTATCTCTCTATCCTTTGTTTGGATTATGACCCTGCTGCTCTCAAGCATGGTTTTTCGATCGAAAATATCCTTTATCCGCCCGCGTACACCCATGTTCTTCCCGGAAATTATGGTTGCGGGAGAATTCTTGTCGAACTTGAAGTGTTTAAGAACTTTCTGACTCGGTAGTTCTATCAGGATAGAATCATTTGTTCTGTAAACATCCTTATCCGTAAGTATGTTCCTTCCATCATGCAGGTTTATTTGTAACACCCCTCCCCTGATGACCCTCTTGTTTTGGATCCTGCAAAGCTTTTTCTTTGCTTCCTCTGGTTTTATACCTTCCAGGACCAAACCCCGTTTTTCAACATTGACCCTGAAGGCCTTGTTTATGCTTGGTATTTCCAAAACATCCATAAGTCCCACGGGATAATTAGGATCCTTCCTCTTTTTCTTATCAACGAGCACTTCACCGCTCTTTATGATCTTCCTTGCCTCCCTCGCGTTTTCAGAAAACTTTAGGATATCCCTCAAGACAATGAGAAGGGGTATACATATTTCTTTCCTGTGAGGACCCGCTCTGGGTGTGATCACGAACTTCGCCTGCTTTTTCCCCAATTTCCAATACTTCGGTATTAAGTATCTCTTCATATGCATAATCATCACTTCTTTTTTCCAACACCTTTCCTGATTTTTAATCTCTCCTTTATGCCGGCCTTCTTCTTTATCTTCTTCTCCCCTGCTTCCTTCTTAACACCTTCACTCCTTTTCCCCAATTTGGCTTCCCTTGCCCTCTCCACGACAGCCTGTCTCCTTTTATCTTCCATCTTCGGATCAACTATCAACAGGTTCGAGGGCTCAACGGACTTCAACACTTCGCTACCATCAACCTTTTTTGTATTGAACCCTTCTATATAGACTTTTGATGTTTTGAGGTCAATCCTTTCGACCTTTCCCTTGAAACCCTTGTCCTCGCCACGCATAATTTTCACTTCGTCTCCCTTTCTCAGGGTAAGCGATCGCTTTCCGAACCTCCTTCTTAGAATCTCAGAGAGATGCACAGAGACGAACTTGCGTCTTACATGTAAGGGGGCGTTATGTCTAAACTTTCTCTGCTTTCTCGGTTGTTTGCTTCCGATCCATTTGTTTGACCATTCCTTCATATCACACCACTATTGTTGCGATTTTTCCCACGGTTGGGAATCTTTCGACTACTTCCTTCGCTACAGGACCCTTTATCTGGGAACCCCTCGGGTCGCCTTTCTCATCAACTATTATGGCTGCATTGTCTTCAAACTGTATTCTTATCCCGTCAGGCCTCTTGTATTCCTTTTTCTGGCGAACCACTACCGCCCTGTGGACTTCGTGTCTGACCTTCTCTGTTCCTGAGTAAACCTTACAGAAAACCAGGCTTCCTACCCCGGCTCGTGGTTTCGCCCTTCTCTTTCCTTTGTATCCTTTAACACTTATTATCTCCAAAACCTTCGCTCCCGTGTTGTCTATGCATTTCAACAGGGACTTCGTTGACAGGCTATGCGTAACCTTCGAGGATATTGCCTTCATGCTCTCGCTCCTTCAACATTAACAACAACGAAACATTTGGTTTTTGATAAAGGCCTGCATTCACCAATTATGACAGAATCCCCTTCCTTCGCTCGAATGCAGGGAGGGTTATGCGCTGTAACGCGTGATCTGGACTTTTCGTATCTCTGATACTTAGGCATGTATCTGTGATACCTCCATTCTACGATAACTGTGTTATGCGATTTCGCGGATTTCACTATCCCCCTCAAAACACGACCGCGGATAGAGGTCTTTCCATGCCAGGCGCATTTCAAATCATCGCATTTTTCCTTGGGTTCTTCCAGACCTAAACCTAGGCCTTTCTTTTTCTCCACCTTCTCTTTCTTCCCCTTCACGGTCTTCGGATTTTTCATAATAATCCAATTGACAATTTCTATTTAAATATATTAACAGTTAACTGTTTGGATTATACTAATAGAAGCAAATATTTAAAAAGACCGTGCTTCACCACTTTTCCTACTCCCAACAAAAGTGGTGGATCAAAAGGAAGCTCCCACTTTCACCACTTCTTAAACTTCTTCTTTATCCTATCCTCAGGTCTGCCCACGAGGATTTTTCCGTCTATCCTGACATTCTGTTTACCGAGAGAAAAAACAAATACGTTATGCTCTTTCGCCAGTTTTACCTCCTTCCCCTTCGCTTTCTCGATCACGATTATGTTTCGAGATTCATCTATAACCTTTCCGGAAATCCCAACATTCCTTTTGTTGGAACTCTCAACCACTTTAACCCGCAACCCTATCAATTCGTGACGGACGAGGTTTTCTGGAGATCTCATACTTAATATCAAAACTACAGAATTTAAATTATATTCCGCTAGTTTACGGGTTCACGAAACTTCGATCTTATCGCTCTGGAAACCAAGTTTAACGAGAATCTCCCTGATCTTTCTCCTGTGATCCCCCTGGAGTTCAATCACTCCATCCTTTATCGTTCCTCCACAGGCGAGCTTGGTTTTCAGTTCTTTCAGAATGTCCTTGCTGTTGACGTCCTTGCTTATCCCTTCGATTATAGTCACTCTCTTTCCGAACCTCTTTCTATCAGAACTTACTTTTATCTTTTCCTCTTCTTTTGCGATGGTTTCGCAAGCGCATATATCCTTCGGTAACCCACAATTCGGACAAATTTCAGCCATGCTCTACTCTTTTTCCCTCTTTAATAGTTTTAATTCTCGCGATCGTTCTCCTGATTTCCTTCAGACGTCCAGGAGAAGTCACACTCGCTCCTATATGTATGTTTGCTTTTTCTTTAGAAAGCTCCAATCTTAGTTCGTTTAGGTTCTTATCAAGTTCCTTTTCATCCATTTTTTTCAAATCTTTCATTCTCAAAATAGCCATAAAAATATCACTTACTATCTTTATTTTTTGTTTTTTCCTTTTTAACCTTTTCCCTGTCCTTTGCTATGATAGGGACGGATTTCATTATCTTAACCTTCACCCCTATCTTTCCCGGTTTCGTGTTTGCCTCCTCAAAACCGTAGTCAACGAGTTCCTTGGCCGGTTGCCCGCAATGCTTCAAATAGCCATCAACGAACTTTCCAGTCCTTCCTTTCGATCCCCCAAGTTTACCAGCGATTATGATCTCTGCTCCCACCGCTCCTGCATCCATTATCCTCTTGAGCATGACGTTCCCTATCTTTTTGTAATTGAACCCTCTTTCCAGTGCGGACGTGATCCTCTTCGCAACGATCTTCGAATCCAGATCCGGTTTCTCTATCGATTTCACATCCACCTGCGGGTTATCAAGCTTGAACTTGGATTTCAAGAGATCGGTCATCTCGTTTATCTTTCCCCCGCCCGACCCTATTATCCTTCCGGGCCTGTCCGTATAGATTAGAATCTTTACACCCAGAGGCGTTCTTTCCAGCTCTATCTTTGAATAGCTTTCCGAAGGGAAGTATTGTTTTATGAATCCCTCTATCTGGATCTTCCTCATTGCATAGTCAACGAAAAACTTTTTCATGATCATGTTATCCCTACTTTTGATGTAAAACTATTTGTATGTTTGTCATCTTCCTCCTTGTCCTTCTCATTTTGAGCCTGCGGGGACGGATGAACGTGAACCCTTTGTGTGCCGAGGCGAAGATTATGAGCCTGTTGATGTCCAGGCCTTTGAATTCTGCATTCGCTTCAGCAGATCTGACAATCCTGAGTATCTCCTTGCTCGCGTTGGTGTAGTATTTCCCTTCCAGATCCCTTCTCTTTTCAACCATGTCCTGCAGGAGACTTTTCCCCTTCTCAAGATTCCTGCCGGATATCGCCCGGCAGACTATGGTCGAGCTCTTTGAGGATATTCTTAGACCTCTTCCGTAGGCTCTGGCGGATTTCTTCGGATTCATATTCAAAGCATATCTGTTCATGTTACCCCCTACTTCAGCGGAACGAATTTCGAAGATCTTGTAGCTCCGAAACCAGGAGCTGAATGTTTCACAGACCTCCTCGTCATCACAAATTCTCCAAGTCTGTGTCCCAGCATTTCGGGCTTGATCTCCAAAGCGACATATTCTTTCCCGTTGTGAACTCCTATTTTCGAACCCACCATCTGCGGAAGTATGATCATCTCCCTGCAGCGGGTCCTGTGAAATTTCTTGGGATCCTTGTTGATCTTTTCCAGCAGTTTTTTCTGATTATCAGTCAGGCCTCTCTTTAAAGATCTCCTCTGCCTTGATTTCAGGAGCTTTGCAAATTCTTCAATGCTCATACCCTGCATTTCTTCCAAGGACCTGTTCCTGAATGCGAATTTAACCATAACTATCCTCCTCACTTCTTACCCTTCTTTTTACCTGTCCTCCTAGAACCCCATGACCCAACTTTCCTTCCTGGGGGAGCATGCCTGCTAACACTCATGGGCTTTCCTGGTTTTGTCGGGCCTCCGAAAGGATGGTCTATCGCGTTCATCGCCCCACCGGAAGTTCTTGGATACAGTTTACCTTTCCTGTGCATAGCTATCCATTTCTTTCCCGCCTTCACCCATGGCTTCTCCTTGAAGCCCTCGCCAGCCGGCACTCCAAGACTCGCTCGACATTCAGGGTTCAGATTTAATTTCTTTTTTGAGGGCAGCTGAACCACACACGCACTTTTCGTTTTCGAGACAACTGTTGCGAACGAACCTGATGTTCGACAAAGTTTCGGACCGGAGTTAGGATACGTCTCTATAGCGAATATCTGTATGCCCACGGGTATTTTTGAAAGTGGTGAAACAAAATCTGTTCCATCTCCAAGCTTCAAGCCCTTCGGGGCAATCAGGTAATCATAAGTTCCGTCGGTGTATTTAATTTTCGCCAGAGGTGCGTTCCTGCCCGGATCATTCATTATCTCTGTAACATTCCCGTCTATGTTCCTGTAGCTGATTTTTAACTCTTTCCCTCTCTTCGGGACCCTGTATGTTGGGGATCCTCTCCCCCTCCTCTGCGATATTATCCTCTTTCCCATCTTTTCACCTTATATCATTCCAAACTTCGAAGCGACATCCGCAGCTGAAAACTCCGGGTTTATCTTCACGTACGCCTTCTTCTGACCCCTGGTTGTCATTTCCGTTCTGACGGAATCCACTTTAACATCAAATTCTTTTTCTATCACTTCTTTTATTGTTTTCTTGTCTGCTCTCTTATCCACTATGAATACGAGTTTGTTTTCGATCTCGACCATGTTCATGGATTTTTCAGCCAGGTGGGGATGTATCAGAACGTCCCAAACGTTCTTCTCCCTGATTTTTTTCTCCTTGACTTCCTTTACCTCTTTTTCCTTCGCCATCTTAACTACCCAATTCCTTTATCACGGACTTTGTCAAGATCGTTAACCTTCCGGGATGCGTTCCGGGAGCGAGCATTTCAACACCAAGCTTCTTTCTTTCAACAACATCAACACCAGGGATATTCTCTCCGGCCCTAACGATCCCTTCATCCCTTTCCACAATGATCAGAGGACCTTTCTTGTTTCTGTATTTCCTTCCTCTCATCTTCCCCTTGCCTGCCCTCACCTTTTTGTTTTCACACCTCTCAATCTCCTCTTTAAGGCCCAACTTTAACAGGACGTCCAGAACATCCTTCGTTTTCTTCAGTTTCTGCAGATCATCCTCAAGAACGAGGGGAAGATGTTTTATCTCGTTAATTTTATGCCCTCTTTCCGAAATCATTTCCCTTTCTTTGGTTGCCGCCATCGCGGATTCCAACGCTTTCCTTCTTTCCTTCTTGTTGATTTTCAATTTCCATTCCTTCTCAGGTTTGGGGGAATGCGCCCTCCTTCCCTTTATCGCCTGTGGAACAACCCTTGCTGTCAGGTTAAGAAAACCCATACCATGAATCCTCTTCATCCTCGCTAGTTCTCTGTTCATTTGCGTGTCCCTCCGTGATCTCCTTCCATGATAGTGAGCGGAACTCCTGTGCCCGGCGAGAGGATCGGACCCGTACGCCTGGCGAAGTTCGCTCTTCTCCGCCAACACCGCTCGTTTTATAAGGTCCTCCCTTACCTTCTCAGAGAACAGACTAGGAAGATTAAGCTTTCCCTTTTCTTTCCCGTTCAAACCGTAAACAGGCGTTTGCATACACATCACGCGATTTAGACATTAATTATGTTTAATTAATTTAAATATATACTTTCTGGCTCTAGTTATAAATATGGCATTCAAACCTGACGAGGTCCATGAGAGGTTCAGGAGCTGGAAAAGGATCTTAATACTCGGTATCGCGCTCTTCATAATTTTCATTTCCCTGGTGGCCATACTTTTCCACCTTTTCAGAACAGGAGGCGATCCCCTGATCATAGGCCTTGTCATCCTGATTCTAATAATAATGATCCCTATTGCGTTATTCCTGATTGACCTGGGATCGATAACGAACTGATTGCTATCCCAAGGTCTCCAGAAACTCCTTCTCAAGAAAATGAAGCTTTCCGGGAACGATTATCACGCCGGGTTTCGGAAGATCTTTCCCTCTCAAATCCTCCATCCTTCCGTACACTATCCTTTCCTTTTCTGAACTCAGTTTCGAACATAAAACAATCTCCCTCCCCCTCAGCAATTTCTTCCTCTTCCTGTCTTCGATCCTGCTGAGGATATCCAGACCTTTCTTCGTTCCCATGTCCCTGTCCAGAAGAAGCAAGGTGTGCAAACCCTTCGAAAGATTTTCCCTTATGATATCGTAAAACCCCTTGCTTTCATACCCTTTCTTCGGGGTTATGACAGTTCCAGTCTTCCCGAACTTGTATATCTGAAGGCCGGTTCTAGCGACAGTCGTGTATATCGAAGAGGAATGAACGATTTCTACCGGTATTTTTTGTTTCTTTGCCTCAAGGATCAGATGGACATGCGTGGTGGCCACGAGGGGATCGCCAGGCACGAGGAGAACCACATCCTTCGAGGTAGCTTCCTTCAGGAGTTTATCCGACCCCTCCTCTACATCCTTTCTTTCGAGCCTTTGAATATCTTTTCCGATCAGTTTCCCAAGCTTTCTAAGATCCCCACCCCAGTGGGCCGTATACAACTCGCAGTAGATCGAATCCGCTCGCTTCGCTATCTCAATCCCGCGGAGCGAGACGTCCTTCTCGTTCCATACCCCTAGTCCGATCATGTAAAGCATGCTATCAATTAAAATTATTAAACTTTTAAATAAATTTTACACTATGAGTGCCAGAAGAGACGATATATTCATGGCCACGGTAGGGCCAGATTTCGAGATAGGAGACTTCGCCAAGAAGAGCGATAAGAAGTCGTATCTGATATGGCACATAAAGGAAGGCGGGGGAAGCATAAACTCCACCCCTGTTATAAGAGGAAAACATGTCTACATTGGAGCCCTTGATAACTATCTCTATAAACTCGATAAAGAGACGGGCAAACTTGTATGGAAGTTCAAAACAAGCGGTCCCATATGTGATTCCTATCCTGTCTTCAAGGATGGTGTTCTCTTCTTAGGAAGTTACGATCATAACTTATACGCGATAGATGAGGAAACAGGAGAAGAGGTTTGGCGTTTCAAAACAGGGGATAAGATATTCGGATCTTCTGCATTGATAATGGGCGATCTCGTGATATTCACCTCAAAAGACTTCTATGTCTATGCCTTGGACAGGAAGACAGGGGACATGGTATGGACATTCAGAACAGGAGGATGGTCCGCTTCTTGTCCAACAGAATACAAAGGCAACATCATCGTAAGCTCCTCGGATGGGAATCTCTATTACCTAACAAAAGAAGGAAAGGAGATATGGCGTTTCAAGACAGGAGGAAACATCTTCACTCAAAATCCTTTCTGCATTCACGAAGACGTCGTATACTTCGGTTCGGACGATTCCAATTTTTATGGTGTTCGCCTTTCGGAAGGGAGAGAGGTGTTCAGACACAAAACAGGTAGCTATGTGGATGCTGTTCCCATAATCCGGGAGGGAACGCTCTATGGAATTTCAGATGATAACAATTTCTATGCGATTGAACTTTCAACGGGCAGGACTGTCTGGAAGTTTAAAACGGGCACCGGTAGGGGTGGAAACATGCCTTCAGACTTCGAAGATAAGATAATTTTCGGAGCAGCCGACGGGAATCTTTATTGTCTAGAAATGAAAACAGGAAAAGAGATCTGGAGATACAAGACAGATGGTCATATATACGGAGGAAACCCAATAGAGAACGGAAGAATATACTTCGGATCCTATGACTGCTACCTTTACTGCATAACCACTGAAGGAAAAATCCTCTGGAGGTTCATGACCTCCACAAATAAACAAACCCAGTACGAATACGAGGAGGAAGCGGTTTTCGAGTTTAAAGCTCCTGAGGTTGAGCACACAGAAGATATGGAGGAAGACAGGTACGCAGTCAAAACAGAAGTTATGTTTGATGACACATACAAAGCAAAGAGCGAATACCAGACAGAGATCCACTACTCCTCTGGCGGAGGAGAATACAAATAATTACTTCTTGAAAGGCTTCGACATCTTCCAGAAGGCCTCGAAGTAATTTTTGAATGAGCGGGCGACATCCTTGTTGATCATCTCAATCGCCATAACATTCTCCCCGACTGGTATTCCTATTATCGTAACGTCCTTGTAACCGAATACCCATGAAGGAGTTTTAATTTCGAATGGCATGTATCTTGCTTCACATCCTTTGTAGGTGTTTCTGTTCTCCAAAATCTTAGGGTTTGTTCCCTGGTTGAACATGATCCTTCCCTTTATTCCCAGTTTCGCTCGCTTTTCGTGATCCTTCTTCCAATATTCATGCTGTTCCTTCTTCTGAAAGACAGGAACCCCAAAATAATAATATTCGTCCCCTGCCTTCAATACTTCATACATTTTTTCATGGGAACGTTTTATGCCCTCGAAACCCTTGTATATCATTACATCTTGTTCCCACATGAGATTGAAATACTTTCTGAAGGAATCCGCAATCTCTTTGTTCTCTATTACGAAAGCGACAGGTTTTTCCCCCCATAATATGATCGCCGTTTTGTCGCCGAAGATCTCGACTTCAGATGGGGTCATATACTCCTTGGGCAAAACCTTTAATTCTGTAGCAGGGAGATTTTTGAGAACGTCTATGAATTCGGCTCCTTCGGAAAAAATGATCTTTAGAACAACCCCCTTTTTCGAACGTCTGATTTCAAAGCTCCTCAAAAAATCTTGAAGAGGTACAGGTTCACCCGAGGCCCCGAAGATAAGCCATTCCTCTCCTTTCTCCAGCGTTTTCAAAACATCCTCAAAAACCGTTTTGACCCCCTTTTTACCTTCATAAACGTAGGCCTCCTGTTTTATCTTGGCGATGTTCCTTTTCATTTTCAATCTTGGCAGGATAGACCGGAGCTTCTCCTCCCTTTCTTTCATGACATCCAGAAACTTCTCCGGGTCCGTAGCCTCGAAGTACCTCCTCCCTTCCTTTATGACGTAATTTATCATACCCGTTTCTATCAATCGTCTTATGATCTCGTACGTCGTGCTTCTGTGGAGGTTTGTTTTCTTTACAATCACGCCGGCCGTTGTTGATCCTGTTTCTAACAGAGTGAGATAAACTTTCGCCTCATTCTCTGTTAATCCTATATCTTCCAGCACATCCTTCTCTCTCGCTTCTTCCATGATTATATTTTGACCGAAAAACTTATAAATTGTAGTCCAATTTAGGACTACACTATTTTATATACCCTTAAATTAAGTAACTATTAGAGAGTGATAAAAATGGATCTAATGAGCAAGAGGAAATTAAAGAAAGTATTCAAAGATATGGGCGCAAGCAGAAAAGAGTTCGAAGAAGCATGGAGAGATGTTTACGGCAAAGAAGATTCAGAACTAACGAGAAAAGCAGCCGTGGGTTCTTTGGTAGGTTTGTCTATACTTCCAAGTCTTGCATTGGCTGACAGCCCTCCTGCTGAGGTTGAGAAGGTGAAGGAAGAGAAAAAGGAAGAAAAAAAGGTTTCGAAATTCTTCACAGGAACATATTATCAGGGAATAAAAGGCCCTTCAATAGCGAGGTTCGAAGGCGGTTCAGACGGTTTGCCTATGGGTCTTGAAGCTTACGGTTTGCTTGATCTGGAGAGTGATGACAAGAAGCCCGGTCTCGAAACAGTTTTCGGTGAATTCAGATTATCCAAGAAATTGTACAAGGATTTGAGGTTGTCAACAAGATCAATAGTTTCAAGCGAGTTCAAGGATATTTTGATGCTAGGTCTGAGGTATTCTCCCAAAATTAAAGATGGGGATGTTCTAATGATAGAATATTACCCGTTGCGAACAGAAGAAAACCAGATGCTGTACGTATATGTAATGAAAAAATTAGCAGATGGAAAGTTTTTCGTAGATATATTCCTCAAGGGAACAATGGATTTTTACAGATCAAAAAAGATTTATAGCGAAATAGGTTGTGGGATGGATTTAGGAGGAGGACTTGAATTAGTTGCCCAAGGAAGACTGGCAACAGGAGGTTACAAAGCATTATTGCTTGGTGGCAGGTACAGTTTCTAACACACCCCTTTTTATTATTTACTATTTAATGATAACTAAGTGATTATATGTTACTATCAACCCCACCACCACAGACGACTCAGGATATCGCAGTTCAGGAGCAGAGATTGTCAGAGAAAGAACTTGAAAAAATAAAGAAACCTTTGTTTAAATTTAATGGTTGTCTGGATTTTTCTGCGGGAAAGGATATTGATGCCCAGAATGACGCCACTTTAAAAATAGGGAAAATAGCAGCAGTTAACAGCTGGTCAGACATGACACTGTTCGGAAGTTTTTATGACGAAATTAAGATTTCCTTGGGTCCTGAACTCCCAATACACCCGGTTCTCGGTGCGGATTTTCAGGTCGGAGAAAGAACAACCGGCAGATTAGGTTTATCAACTGGTTTTGTTGAATCGGGGTCCGTTAGACTGGCGATAGATCGTTATTTCGCCTCGAATAAAAAAGATGATGATGGAAAGGATAATAAATTCTGGTGGCTGAGAGGAAGCTACGGACCATTCGATCTGCCATTCGATCTGGGAACTTTAGATGATGACTGGAGCGTGGGTGGTATGACTAGATTGTTTTCAGACGATAAAACAGGAGTCAATGTATGGGTCTCCAAAGATTTAGGAAAGGGATGGGGCGCCAAGGTTCAATACTGGAAGACGCCCGCAGAAAAAACCAGAATTTACGTTACAGTTTTCAAAAGGTACTGATAAATTCTGGCACATTAACCCTTTTTTAAATTAATTGCATTAAACGATACTAAATGCTTTATTCGATCCCACCTCCTCCCACCACGGCAGATTCGGGTTATGTGCAAATGGTGACAAAGGAATATAGAGAAAAGCATAATCTGAATCCATTTTTTGATCTAAAAGAAGCTATCGAAGGATTCTCCCTCGCAAAAAAAGATATGCTAAAGAATTATAGAAAAATTGAAATATACATCCCTAAACATAAGAACGAAATGATAGCCCTAAATGACATGTCACCTGAACTTTACGAATGGATGAAGAAAAAAGAGGGATTTAACGAAACAATAAAAAAGATTAATAAATTATTTCCCAAAGATCATTCTAAAGATCCTTATTTTAAAAACACACTCGGTACATCGTTCGATGGTAGTAAGGTTAAGATATACAATGTTCTTTGGCGTGAGCATGAAGCAGAAAATGGCGTCGATTCCGTTTATATGTTTTTTGATTTGCATGAAGGAAGCGGGTATGGTGAGCTTACACTTCGCACTGATTATTTTTACACTGAAATAGGAACTACGTTACCAGAAGAAGAAGACCTTATTAATTTGGGGATAACACCTTTGAAAAAGAAGTTCGGCCCCCTTGAGATGGTTCTTGATTTATCACCATTTTCAACCAAAAGGCATGACGGGAAGATGGAAGCATACCTACGTGCAAAATTTCGTTATTATTTAGATGAAATGGGATTTAGATTAAGTGGAAGGACAGAGCAGACTTTAAGTGGTGGATATTTCAGTGTAAAAGGTGGTATTGCTCTGGAGAAGATCTTACGGAAACCTTCGAAGTATCTGGAAAAAATCTTAGGCGGCGAAATCTGGATAGGAGTTATGTTCGGTCGTTACAAAGGAGAAAGGGGTAGCAAAAATTCATTTTCGATCGTATTTGAAATAAACCAGTGATATTACTTCCTCAGAACAATCTCTATTATATCCCCATTCTTCACTTCGTAATCCGCCCCGAGCTTTCTTTTGGTCTCGAAATCGACTCCTCCAATGAACTTGTCCGCCATCTCGGTGTGAACCTTACCGGCGAATTCCTTGAGGTTTGTCCCTTTCGGAACGAGGATCGCATCAGGGAGGACGTTACCTTTGCTGTCAGTTAATTTGTTTATATTCGCTACAGGGTAGGCAACTATGTAGTCGAGAAGATCAAAAACCGCCCTGTCCAGGCATTCCTGGACGCCTGTTGATCTTAACTTCGCAAGCAAGGCATTCACGAATTCGAGCGCTTGCTTCTGTTTTTCATTAAGTTCGTTTTCTTTCAGGATCTCGAACTCCTTTTCGCCTGGTGTGTATTTTATTAGTTCGTGTTTGTCCGCCTCTTTCAGGGCAAGCTCGCTCTCCGCAGAACAGGGGATTATGCTGTAGTTAGGAAACTCCTTCTTCAGTCTTTCAAGATTCGCTTCTGAACCAGGGATATCGATCTTGTTAGCTGCTATTATCATCCTTTTCGAGAGCTTCCGCAGTTCAAACGCAAACTTTTTCAAATCGTCGTCCGACCATTGTGCTGGCGTTTCCTTAGGAAGGCCGGTCGTTTCCAAGGCTTTCTTTATCTGAGATTCCGTGACCTTCAGACCAGAGAACTGTTTCACGAGCGAGTCGATCAGATCGCGCTTCTGCATCTCGACCTCTTTCGAAAACTTCTCCCAGTTCTTTTTCATTAAACCGAAGAACCAATAGCCAATCTCCTCTTCAAGAAAGCGTATATCATTTGCAGGGTCATACGAGCCCTTCTCAACCGGTTCTCCGTTTTCATTGGATGATCCAGAAATATCAATGACGTGTATGAAGGCATCGGCCTGTCTCAGATCATCCAAAAACTGGTTGCCCAGACCCTTGCCTTCGTGCGCTCCAGGAACCAGACCAGCGACATCCAAGAGCTCGACAGGAATGAACCTCACCCCTTCCTTACAGTATCCGTGATTGGGTTTACATTGGGTTTTCGCTTTCTCCTCTGGGCAGTCAGCCTTAACGAACCCCACGGCATGGTTGGGCTTGATCGTGGTGAATACTCTGTCCGAGATTTCAACATCCGCCAACGTTAAGGCCTTGAACAACGCGCTCTTACCCACGTTCGTCTTTCCCACAATTCCTATCAACATCAGCTCACCCTACCTTCTATATCCCTATCCATGAATATCTCACCCTTCTCAGTCCGAAGGGTTTTGTCTCTGTAGTAAACCTTCCCCTTCTTCACTTCAATACCCAGTTTAAGGAAGTCTTTGATATCTATCTCCCTTTTCGGTTTCCTTTCAACACCTTCAGCCAACACATCCGATCCTTCCTTATCCTTGCTGACCAACAGTCCGATCTTCCCCTTTCTTTCGACAGCCAGCAACATGCCCTTGGATTCGATCCCCCGCAGTTTCGCGGGCTTGAGGTTCGAGACAACAACTATTCTCTTCCCCTCGAGTTCCCCTTTCGAATAATAACCCTTCAAACCAGCCACGATCGTTCTTTTCTCAGTTCCCAGATTGATTTTCAAAACATATAATTTGTCCGCCTCAGGATGGTCTTCCACCCGTTCGATTTTCGCTACTTTTAGATCGAGCGAGGAGAAGGGATCTTCCTGAACAGGGGGGATCTTCTTGAATATTATTTCCGCCTTCCCTATCTTGTGGTTTTCTATCCTCCTCGAAAGATCTCTCCATTTCAGGTCCTTCACATTCAGTTGCTTTTCAAGCTTCTCTGAAAATTCCGGAAGTACGGGCTTCAGGAGGATTGCAAGATCCTTAACTATGTTGGCCGAGAACGCAAGG
Source organism: uncultured archaeon (assembly GCA_964347025.1). GTDB lineage: Archaea > Aenigmatarchaeota > Aenigmatarchaeia > QMZP01 > QMZT01 > CS3-C152. The sequence continues at coordinate 2,191 of CAYFWU010000009.1, read as the reverse complement.
ATACCTTTGCATTTCTCAGGATCTTTCTTGATCAGAACCCAGGGCTGGTTCTCCTGGAAGTAGCGGTTTCCTATATCGCCTATCTTAAGTATCTTTTTGATGGCCTCATGAAAGGCGTAGTTCTCGTAGGATTTTTCAATATCCTTTATCTCCCTTCCAATCTCTTTCAAAAGCCTCTTCTCCCATTCACCGCTAGCGCATTTCCCAATTCTTGATTCAGAGTAGTTGTTGATGAAGCTTAACGTTCGATAGCAGAGATTCGATATGTTCGCCACCAGCTCGTTGTTCACCCTGTCAACCAGATCTTTCGCTGAGAAATCCCCGTCCTCTCCCATAGGGATTTCCTTGGCGAAGAAATACCTTAAAGGATCAGATCCGTAATTCTTAACGATCTCGGCAGGATCTATCTGGGTCCCAAGGGACTTGCTTATCTTCTGGCCATTTACGGTAAGGTAGCCGTGAACGAGGATGGTTCCCGGAGGTTTTATACCGGCTGATATCAATATTGCAGGCCAGATCACGGAGTGGAACCAGTTAATCCCCTTCCCGATAATATGAGCATCCGCCGGCCAGAATTCCTTGAACTTCCTCCCGTGAGGATAGTCTAGGGCAGAAACGTAGTTTATCAGGGCGTCAAACCAGACATAGATCTTATGATTCTTGTCAACAGGAATATCTATCCCCCAGTCCAAGCCCTTCCTGCTTACACACAGATCCTTCAGCTCATCAGACTTTATCCTTGAAAGCATCTCGTTCCTCTTCTCCTTTGGAATTACGAAGTCAGGGGATTCCAGAAGCTTGATAATCTGATCCCTGTACTTGCTCAGGCGAAAGAAATACGCTTCTTCCTTGAGGGGTTTCGGAGGCTTCTGGTGTTCCGGACACTTCCCGTCAACAAGATCCTTTTCAGTCAGGTAGCTCTCGCAGCCCTCGCAGTATAAACCCTCGTAAAATCCCTTGTATATGTCTCCCTTGTCGAAAACCTTCTTGAATATGTTCTGGGAAACCTTTATGTGACCCTCCTCTGTGGTTCTTATGAAATGATCATTGGTTAGATTCAGAATCCCGATAAGATCTTTGAAATACCTCACGTTTTTGTCCACAAATTTCTTAGTCGGTATGCCCGCCTCCTTTGCTGCCTGTGAATTCTTCTGCGCATTCTCATCCGTTCCTGTCAGGTAGAAAACCCTCTCTCCCCTCAGCCTCCGGAATCTCGCTATAATATCGGCTATCACTTTCTCATAGGCATGCCCTATATGGGGCTTTGCATTCACGTAATCTATCGCTGTCGTGACGTAGAACTTCGTTTTGATCACCATAAAAAGAAGTTCGCATCCCAATTTAAATAAATGAGTATTATCATGGGTTATAATTATTAATCTTAAAGACAATATATAGTGGTAAACATGATCGAGGAATTACAGAAAATGATCAAGGAAGCGAAGAGGGCGAAGGAATGGATCAGAGAAACGAAAGACCAAATACGAATAGTTTCACATTACGATGCGGACGGTATCACCTCCGCGACAATCATGGTCAAGACCCTTACGAGGGAGGGAAAGGATTTCCACCTTTCACTGGTCAAACAACTAAACGACAGCGTACTGAAAGAGCTGGCAGAGGAGGAGAGAAAGCTCTTCGTGTTCTTGGACATGGGTTCCGGGCAGATTGAGAAAATAAGGGATTCGCTTCCCTCGAAAGTGATAATATGCGATCACCACCAGCCAACAGGAAAGGCAAACGAGAATATAGTGCACATAAATTCAGTGGTTTCAGGCATACCTGACAACATTTCGGGATCAGGCGTTACTTATATCCTTTCAAGAACGATCAATCCCAAAAACATAGATCTTTCCTCGCTGGCGATAATAGGGGCGATAGGAGATTCGCAGATAGACGCAGTAGGACCTGACTGGGGTGTGAACGGTCTGAACAAGGAAATACTGAAAGACGCGGAATCAGAGAAAAAGATCAAAATTTCAAAAGGCCTCCGTTTGTGGGGAAGGTATACAAGACCCATACACAAGGCGTTGGAGTATTCTGTGGATCCTTACATACCGGAGATATCAGGATCCGAGTCCGCCAGCGTCCAGTTCCTCCAAGAACTCGGAATACCCGTGAAAAAGGAAGATGGAAGCTGGCGAACGATTTCGGACCTAAATATCGAAGAGCAGAGGAAGCTGGCGACAGG
>CAYFWU010000008.1:0-42615 GCA_964347025.1 uncultured archaeon | reverse complement strand
AGGGCCTCATGAGTGATGCCAGGGGCAGAATCTATTATTATGAAATCCCTTCTTTTCGATAAATTCTTGAATAAGTTTTTGAGTATACTTTTGAACCTTCTGGGATTTATATGCATATCAGTGATTGAGGCAGGGAGTATATCGAAACCCAAGAAATGTTTGTATATCGCCTGAGAGGGTTGGATTTCACCCTTTATAACTCTGTTCAAAGAAAAGGGATATTCATCGGGTAGATCCAAATGCAAACCCAGGTTCGCTCCCGAGAGATTCCCGTCAACTATAAGAACGTCCTTACCTATCGAGGATAGATATGCCCCGAGATTCGCAACGAGCGTTGTCTTACCAACGCCTCCCTTACCTGAAACTACAGAGATTATTCTGACCATTACAAAATTTTGTTTTTTAATTTTAAAAATGGCTTAAAGAGCCACTGTAAACTTTTTTAAATAGGGACGCCAAACTTACTACTATGAAGAGGGGTTTATTCGCAATTCTTTTATTTTTAATGATTTTTTTAACAGCCAGACCTGCCGAGGCTGGTATATCACTGGGAAAGGGAGGAATCACGTTATCTGCGGGCGAAACAACGGAGATGTGCGATATATGGATCTACGCCACGCAGGAAGGAGGAACGTATCACGTGTCAACAACAGGCGATCTGGAACCCTTAACAGCTGAGGTAACCCCGAATGATTTCACTCTTGATCCCATAGACTGCCCGCAGGAGACTCAGGCCAGGAGAGCCTGTATAACACAGACGTGCCTTTCGGATGATAGTTCCTCCTGCAAGGTGGTCTGCATAAAGTTCACCGCCCCCACATTAATAGAATGGAATCCAGAGAAAGTGATATACTCCGGAGGGATACTCAACAGCATAAAGATAGGGGCAGCGACAATAAATGAACCGTACACTTTCTCTGTTCACGTAAACCCCATGGACATTAAGCCCATAGTTACGGGAGTCGTAGTTGTAATAATTATAATAGTGATACTACTTGTTGTGTTTTTGAAGAAGAGAAAAAGATAGAAATTTTATATGAAAGTGATCTAAACTTCTTTATATGAAAACAGTTGCTCTCTTAGGCCTGATATTTTTACTGGTTTCCCTTTCAAACGTCAATGTCTGTGCCCAGCCAAGCACGGGGAGCACGGTCATCAATGCAACGGTAATCGGCATTGAGATGTTGAATTTATCTCTCCAGTATCCTGAAATAGTTATTGGTGAAGACTACTATTTTTTCGAGAACCTCACGCTTTCCCAGAGTAATTCCCAGGATATATCGGTTTACCTGAACAAATCAGACACCAACAATTTCGTTAAATTCGTCAACGAAACCCCGAACGGGACGTACTACCAGGATGATTATTCGATGTTCTTGCCCAGATATACGTATAAAAACGTGACACTGAGGGTTTACGTTCCGGCAGGTATGGGTTATGATGGCGGGACGTATAACGTCCCCACTTATGCATATTCGCTGAGCGATGGGAGATGGAACACAACTACTTTGAAGATCCACGTGAACACGACGAATCCCATAGACGATATCGAGATCGTTAACATAAATCCCTCAAGCCTGTATCCAGGGGAATCCCTCCAGGTGGATATATCTATTCATAAGATCTACCCCACTGAAACGACAGACATACAGATATGTTATTGTATAAATTCAAACCCCAGTTACCAGTGCGGTCCCGCCTACAACAACTACGGATGCTCATGGAAGGCGGTAACCGAGTGGTTGAATTACACAAAAACCGTGACAGTTAATCAAAACCCCGGGACATATTATTTCATTGTAGCTGTTAAATACCCCAGTGATGAGAACATAAAGAGGGCAAACAGTCCTCAGTTTTACGTCAAATCAACGCAGCCTTCCGTCCCAGGCGGTGCTCCTGGCCCTGCAGTTCCTCCAAGCCCGCAGCTAACCATTACCGCCCCAGATTATATTGAGGCAACTCCAGGAGAAATAATAAGGTTTAAAGCTGAGATCGAAAACACAGGGAATGCGAAGGCCTCTAGTACAAGCCTTGATGTCTATGGCATACCCGAAAAATGGGTTTCTGTCACGCCGCATGCGCAGGACATAGGGATCAGGGAATCAAAAAGCTATTCTGTTATGATTTCCTTACCAACGGACGCCTTTGAACAAGTCTACTCCCTCTCCTTGGTCGCGAAATCCGGGACTGTGGAAACCACGAAAATCACAACCTTAACGGTTGCAAAAACATTGAAAGGGCAGGCGAAATTCCTTCTGGGCGAGGCCAATTCGAAGAAAAAAGAGGCAGAAGGGGTTGTAGAAAATGCAAAGGAATTCGAATTGGAGGTAAGAGACCCCGAATTGATCCTACTCACTACGGATGAGCTGCTCGAAGAAGCAGGGGATTTATTTAACTCGGGAGATTACGAAGAATCGGTGGAGAAAGCGAAACAGGTGATAGAAGGATATAAATCAGTCATCAGCTCCACGAAAGATATTGTTGAAAATGCCTATAACTTACTGTTGGAACAGGTAAATAATGATCTCAAGATAGTAGAGCCCTTAACAGAAGAAAGGAATTTGATAGAATCCGTAAATGATAAAATAAACAAGAGTCTTATCCTTCAGAGACAGGACAGAGTGATAGAGGGGTATCAAACCCTTTTGGATGCGAAACACCTGCTTGATCAATTGGGCGGGAAAATATATTTCATGGGCCTGAGCCAGAACATGATAATAATTTCGATACTTGTTGTCGTGGTGATTGCTGTTGCAATGTTCCTGTTCTACAAGAAGATGTTATCAAAGTTCCTTAAGGAAATGATAATCGAGGAACAGAAAAGACGCCTGAAACATTTGTTCAAGAGGGAAATAAAACCGGGTATACCAGCATATGAAGGAAGGCCAACGGCAAGAAAAGAAAAACTGGACGCTATTTGGGAAAAAATCAAAAGAAAGGTAAGAAGGAGAAGAATGGAGCTTTAGCGAATGTTTGCTTATTCCTCTTTTTCCTTTTTCTCCCTTTTAACAAGTTTGACCAGTTCTGTCGAGATCGTGACTGGAATAGGTATGCTCGCCTCGAGGAGCTCAACGGTAACCTCGTCCTTAACCTGATCTATCCTCTGGATTTTTCCTTTCTCCCCCTTGAAGGGCCCGCCGATTATTTCAATAATATCTCCATCGTTTACAGCTATTCTCGCCTTTTTCGTTTCGAAGAAATGCTGTATTTCAGGGAGGGCAACAGACTTGTCTATCACGCCCTTCACGTGCATTACCCCCTGAACTGCCTTGTGCACTTCCCCAAGCTTCCCCTCAATGAATACGTAGCCCTTCAGTTCACTGGGATGAACTATGCTTTTCACGTCAAGGTTTTTCGCCTTTATGGATGTGTATAGCATATCCATAACTATGTTCTCCCTTCCGGATGTTGTTCTGACCGTATATATCATAAATCCACCTAAACCCTAAACAATACCGCTGCCATGAATATCGCTATCAAAACAAAACCTATGAGAGCGATGTCCCCCAAAAGGATGAACGGGAGGAATATGATGAAACCCACAAATCCTATAAGGACTAACCCTATCGCACAGATCTTGCTCGTGGAGAGAAACTCCTCCTTGTTGGGTTTCCTGGCGATCTGCATCACCCTTCTGTAGTTCTTTATGAGCTCCTTTATGTTCATATTTCCACTTTAATATCTCTTGTTTTGTCTGTTTATATATTAATATTTTAAAAAAAGGAAAAGGGGGAATTACCCAACAAAGTCAATTCCCAGAACCTTCTCTATTTCCTTCTTCTTCTCGGTTGTGTACGTTTTCTCAGGACCGTATATTTGAGAGGATTTTACGCCTGTCACGATCAACATTGACCGTATCACATCGCCAAGCTCTTTTATGATCTGTGCTCCCCATATTATTTTCGCGTCCGCATTTAGCTTCGTACTAACGGTTTCCACTATTTCCTGACATTCTTTAATGGTTATATCCTCTCCTCCGGATACGTTTACAAGCGCTCCTGTTGCCCCTTCTATGTCCACATCCAGAAGAGGATTGGTGAGCGACTTCTCAACGGATTCGAGTGCGCGGTTCTCTGTATCTGATTCACCCATTCCTATCATCGCGATTCCTCCGGCACCCATTACCGCTCGTATATCCGCGAAGTCAAGGTTAACCAAGCCGGGTTTCGTAATAAGCTCGGCTATCCCCTTAACAGCATTAACGAGAATCTCGTCCGCAACCTTGAAGGCAGTCGTGATGCTAACGTCCGGAACTATTTCCAAAAGCTTATCGTTGGGAATAACGATCAGTGTGTCCGCCACGCTCTCCAGACCTTCAAGGCCTTCCTGAGCATTCTTCCCCCTCTGCTTGCCTTCCATTGTGAAAGGAAGGGTTACGACTCCGACAGTTAGGGCTCCGACCTTCTTTGCGATGTCAGCAACAATAGGGGCTGCTCCTGTTCCTGTTCCGCCTCCAAGTCCGCAGGTAACGAAAACCATGTCAGCTCCTTCCAGGTGTTTCTTTATATCTTCCTTTGATTCTTTTGCAGCCTCCAGACCTACCTTAGGATCTGCACCTGCTCCTAAACCACCTGTGAGCTCTCTACCTATCAATACCTTCGTATCTGCATCCGTGTAGAGCAGATCCTGAGCGTCCGTGTTCACGCCCAAGGTCTCAGCCCCAACAATACCAACCTGCATTAATCGAGAAACCGTATTTCCACCGGCTCCTCCTACACCGCAAACCTTTATTTCAGCCTTTCTGGATTCCAGAATTTTTCTCAATTCCTCATCCACTGCAGAACCCCTCTCTCTTGGAAGCTCTTCCCTAACTAAAGCAGAATCAATTACGGAACCTTTTCCCATACTGTCCATAATTACCCCTCCTTCAAAAACTCAAATAAATATGAGTTTAAAGATTTATAAAAAAAATATGTAAGTAAGCTATTTAAACTTTATTTACCCAGCACACTGAAAAACAAATAATTTAAAATTTTCTACAAATAGAGGTTATGGGTTCAGACATTAAATTGATATGCCATGTACATTCGGATGAAGATGGAAATCCCGATTGTATATTCTATCACACGTTGGACGAGATGTTCGAGGGTAAGGGACCTTTATACGGGAATGGATCCAAAGATACTGTAAAGGAATTGCTGGCTCTCAAGGAATGGGGTTATAGGTTTTTTGTTGGCGATGGGGAGGATCATGAACCGCCTCTGTACTGCCCCAATTCTTATTGCAAAGCGAAAATAACGGAGCTGGGATTGCCAATTAAACTCCCAGATTAGAGAAACCTACTTTTTCTTCTTCGTTCCCTTTTCCTTGAAATCGACTTTCTTTATTCCCTTAACCCATTTGGTAATCATGTCTGTCATAATTTTCTTTGCCACAGGATTAACAGGTTTATCAGAAATTATTGTGAATGAGTTCTCGCCTGTTTTCACTTCGGAAAAGCCCACCTTGTAGTATTTCAGGAGCCTTTCAACCCCCTCCTTCTTTCCCTCGATCTTCCTTACGATCTTGATTTTGTATACAAGCTGCTTCCCAGCCAACGGGTTGTTGAAGTCCACCCTAACTCTCCCTCCGGACACGCTCTGAACCTTTGCTTCCCTACCATCTATTTCGAAATACGCTCCCGGAACGGGATTTATCTTGTTCTCTATGAATTTCGAGATCGGCAGAATCCTTATCAGCTTGGGGTTTCTGAAGCCGAAACCCTCGCTGGGAGAAACCTCGAATTCCCTCTCCTCGCCAACGTTCATTTTCTCTATTTCCCTCGAAACCCCGGGAATAACCATGTTCGATCCGACTATAACGAGGGCTGGTCCATACGTGTGTTTAGGGTTGTAGATATTCTCCTTCTTCGCAAGCTCTTCAGAGGTGAGATCAAAGATTTCATTCGTTAGTTTAACCCGCCCAACGTACTCTATCTCTACGAAGTCCCCTTGTTTCATATGGTCCCGCTGGGATTTGAACCCAGGACCTCTCGATTATCAGTCGAGCGCTCTAAGTGCCCACTCGCTCCGCGAGAAGCGAAGGTACCAGGCTGAGCCACGGGACCGCGTGTCGAGCGACGCAGGCGAAGCCTACGTCAATCGTTAGTGTCGAATGAAGCACACTACGTATGCTTCGGCATATATCCATATAAGAGAAGTTGTAATTTATAAATTTCATTCCTTCAGAATGAAAGAGTCTGTCCCTTTTATCTTTTCCAGAAACTCACAATCACTCAATATTTTTAGACCTATCCCTTTCTCCAGTCCGAATTCTTTAGAAAATTCTTTCGCTGAAACTATCTTTCTTCCCGACATTGTTTCGGCAATTTCCGCCAGCATGTCTTTGAACTTCATTGGGACTTTGCCAGGATCAATCCAGGAGGAATAGCTTTTCGTCATTTTCTCTTCAGGATTGAAGTAAAGCTTGTTCATCTCGAGATCTTCCAAGAACAGCGATATCCTCTTGTCTTTGAACTTCTCAACGAATTTTTTTGTTTTTATGTCTATCGAGGGCGTATCACCAGTTAAAACCAATATCATGTGAAGCTTACTCTCCCTTTCAAGAAATTCGTTTATCATTCCTTCTATGTTTTCTTCTATTGGCCTTACGAGCAGTTCAAGCCTCGGTTTCTTCCTTACCCAACCCTTTCTGTAAACCACGATCCTGAATTTCCCGTAATTCTTATTTTTGATCCTGAATTTCACTTTCCCTATGAACCCATGCGGGGTCCAGTCCATGCATGAGAATTTGTCGAATCTGTCCTTAAGGAAATCCATGTAACTAAGGGTTAACCTCTTCATCCTGTCCATCTTTATTTCCGGGGCTTCGCCCTCTTTCGAAACTTCCTCTTCCTTTTTAACGTACTCCTTGAGATGCTTCCTGCAGAACCTTCTCTCCTCGGAGGTCCAGCATTCATGACATATGAGCTGATCACACCCTTCGTGCAAACACTTTCCGCCCCAGTCCATTCGCGAATCAATCTTCTTCCCGCAACGAGAACAAAACTCCATTTTCTTTTTGGAAAGAAGTTCGTCAAGTTTATCCTCGGCCTCCAGTTCTTTCTTGTGTATGTCCTCCTCAAGGTGTTTTCTGGCGAGTTCAACCTCGTCCCTGAGATCCTTCTCACTGGCCATGCTTTAAATTTAGGGTTAGATTTTAAAAATAAACCTCGAATAAATCACTATGGAGCCAAAATTCGTGACAGGGAAACCGGCGCTTGTAATAGGAAAAACCCTTGTCGTCGCTGACCTGCACATAGGGATAGAGTTCGAATATTATAAATCAGGGATCCGAATCCCCTCAAACACAGGGCAGATGAAAAATGATCTCGACAGGCTGATAAGGCATACGAAGGCGAAACGTCTGATAATACTGGGTGATGTGAAACACAAGGTCCCGGGGATGACAAAACAGGAACTTCGTGAAATCCCTGATCTCCTTTACTCCCTTGCAAACAAAATCAAGATCGATGTCATATCAGGAAACCACGATTCAGGCCTGAAAGACATCATCCCGAGCAACATTTCCTTACATTCCAACAGGGGTTTCCTGGCGAATAATTGCTTCTTTTTACACGGCCATACATGGCCTTCCCACGAATTTCTGAAGGCCGATTACGTTCTTGTGGGGCACGAGCATCCGCAGATAGAATTTGTCGATTCCATGGGTTACAGGTTTTTCGAGCCCGTCTGGGTAAGGGCGAATCTCGACCCTTCAAAGCTCGCCAGAAAATACAAACTTCCTAAGTCTCTTCCGGAGTTGATCATCCTTCCGAGGTTCAACCGCCTGTCCGGAGGAATCTCAATGAACAGGCCTGTCTCGGATATCGAGAAGGCGCATGAAACCTACCACACCGGGATAGGGACACTCGTACGATCAGCAAAGCTGGGTTCAGCTAAAATTTACCTTTTGGACGGGACCTTCCTTGGAACACTAAACAATCTACTCCAATAATTGCTGCACGTAAGCTTTTTAAGAGGAGCGCGGCAATTAATTGTTAATGAATGTCGCTGTCCTCTTTTCCGGAGCGAAGGATTCCACGTTCGCGATATACAAGGCCATGAATAGGGGAATGAATGTCAAATATCTGGTCACACTGATACCTGCGACTGACGAGTCCTACATGTTCCATTACCCGAACGTTAAATGGACAAAGCTCCAAGCCAAAGCAATGGGAATAGAGCTCATAACCAAAAAGACCAAGGGAGAGAAGGAGAAGGAACTCGAGGATCTTGAGGACGTCTTGAAATCGATAAAATCCGAAATCCAGGGAGTTGTTTCCGGCGCGTTGGAATCACGCTACCAGAAGGCAAGGATTGATGATATATGCAGGAAACTCGGCCTGAAGTCCGTCTCCCCGCACTGGCAGAGAAGCATGAGAGACTATCTCCAAGATCTCATAGTCTCGGGGTTTGAAATCATAATATCTTCTGTTTCCGCAGAAGGCCTAGGAAAGGAATGGCTGGGAAGAAAGCTCGATCACTCCGCTGTCAAGGAACTCGGAAAGCTGAGCAGAAAATACGGCCTGCATAAAGGATTCGAGGGAGGGGAGGCGGAAACATTCGTTCTTGACGGACCCATATTCAACAAAAGGATAGAGATCATAAAGGCGAGAAAGGAGTGGGACGGCGTCAGAGGAACATACGTGATAGAAAAGGCAAAACTGGTGGAAAAAAAGAAAGACTAAGTTAATTTGTTCAGGATATCATTAACCATTCTATCCACCATTCTTATCCCGGGATTCGTTCTGTTCACATGTTTGTATTCAACGCTAGCGAATTTCCTTTCAAGGGTTTTCGCCCTCTCGAAAAGCTCTTTTATGTGGGGTTTCTTGACTTTGTATTCTCCCTTCATCTGTTTCACCAGAAGTTTGCTGTCCGAGAAGCAGCGGACCTCCTTCGCCAGTTTCCCCGCTCTTTCCAGAGCCGCTATCAACGCTCTGTACTCAGCGATGTTGTTCGTGCATTTTCCGATGAAATGCTTGTGTTTCAACACGATCTTTTTCTTTTCATCAACTATGATGAACGCGATAGCTCCAGGTCCCGGGTTTCCACGGGACGCTCCGTCCGTATAGATTTCGAGAGTCATCCTTTCCACCTGTATCCCAGCTTCGCCAGCGAATCCTTCATTTTCAGAGAGTCCTTCCATGTTATTGGACTTTCAGATATAATAGTTACAGATTTCAGAAACTTTTGTTTTAACAGGGCTTTGGCCAATTTCCTGAAATCTGGGGAGTGATTCATGTTCATGTGATTCTTCTCGCCCTTTGATGTGTATTCTATTCCGGAAAAATGGCAGTGAAGATGTTTCTTTCCCAAGGGTCTGAGTTTTTCGAATATCTCGTTGAAATCTATCCTCCCGTAATTTCTGGCGAAGAGATGGGCGAAATCCACGCACAGTGAACATCCTGTCTCCTTGGAAAGCCTTATCGTTTCTTCCAGACTCCCTAGAGCTGAATGCTTGCCCGTGGTCTCGGGAGAGATGAGGACATCCCATTTCTTCCTTTTGACCGTCCCCATCATGTCAAGTATGTGTTTTTTCGTGATCTGGTATATGCTTTCCCTCTCCTTCCCCCCGAAGTACGCAGGGTGGAAGACCACGTTCCCCGCTCCCATGTAGTGCGCTCGTTCGCAGGAGTCCAGAATCCTCTGCTTGCTCTCCTTCACTTTTTTTGGTTCCTTGCTGGCCAGGTTGATGTAGTAGGGGGCGTGGACGCTCAGTTCTATCCCGATCCTCTCCCTCTCCTTTCCGATTTTTTTCGCCAGATCAATACTCATGTTTATTCCGTGAGAAAACTGGACCTCCATGGACTGAAGTCCGAGTTCCTTGACTTTCGAAACCCCTTCAAGCGTGCTCTTGGCCGGGGTTCCGGCAGGCCCGAGGAGGATTTTTACTGACAGGATTAACACCTTGAAATATTTTTAACTCTGTACAATAAAAATTTGTTATGAACGAAGAGATAGATCTCAAGTCGAAGATTCGGACTGTCCCTCATTTCCCCAAGCATGGTGTTATGTTCAGGGATATCACCACCCTACTCAACGATTCCCATTGCTTCCGTTACGCCGTAAAAGAGATGATCGAGCAATTCAGGGACAGCAAGATAGACAAGGTTGTATCCGCGGAGAGCAGGGGGTTCATCTTCGGGTCTGTGATCGCGCACGAATTACGAGCGGGCTTCGTCCCTCTAAGAAAGCCGGGGAAGCTTCCCCACAAAACCATAAGAGAGGAATTCGAGACAGAGTATTCGAAGGATGCGTTTGAAATACACGAGGATGCTGTCAAGAAGGGGGAGAACGTCCTTATAGTTGACGACCTGCTCGCGACGGGGGGAACCATGGAGGCTGCCACGAAACTCATAGAAAGGCTAGGAGGAAACATAGTGGGGATAGCGATACTCATAGAGCTGGGTTTTTTGAAAGGAAGGGAGAAACTTTCTAAATACGATCTCTTTTCCTTGATCAATTACGAATCAGAAGAATGATTTCTAAAATTTATTAAACTGGGCAATAAGAAATTAGTATAGGTGTTCCAATGCTGGACATACAGATTTTCAGGGAGAATCCGAAAATGATCCGCGAATCAGAAAAGAAACGATACAAGGATCTGAAAAACGTAGACATGGTTGTAGAGTTCGATAAGAAATGGCGTTCTTCGCTCCAAAAAGCTGAAAAACTCAAACACAGGAGAAACGTGGTCTCGCGCGAAATCGCCGAGCTTAAGAAGGCTAGAAAAGGGACGAAGAAGAAGATCAGCGAGATGAAAAAGATCAACAGGGAAATAGAGGAGAACGACGAAAAGGCGAAAGAGTATCTTTCCAAACGTGATTTCTATCGGTACAAGATAGGAAACATTTTAAACAAGAAGGTCCATGCCGGAAAATCTGAGGAGGAAAACGCTTTCATACGTGCCTGGGGCGAACCTTCCGTTTACAAAGACCACATAACCAGTTTCAAGAAAGAATCAAAGGGAATGAAATTCAAGAAGATTGATTTCTTACCCAAGAGCCACGTCGATATCCTAGAAACCCTCGGACTCGCCGACACCGAAAGGGCAGCGAAATTGTCAGGGGCTCGTTTTTATTATCTGAAGAACGAGCTGGTTATGCTAAACCTGGCGTTAATTCGTTTCTCAATGGATTTCCTTTTGAAGCAGGGATTCGTTCCTGTCTGGACGCCGTTCATGTTAAGAAAGGATCCCATAGCCAGGGCAGCGGAACTCTCGGACTTCGAGAACCAGCTCTACAAGATAGAGGGTGAAGAACTATTCCTGATAGCGACCGCGGAACAGTCGCTCGCTGCCTATCATATGAATGAAATATTTCAGGAAGAAGATCTGCCAAAACTCTACTCCGGTTTTTCAACCAACTTCAGGAGGGAGGCAGGATCGCATGGAAAGGATACTAAAGGAATCTTCCGGGTGCATCAGTTCGATAAGGTTGAGCAGTTCGTTTTCTGCAGGCCGGATGATTCAGAGAAGTGGTTCGAAAAACTGATAGGGAATGCAGAGGCCCTTTACCAGAAGCTTGGAATTCCTTACAGGGTGATGTCCATATGTTCTGGAGAAATGAATGACAACGCCTCGATAAAATACGACCTTGAGACATGGATGCCGGCTCAGGGGAAGTTCCGGGAGGTGGTTTCCTGCTCGAACTGCACGGACTACCAGCCAAGGAAACTTAACGTAAAGTTCGTAAACAAGAAGGGCGAAAAAACCGTGGTCCACACCCTGAACTCGACAGCGATAGCAACAGGACGAACCATCGTGGCGATCCTCGAAAACTTCCAGAGGAAGGACGGATCCATCGAAATGCCCAAGGTCCTGAGGCCCTACCTTAACTTCAGGGAGATAAAGAGATGATTCTGGACGACATTGTAGGAATGATGGAAGTTGACAGGAGAAACATGCTAGGCGTCGCTAGAGATTTCCCGGAACAATGCGAGGAGGCAATAAGGATAGGGAAGGAATTCTCTAAGAGACTGAACCTGAAAAAACCCAAGTCCGTATGCGTATGCGGTATGGGAGGATCGGCAATAGCGGGCGACATCCTGAGGACATGGCTAAGGGATTATGACATAAGGGTTTTCAGGGGCCACGACCTTCCAGAGTACGTTGGTAAGGATTCGCTTGTTTTTATCTCCAGTTATTCAGGGAATACAGAGGAAACGTTAAGCATGTTCAGGCAGGCTTACAGAAGGAAATACAATATGATTGGAATAGCCTCAGGCGGGAAGCTGGAGAAGGAATGTAAGGAGGAGAAAATACCGTTAATAAAGATCCCCGGCGGCATGCAGCCAAGAGCCGCCATAGCCTACCTGTTTTTCCCCGTTCTTGTTCTCCTTAAAAAGATCAGGTTCTTAAAAGAAGGAGTGGACTTCGGAAAGGTTGTCATAAACCTGAAAGAAACGAGAGATGAACTAACACCAGACATCAGAACAAATGACAACCCGGCTAAAAGGATTGCGGTAAAGCTCAGGTGGAAGATCCCTATTATTTACGGTTTCGGCAAGTTCGAAGCCATTGCTTTACGTGCGAAGATTCAATTTAATGAAAATTCTAAAGTTCACTCATTCTACGATAACTTTCCTGAACTGAACCACAACACGATAGTGGGATGGGAAGCACCTAAGGATATTTCGAAAAGATTCGTTGTTATATTCATAAGGGACAAGGACGAGGACAAGGAAATGAGAACGAGAATAGAGTTCACAGAAGACGCCGTCAAGAACGCGGGAGGGAGCGTGATAGAAATACACAGCATCTACCGATCCGATCTTTCGCGAATACTTTCCGTTATGTACATGCTTAATTTTGTCAGTATTTATTTAGGGATACTGCACAGAAAGGATCCCAGCGAGACAGAACTGCTGACTGATCTAAAGTATATATTGAGAGAAGGCAAAATATAATTATTATGAAAATGATATTCGTTTCGGGGTTGAAAGAGGTCGACAGGAAAACCATAATTAACCTTGCCCTACAGAGGTCAGGATACAGAGACAAGTTCAGGTACGTGGACTTCGATGAACTGGGAGATATAAACGAGGAAATGGCAAGCGCGAAGGACATGCTCACCGCGAGAAAGATAATGTCGGATTTCTATGATGGCGCGGAGAAGAGGGTGATAAAAGACCTCAAGGAACAGATAGGTAACATAATAGTCAACGGCTACCTAAGCGTGCACAGCTCGACATTCGGTTACTTCCTGGCAACTTCAGAGGCATTCTTCAAAACCTTCAATCCAGATGTGATTGTTCTGCTTGAGATGGAAAGCAAGGATGAAAAGACGAATGAGCAGCAGGGTATAAACAGATATTATGCCACCACGTATTCTTCAATGTGTGGTTCCAACCTGAAGATAATAAGGTTCAAAGAAGACAAAATGTTGGATGCCGTTAAGGAACTCAGCGATCTGATAAAACACTGAAAGAAATATATAAATACAACATACAAATAGGAATTAATCGGGTGATTTCATGCTGCCACATCAGGATATCTTTATCTGGGCTGTTTTTCTGTCCCTGTTAATCACAGCGATATACAGAATCTTTACAAATCCAGAGGAGATGAGAAAGCTAAAGGAAGAAATGAAATTCTACAGGGAGAAGTCTAACGAGGCACAGAAAAAGAAAGACACCAAAAAAGCGCAGGAACATCTCAATGAAATGATGAAGGTCAGCCAGAAACAGTTCAAGAAGAACATGAAGCCCATGATGGTTTCAATGATCGTTGTGCTCTTCCTTATCAGTTTCATCCACCAGACCTACAGCGGGGTTGTCATCGAGACCAGTGATGAAGGCATGGGATACTTTGCTTTCGCTGATTTCAACCATTCCCTGAGGATGGAGGGCGAGAGCGTAAGGATAGACGTTAATGATAACGGAGATTTCTCAGATGAGGAATCCTACTCAAAGGATGATGTGGCTAAAATTGACAACATACACTGGCACGTATTCCCGGAAGAGGGAAAAACCTCGATGTTCTTGCTGGTAAAGATGCCTTTCCCGCTCCCCTTTGTAGGTTACCATCTCAACTGGCTTCTCTGGTACATACTGTGCACGCTACCAGCGACATGGATTCTCAGAAAATTAATGGGAGTTGAGTAAATTTCTCTATTATGATCTGGAGAACCTGTACATGAACAGGTCGGGGACCCATGTTTTTATCATCAGATAGACAACCAAGGTATCAACAAACAGGAACAATCCGACGACTAGTATACCGAAAATAATTGAAACGTTTAATTCCTCAACGTTACAGGATAAAACATTTGGATCTTCCCCGTAATCGCAGGACATCTTGGTCTGCAGGAGCGTGTGGAAGGTGAAGAATATGAAAAAGCATGATATGAAGACAATAAGCAAACCAAGAGCGATTACCAGCTTCATTGCTTAATATTTTGTTTCTCCTTTATATAAGGATGTCGAGAAACATTCCCGCAAACCGAACACGTTACAACAACGGCCTGCCTGTCCTTCCTCATTCTCACCCTGCAGTTCACACCAGGTTTAAGATAGGAGAGACATTTCTTGCAGAACCTTCTTCTGAGGTTCTTGGGAATGCGAACGTTGTAACGCATTCCTATTCTTCTTGCCAGCTCAACGTAACGTTTCGAACGCTCAGGATGCTTTCTGAACTCTTTCTCGGCCTGCTCGAAAAGGATCGAAATCCTTTCTTTTGCTAGCCTCTGCCACCCCGAAGGCTTTATGGATTTACTCTTAACCATAATTAAAATTAGAAATAGAAATAAAAAAGGGATTCTGATGGAAGTTGGAGTTTACTTTGCAGGAGCTGCCTCTTCCTTCTTCTCCTCCGATTCTGCTCCCATCCAGAATATCACTATTGCGAGTATGATCACAAAGAATATTATTGTCCAGAAGTCCGTGCTCGCTGCCCAGGAAGGAATTCCAACCAACATGAATCCTCCTGCACCGAAGAATATCACTGCAACAATGAATACTATCAGTAATACCACTATCCACTTCGCTTTCCCTTTCTCTTTACCTGGCCAAAGATCCTCGGGTTTAATTCCAACCAGGCCAAGGAGTATTACTATGAAAAGAATCCCTGAACCCACTATTAGGAAACCTCCGCCAAGGTTAGCGAAGAACTGAACGATCAGGTAGTTCCAGCTAGAGTAAAGCATAACGAAGAACGCTAGTATCAAGGAAATTACCCCTGCTGCTGATTTCGGTATCTGTTTTGGCAATGCGTATCTGAGCACTCCGTAGATAATCGCTAAGGCGAGCAAGAATGGGAAGAGAAACTGGAAGAACTCCATTCTCATCATATTCTGTATCAACGTCTGAAATGCTGCCATATTAATTAATTGCCCCATCACATTTATAAGGTTTTACGCTTCCAGAATAACCTTTTTATCGTTAACTACCTGGTTGCGGGCGCACCTTCTCTGCTCTGGCTCCATGCATAGTAGAACATGAAGAGAAGGATAACAATCCCTATTGCCCAGAGAACGGTGTCGTCCCCGAGTATGGTTGAACTTATGTCAGGATAGAACGGAGACGAGGGAGTTGCTAGCTGTGCGAAAACAATTAACAACAAACCCAGCACGACCAGCAGAAGGAACGGATCCCTCCTTCCTTCACCGCCCTTTCCCCTGAAGGGCTTTGCTATGAAGCCTATGAAGAAAACCACGACAAAGAAGATCGCGGCGTACGGGAGGACCTGGTGTATAAAAGCGATGACATCGGCGTTCGAGATCGCGAAGAATCCGAGAGCAACTGCTATGATCGCTTTCACTGCCCTGTTCTTGAAAACACCGGATATCTCCAGCCCTCCGTATATTATCGCGAATATGAAAAAGAAAGGGATCAGGAAATCCAATGAAAGCAAACCTAATGACATTAAAATCTAACTCCACTCTTGAAATCAGGACCACGTGCTTTGGTCCACTCTTCAGCTAGCTTTTCCCATCTTTTAATAATGTGTTCGAATTTTTTTGCGCTACCTGGATCAATTTTCGCACCAGCAGCTGATATATCCTGTCTCAGAGCTTGTATTTCCTTATAGGTCATAGAATATATTTCTGAGAATGCCTTTGCCACTTCATCCTTCTGTGCTCTATCACCATGTTTATATTTTTTAATCATATTTTCCATGCTGTGCAAATTACCTTCTATAAGCCTAATTTTGTCTGGAATTTGCCCGGTAATTTTTTTCCATGCCACTTCAAGTACCTTTGAACCAAAGCCTCTACCGCCAGCTCCTGCAATGGCTCCGCCACCTCCACCTGCCCTTTTTCCCCTGAAAGAAAAGAAGGCCATGAAAACTCCAATAATTACTACAATAACTATCCAGAACCTGCTGAGGTATGCGAAAAAATTATACCATCCATTGAGTATAATGAATGCCAGGACAGCGATCCCAATTAATATACTCAGACCCCTGTGTTTTGAAAACCTCTCCATCACCATCCATACAAGAATAACGATGAAAACCATGGGGAAGAAGAACAAATAAAAAAGCTGATAGATGGGACCCTGGGCGGCATATTCATTCACGAGCGTAGGACTGATCTGCAATATTTGCACCAGCATGTCGAATAGATCCACTGCCATAATTTAATATTGCCTCCACACTTTTAAAAATGAATAAAGGGATTTTACGCCCTAACAAATTCCATTTGCTTTGGCAGACCCAACCATTCGTTTAAAACATCCGTTGAAGTCCTGTAAAACTTTTCCCACCAAGCCTCAAGCAGTTCAACCTTCATATACTTACCCACCAGTTTTTTGAATAGTTTATAGGTTCCCGAGAAAAAAATGGCCTGTCCCGTGAAGTATAAACCTTGACCAATATCCAGCTTCTTTGGGTATGAAACATATACATTTCTTCCAAATGAATCGGTTCCTATTGGTGTTAGATTTCTCGTTCTCCACCTTAACTCGTCATCGCCAAATTCCTTACGAGCAGTTGTAACATCTCTAAGTTTAGGGTAGTCTCCAAAACTCGCTGCAGAACCAAACTTGGTGAAGTCAACGTCATAGCGGTCCTCATCAGACACGACATAACCGCCTAAGGCAGGATCAAATCCTTCAAACCTTCCTGTGCTGTCTATTATGAGCTGGTTTCCATTGGTTATGGAAACTCCTGTTTCACCTTTGGATCTTGGGATAACCATATACCTCTTTCCAGGAGATTCTTCTATGTATATCAATTCATCTATACGGTCTTCATCCAAAGGACCGTCCATGAAACCATAAAATTTTGCAAGTGGCCCTAAATTAGCTCTAGACCAACCTTTAATAGTGTCTCCTACATAAAGCTTCATATCCTCAATCAATGCTTGTTCTATTCCCATATCATCTCACCTAAACCCTTACCTCCGCAGGCTGTAAATTACTGTAACCAAAGCTCTCCAGATACTTCTTAAGCTTCTCGGCCTCTTCCTTAATTCCTTTATAAACGTTCGCGACCTTCTTTGAAATTCCGTCTCCTATCAACAGGCCATAAGCATGGACACCCTTTATCACTTCCTTTTCACCAGGATCCCTTGTTCCTTCAATAGTTCTTGATTCTGTCAAAAGTTCATCCGTTGAATGTTTGTGCAGTCTTTCGTGTCTTACAAGGTAATTTTCAACCTTACCCGCTACATTTTTTACCTTAGTTTTCAGGTATTTCCACAACGTAACTGGTAAAACGTTCTTAACGTCATGAGGCAGATAAATCTTCTGTCCACCATCCTCGTATATTTCGGTATACGCAAAAGGTGTTCCTTGACCCGATTTATCCTGAAGCTTCTGGGAACTGACTCTTTCTATTTCAATCCCTTCTTCGTACAATTTCCTTTCATCTATTCCGTTCATTTATGACCTCCCAGAGCTTCATCCACCATGCTCCTGTATTCCGATTTAACAGGAACAGGAAGATTTGGAGATGTATATTGCACTTCCCCTACAATTTTGTTCAGATGGCGAATACCGGGCAGGTTATCAATCCATTCTGCTACCTTTTTGAACCATCCAAAAATATTTTCGCCAACAGGATTTTTATAACTATAAATAGCGTTAACAGGAGAACCGTAAACATCCTGTGGATATCTGGACCCAACAACATCAATATTAACAGGGCTGATTCTATCCAACTCTTCTCCAGCCTTTAGGTAGTTTTTATTTAATTTCACCTTGATCACCCTATACCTTATGTAACCTCTATATAGTAATTACTTTAAGGGTATTTAAAGCTTTCCTCCGCCTTAAATCGATATCTAGCGAGCCTAAAATAAGGAGAAAATCCAGGACGATCTCACTCGTGAAAAGGCAGGAAAATGCTTATTTTAGGTTAAAAAAGACGTAGAAAATCGCAAAAGAAATCTATAGTTACTTGAGGGTAGATAATATCCAAAACAAAGAAATCATGACAGAAATCTTTATAAATTCCAAACGGATAATATTATTATTAAATTTTAAACGGTGTAGAAAAAGGTTATTTCGCAACTTTGGGGGAAGTTGCAAATTTGGGGGAATTTGGAAAAACTTTACTTTTTGGTATAAACTAGTTTTGTAAAAAATATTTGAAATCTATAAATAAAAAGATTTCGCCACTTCAAAATATATTTTGAGGTAGCAAACCCAAATGAGGAGGGGGTAACATGGATTCATTGATCCAAAAGGCATTTGAAAACGTATTTGAAGAAGACGTAGAGGAAAAACCGATCGAAAAGGAGGAGAAGGTAGAAGAAAAACCATTCGAAACAGCTGAAACAACGAATGGGAATAATATCGAGAAGAAAATCCAGGACGAATTTGGCCTGGACGTAATGAAAGCGAAAATCTTGGTTATGGGCGTAGGAGGAGCAGGAAATAACTGCATAACGAGGCTCTCGGATATAGGAATAAGTGGAGCCCAGACAGTAGCGATCAACACGGATGCAAAACATCTGAGCGTGTCCAGGGCAAATGAGAAATTCTTGATAGGAAAGGAATTGACCAGAGGACTGGGAGCAGGAGGTTATCCACATCTGGGAAAGAAAGCAGTAGAGGAAAGTGAGAGGGACCTGAAAAAACTAATGGAAGGCATAGATATGTTATACATTGTTACGGGCCTTGGAGGAGGAACCGGAACTGGAGGAACTCCTGCCGTAGCGAAATTGGCGAAGGAAATGGGGGCCATCGTGATTTCCTCTGTTACCATGCCTTTCAAGGTTGAGGGTGCCCGTATAGGAAAGGCAGAGGACGGATTATACCAGCTCAGACAGGTATGCGATACAGTGATCGTAATAGAGAACGACAAGCTCTTGAACGTCGCTGGTAACCTCCCGATACAACAGGCGTTTTCTGTCGCTGACGATCTGATAGCGAACATGATAAAGGGAGTGACAGAAACGATCTCGCAGCCCTCGCTTGTAAACCTCGATTACGCGGACGTGCGAACGATAATGCATTCAGGAGGCGTGGCAACCGTGGGATTCGGAGAATCAGACACAAAGAACCGGGCTGAGGAATGCATAATAAAGGCAATGACCAACCCATTGCTCGAGGTCGATTACCACGGCGGGAGCGGAGCACTCATCCATGTAACCGGAGGCAATGATCTGAGGCTGGATGAGGTTAACCACATTGGTGAGTACGTCTCGAAACAGCTGGATCCCGAAGCGCAGGTAATATGGGGAGCAAGGATAGACCCCAACTACGGAGGTAAACTGAAGGTAATAACGATAGTGACAGGAGTGAAATCCCCGTACATTCTGGGACCTGTTGCTGCGCAGGAAGAAGGCGAAAGAGACGTTCAGAAGGAATTGGGGATTCGTATTCTGAGTTAAACCCCCCATCCCCCTCCTCAACCTTATTTATTTCATTTTTCCTAATTATTCTTTATGAAGGGTCAGATGTTTGTCGTTGCGATTGTTTTTCTTGTCGGCCTGATATTCATAATTCAGCAGATTCTTTTCCAGTACACGTTCATGGACATCTCCGACCCTCTGAGGACGAGCGATGCCCATATTGTCAGAAGCATAACCAAGGACATAAACCAGACGATAAAGACAACCCTGGAATGCAACGAGACCGACGACTCCTTCAAAAGATATCTTGAAGAACTGGACTCCATGCTCAAGAAGGAGGAAACAGGAAAGATCTATGTCATATACATCTCGAAATCCTTGGAGTGCAACTTCTGGAACAACATGCCACCCGCTGAAGCCCCTCTGAACATAAGCGTCCGCGTGACCGGCCTGGGAAAGGACACGACAGGATCTTTCAAATTATATCACATTTACGAATAGCCCCGGGCGGATTCGAACCGCCGTCACCGGGTTTCCTCTTTCACAGCGGAACTTTCGATCCGCTCAAAGCTTTGGATCTGGAATCCAAGGCCCGGCATCCTTGGCCACTAGACTACGGGGCTAAAGCTTTCGAAGGAAACACACAAAGTGTATTTCAACTTACTATTATAATAAGAATTTGTTTTTATAATTTAATCGCCTTTCAGCGCTCTCAGACCTTCCTGTGTGATCGTATAGCAAGGAGAACCAACGGCCTCTATAAATTTAAGATAGCCCATCTCGCTCAGCCTGTTGGCCACCGAAATACCGTCATCAAATCCCTGGTTTCTCAATGCGCTTTTAAGATCGTCCTTTCTTACGAGAAGAGTTCTTCCTATTATCTCAAGAACTTGCCTTTCCCTTTCTCCCAACATAATATATTCTTTGTCCGAACTCACTTTTATTTTTAACCTGTAAAACTAGTGTTTCGCAACCGTGGATGCAACAGTTATCCAGGCAAGTCCCCCTGCAAGGACCAGAACAAAGGATATGAATACCGCCAGGGCATAGGATACCGGGGATGTTCCTAACGTCTGATCTACATTTCCCAAGATCCATGCGGATAACATTATCAGAATTGCCCCGAAAATCCAGAATGATATAAGCTTTAAACTCATCACTTAATATTCCTGAGCTCACTTTTAAATTCGTTTGCCTTTTGTTCAAGGATGAGAGAAGACTCCAATATTATATCTTTCGGATTCAGACCAGAAATTGATTCAACCCTGAATACGAATTTGTTCGGATCACTTCTTATCTCAACTCCCTTATCACTGACTTCCTCACAAACCCTGCACTCATCGCATGTGAATGGATCGATCAAAACCAGCTTCCTTTTTTTAACGCCCAACACCCCTTTCGGGCAGGAATTAACGACTTTTTTCAAATCCTTTAAGTCTTTCAATTCGATTTGGGGTAGGTATTGATAGGAAACGTTCGCTGCCTGCCATTTTGCGTGATCCTTTCCCTTTCCAAGGACCGCAAAGGCCTCGAACTTCATATGCTGCCCCTTCAAAAGCCTGACTACGGGGAAATCAGGATTTGCAGGTTTCACACCCCTGTTCGAGCTTTTCATATCCCCTGAATACACGGTTGCCGGTCCAGACTTTTCAAGGGAGAAAACCACCTGACAGAGAGGGCAGCCCTTCCCTTTGCACTTACAATCATCAACGAAGTTGAATTTTTTTGGATCAAAAATCAGAGGAAGCATCCCCAGTCTGTGCGCAACAACTTCATCAAACACGGGCGAAGTGTTATCCTGAAAGTCAACCCATTCTACCGCAAGGGTCGGGACTTCAGACATCATTATCCTTCTTAGCGCGTTCGCTAGGGCGGGCGTAGCTCCGTCAAGAACAAACCTCCAGGTATCCCCTTTCTTGCTGATGATTTTTATTTTCAAGCGATCACCAATTAATAAGTATATTTAAAGCAATTAAGAATATAAAAACTTTTAAAGCTTGCGGGGGTACCCAAGTGGTCAAGCACAAGACCACACGAAGCGTGTGGTCAAGGGCTAAAGGGGCTGGGTTAAGGACCCAGTAGCTTAGTGCTTTCCAGGGTTCGAATCCCTGCCCCCGCATATGTGGGTTCAGATAGCAGGAATAATCAACTTGGACGAAGCCCTGATGATAGATAAATCGAATGCAGACTCTATAGGTTTCGTGTTAGGATCGCATGAAGGTTTGACAAAGAAGAAGGCAAAGGAAATAATCGAGAAATTATCTAATCCAGAAAAAGTTGTTCTCATAACGTATTGCAATACCGAAAAAGATGTGAGGGAAAAAGTTGAATATCTCGGTATCAACTTCGTTCAACTTCATAGAAAAACAGAAATAAGCGAGATAAAAAAATTACGTAAATCAATTCCTAAATTAAAGATAATAAAATCCGTAAATGTGACCGGAAAGGAATCGATCGAAGAGGCGAAAAAATACGAAAAATACGTCGATTTCATAATCCTTGATACCTATGATCCAGAAACAGGAAAAAGAGGGGCAACAGGAAAGATCCATGACTGGAACATAAGCAGGGAAATTGTTGAAAAAACCCGGGTCCCGATAATACTCGCAGGAGGTCTAAATCCTGAAAACATAGTTGAGGCAATAAAGAAGGTAAATCCTTGGGGTGTTGATGTTCATTCGGGCGTGGAAGATAAAAACGGAATCAAAAGCCCAGAAAGGGTTAAAATTTTCATAGAGAGAGCCAAGGGTGTGTGATATG
This sequence comes from uncultured archaeon, assembly GCA_964347025.1. Lineage (GTDB taxonomy): Archaea > Aenigmatarchaeota > Aenigmatarchaeia > QMZP01 > QMZT01 > CS3-C152. The sequence continues at coordinate 20,132 of CAYFWU010000008.1, read as the reverse complement.
GACTTGCTCGATTTCGTGAAAAAGGTAAGTGGGCTGAAGGACCTGAAGAGGACTGGATGGGTACAGAGGAAAATCAAGGACCCGGAGAGCGTGGCAGACCATTCCTTCATGCTCGCGATCTTGGCGTATGTTTATTCTAAAAAGCTGGGCCTGGATTCCGACAAAGCGATGAAGATGGCGCTGACGCATGACATATGCGAGGTTTATTCAGGTGATATAGCGGACAAGATAAAGGATGAAGATCAGGTAGTTCCGGACTCGAAAAAACGCGAGCTCGAGAGGGAAGGACTGAAAAAGCTTATTTCCCTACTACCGGAGGATTTCGCAAAGGAGATCTATGATCTCTGGGAGGATTTCGAGTACAGAAAATCAGAGGAAGCGAAGCTCGTTAAGGATCTCGACAAGTTCGAGATGTGTCTGCAGGCTTTAGACTACTCAAAAAAATACAAGGATCTGAAGGAATTTTTCGAGGACGGGGACCTTCACATAAAAACTCCGGAGATAAGGAAGGTCTTTGAAAGGGTCTACAGGGAGTTTCAAAAACAAGTTTAGGTCAAAACCGAAATATTCGGAAGGATATTTATACTTAGTCCAACTAAATAATTTTATGATAGATTCGCTATATCTCTACTCTGTTATTGCATTTGTTATTGCCTTGATCATCATACTTCTCATAGACAGGAAGAACATAAAGAGGGAATCCATCATCATTTTAAGGAAAACCCAGAGGGGAAAAAAACTTCTTGAAATGATAGGAGGGAGGTTCCCCAGAGGATGGAAACTTCTCGGGATGATAGGGGTTTTTGTCACCTTTGGAGCCTCCATATACGGTTTTTATTTTCTCCTCAACGTGGTTACTACCGCTCTGGTGGTTGAGGAAGCCGTTGGTGGTTTGTCGTTCGTTCTCCCCTCACCAACCCCGGACATTGTCATACTTCCGGGGGTATTCGCGATCCCGTTCTGGCATATGATTATTTCCCTTGCCCTGCTCATTGTTGTTCATGAGGGTTCCCATGGGCTGATGGCAGTCAGGGAGAAAGTTCCGATAAAATCCCTTGGATGGGGTCTGCTCCTTGTCATACCCCTGGCCTTTGTTGAGCCCAATGAGAAGCTTTTGGCGAAAAAGGGTAACTGGCCGCAGCTAAGGGTTTTTGCTGCAGGATCCTTCGCCAACTTCATCGTTGCCGGAGTTGTTTTGCTTATTTCATTCCCTCTGCTTTCAGGTCTCTTCACATCTGCAGGAGTAGGTTTCGTAGGGTATGATGAGGGATATCCTGCAGAGAGTATTAACCTTACAGGCCTTATAATAGAGATAAACGGTCATGAAGTGAACAACAGAGGGGAACTGCAACTAATAATGGAGAACGTAAAGCCTAACCAGACCATTGAGATCGTTACGAAAGACTATGACAAGGAAAGGAACGTTATTTTCAAAACCTTTAACCTCACGACTGCAGAAATGCTGGACGAGGAAGGAAACCCAACAGGGAAGGCCTACATGGGTATAAGGGGTGTTCTTGACGGTAACGATATCTCCCAGTTCCTGCTTCCTGTTGCCTTCTTCATAAATCCTGACTTCGGGATGTTTTTCGATCTCAGCGAAGGCCTGCAGGCGTATTCAAGCGTGATAACCTTTTTACTGAGTCTTCTGGGCTTCCTGTTCCTCATAAACTTTGGTGTGGGTCTGGTAAACATGCTTCCAATCAAACCCCTGGATGGAGGAAGGATGTGGGAGATCGTGTTCAAAAAGTTTTTCCCAGAAAGAGCAGGGGACATGACCCGTACGCTAAGTTTTATTACACTTTTCCTTATAATCGCTGCCTTCATAGTTCCAAATCTTATTTAAATCCAAAGTCGATTTATTAAAAAGGTGATAGGCATGGCTGAAAAACAGGTTAACATTCAGATAGATCACAGGGAAAGCGGATTCTATTCGGACAACATAAGCATTATCTACAACCCCTCGAAATTCATCATTGATTTCAAGCAGATCACACCAAGAATGGATTACATCCAGGGAAAATCCCAGGAGGTCCTGTCCATAAAGCACAGGGTAATAATTCTGGATGCGAAGTTCGCGAAGGTATTCCTGAGGACCCTTAAGAAATCCATCGAGGGCTATGAGAAGAAACACGGAGAGATCAAGGTTCCCAAGACGACAAAGAAATCAAGAAGGAGCGATGTTGTCACGAGCAAGGAAGAGGTTTACATAGGGTAGGCTTTTTTCTTTATTTTACATTTTTCGTAGTGGAAACAAGCATACCAGATAAGCCCCACGATCGCAGAAATTATCGAGGCCAGCGAGACTGCTATCCAGATCCCTGTCGCCCCGAATCCGTACACGAAAGTTAGAAAGTACGCTACTGGAACCGAAATTAATATCACACGCAAAAGTGTTAAAACAAGGGCAGGAATCCCTTTACCTGCTCCCTGAAAGGAGGAATACACAGTTATACCAATTGCTGCAAACGGATAACTGATAACAACTATTCTAAGATATTCCGCCCCCGACATTATAACCTGCGGATCATTCGTGAAAATCATCATTATGTATTCTGCCAGGAGGAAGAAAACTAAACCGGCAAAGCCCATGATAACCATCGAGACCTTCATCGCGTATTTTGTTATCCACCTCGCTTTTTCGAAATCCCTTGCTCCCACATACATTCCAACCATCGTGATGAGAGCCGAAGATATCCCTATTATAGGCAGTAAAACGAGCATGTCAACCCTGAACCCCAAACCGAACGCTGCGACATATACAGAACCCAAAGCAATTAGGAAAATGTTAAGTATTAACAACCCGACAGACATACTCATCTGTGAGAGTGAGGCTGGAATCCCCACGCCAAAGATATCTTTTATTATTCTCCAATTCATGCGGAATTTTCTGAAAGATAACGTCACATAGGTGGATTTTTTGATGAAGAATATATAGAACATTACAACCGATCCTATAAACCTTGCGAGTACACTCGCCATCGCAGCCCCTGGAACACCATATCCAAGAAAATATATGAAAACTGGATCGAAAACCGCGTTCAATATGGCGGTCACTGCCATTACCGTCATGGGGGTTTTCGCGTTTCCTTCCCCGCGAAGTATGGATCCAGCAACCATCATGGGTATCATGAAGATCATCCCTGAGAATATAATGTTTATATACGAAACGCTCATCTCTAATATGTTTCCTGTAACCCCCATCAATACGAAAAGAGTTCTGCTAGTTAGAATGCCAACCGCGGTAATCAAAAAACTTATTATCACAGCCAAAATAACGGCATTCTCGGCAGCTGTGTCAGCTTCATGCTTCTTCTTTGCTCCTATCAACCTAGCGACAAGAGAAGTCGTCCCTATCCCCACTCCGGATCCTATGGCTATGATAATGAATGCTATTGGAAATACGATAGTTATGGAAGCGATGGCATCCGCTCCCAGTCTTCCCACGAAGATAGTATCGACTATGTTGAAAAGGGTCTGAGCAAGCATTCCCACCATGATCGGCAAACCAAGCTTGAACAATCCTTTTTTAGGATCTATCATCAGTTCTTCCGCTCTCTTCGATTTTTCCATACAAAACCCCTAATTTCGAAAGATGCAGGTGAAACCTGCATCCGTCTATATAGAATGGTCTAACTAAATTAAAATAAAAAGAAACAAGATCCGGTTTTTCAGATCCTAGCGGACTACATCAAAACTCTTTGATCTTTTCTGCAATGAAATTCTTTATCTCTTCTTCGTCCGGTATAGCAATTGATCTCTTGAATTTCTTCGTACCGTCAGGCAAGAAGAAACCTCGGGATATTGCTATGAACTCGTTTTCTCCCTGTTCAGAAGTCGCTTTCTTTCTTGCGACCTCAAGGAAGTTGTTCTTTCCGAACTTAACTTCTTCGGCTTTTACGGTTTCGAACGTTACCATTGTATCCCTCCGTTTTTACATTTTATGGTTAGTTAATTATATAATTAATATATAAAGTTATCGTTTACCGCTTTTCCTTCTCCCAACAAAAGCGGTAGACCAAAAGGGAGCCTTTGCTTTCCATTTTATCCCCGGAAAACCTTTATAAACCCTATAATGTTACTATTTATAAGTGAAAAAATATGAACAGAGTAAAAATATACACAGCCAAAGAAGCGGAGAATCTGATCAGAGAATTTGGATTCAAATACGGCATGGAGAAATCTGATATAGATGAGCTTATCAAAGCCAATCGAGATGTTGAGGGAATAGATAAAAAGACAGGACTTCTCAACACGCACCGGTTTCTGGAAGAGCTCGGAGAAATGATAGGTTGGCATATGCGTAATGATGAGGGAAACAGACTAACAGTTTTGCAGGGGGATTTTGATCACTTCAAAAAGTTTAATGACACCTATGGTCAAACCAAGGGAGATATGATGATCAGCGGTGTCGCGAAGGACATCATAAAGAAAAAAGCACATAGGCCTCTTGACCTTCCAGCCAGAATTGGAGGTGAAGAATTCGCTTTAGGTTATCCAATGAAAAATAAAAGCGACGGTCTTGAAATTGCTCAAGAAATTAACACCGAAGTTAAGGATTATAAAATCAAGTCGAATGAGGGCGATCCAATAGGTATTACAATAAGCTTAGTTTTAGGCCATCTTAACGACGAGAGAATACGAACACCAATGGAAGTCATATACGGTAAGAAATTCATAGAAGTTCTGAAGGCCTGTGCAGATGCTACACAATTTGGAAATTGGGAAGTTTATGAGAAAAGTTTGGAAAAATTCGAGAAGGATACGGGAATCAACAGGGCATTGGCCAGTTACTTTGTGAAAAAAGCGTTAGACACCATCGGGCATTTTCGTGTGGATTATAATGTCGAGATGTCAGACCCCGATTTGTTGGAAACTGATGATTACAAAATACCCGTGAGAGATTATATCGGAGCCAGGACTTACATGGGGATAATTGACGAAAAAATCAAATTCATGAAAAAAATATTGAACAAGAGAGACTTTGTAGAAACTGTATAATTTATTCGATAAACGATTTTAATCTTCTTTCCAAATCCTTATCATGGAATTCTTAATCTTTCCGAGAACGGTTTCTTCCGAAGATCCTGGCCTTCGAAAGGCTATGGGCAGGTATCTGGACATAACGAAGAACAGGAAATATGCCAAATACCTGATCGCGAAAACGATCCCTATGAAACTCCCTAAATCTTACGAAAGTTTGTGGAAGGAACATGAAAGGGGAATGAGGGAGTTCCGGAAGGCCTTGAAAGCGCACGACAAGGCAAAGCGCGAGCTGAAGTTCGCGAAACACTCGCTAGTTGATCTCAAGCTGGAAATAGCGAAAAGAATGCTGGAGAAATGCGAATTCTGCGAGAGGAAGTGTAAAATCAATCGAAAGAAGGGAGAGAGAGGGTTCTGTAAACTAGGGAAGGAATCTCTCCTCTCCAGCGAGTTCATACACATGGGAGAGGAGGCGAGCATAATCCCTTCGCACACGTTTTTCTTCCTGGGGTGTAACTTTTATTGTATTTACTGCCAGAACTGGACAATATCAAGACAAAAGGAAAGGGGTATGGAAGTTGATGGTAAAACGCTGGCGGGTATCGCTAAAAAAAGAGAACATGAGAGCAGAAACATAAACCTCGTCGGAGGCGATCCCATTCCAAACCTCCATACGATCCTAGAAATGCTGAAACATCTCGATGTGAACAAAACGATTGTTTGGAATTCTAACATGTACATGTCAAGGAAAACCATGCGACTGCTCGATGGGGTAATAGACGTGTACCTGGCGGATTTCAAGTACGGAAACGATGGATGTGCGAAAAAGCTTTCGAAGGCTCCGAACTATTGGAAGATCATAACCAGGAATTACAAACTAGCGAAGGCTGAAATCCTTATTCGCCATTTGGTTCTCCCCGGGCATTTGGAATGCTGCACGAAACCGATAATGGAGTGGATGGGGAAGAACCTCGGTAATAAAATTCGCCTGAATATAATGGGCCAGTATCACCCAGAGTTCGAGATATTCGGAATCAAGGAGATGTGCAGGAGGGTTGAAAGGAAAGAGATGGAGAGGGCATATGAACTGGCGAGAAAAAATGGTTTGAGCAATCTGGAACCGTAAATTTTTATACAACCTCTTATACATTATATTCTTATGCAAGAAGATATCGCAGAAGAAACAGCAGAAGAACAGGTTGAGGAGAAACCAGCGGAAGCTGAAGAAGCGAAGGAAGGAGAGGAAATACCCTGCTGGAAGGCGAATCCTGGTTGCGGAACAGGGGAATGCACATCCGTGTGTCCGGCATATGTTAACAGAACGGTCTGCTGGCAGTTCGACTGGAAGACCGCGACTGAAGGCATGGATGATATGTCAAAGGCAGAACTGGCCAAGCTGGTCCAGAACTGCCCTACCTGTCCTGTCTACAAGAATCACTCAAAAGAGATGAGGAAAATTATGGCACTAGTAATAAAGAAGTAGGTTCGCTGTCTGATTCCCAAGTTCAGATTACCCCGTTATCCTTCAGAATCTTTGTTATCTTTTCCAGGGAAAGGGCAATGGCCTCGAATCTGAGGTTCGCATCCTTTTCAAGCTGATCTGTTCGGAATTTTTTCTGATCGAAAAGCTTAAGGTCACGCAAAACCTTTTCAAGGGATTTGGAAAGGGTATGTGACTCCGGACCTCCAAAATCCTCTCTTTCCTCCAGAAATTCCAGCTCTTCATCAATCCTTTCTAACTTCTTATCAATCTTCTTCTTAACAGCCATGTCTTCACCTAATCCATCTCATAAGGCTCCGGGGTCCCTTCATGTTCCATGTCTTCCAGTCTCTTCACCCTCCTCGCAACAGGTGGGTGTGTTGAGAACAAACCCGTGAACCAGTCTGATTTGAATGGGTTGACTATCCACATATGGGATGTAGCGGCGGAGCCTTTCATCGGGTTATCCCTTGCTATTTCATTGATTTTCTTGAGAGCGGAAGCGAGAGCCCCGGGTTTCTTTGTTAAGGTTGCTCCGGTGAAATCCGCTTTGTATTCCTCAGCCCGCGATATTGCAAGCTTTATGAGTACGGCCGCCAACGGGGCGAATATCACTATCAACAGCAGACCAATCAGACTTCCTTCCCCCCTCCTCCCGCTGCCCAGAAATATTGACCAGTAACCTATCTGGGCCACATAGGAGATCGCTCCGGCTATTGTTGCCGCAAGAGCGGATATGAGTATATCGTTATTCCTGATGTGCGCGATCTCATGCGCTAGCACACCCTCGATTTCCTCATCATCCAGGTTCAGCAGACCCTCGGTAACAGCGACAACCGCTTTTTTCTGATTCCTCCCGGTTGCAAACGCGTTCGGCACATCTGTTGAGACGAGATAAACCCTTGGTTTGGGGATCTTCGCCTCCAATGCCAGTTTATCAACCATATCGTTAAGTTTCTTGTCCTTCGTTGGCTTCGCTTTATAGATTCTTATCACAATACCGTCCGAATACCAGTATGTAAAGAAGTTGATCAATATCGCCAAGATCAGGGCAATGGTCATTCCAAAGAACCCACCGATAGCAAAACCTATAGCCAAGAGAATCGCTGTCAGGAATCCCAGCAACATGACGACCCTTATCATGCCAGTTCACCTAATTTAGATTAGGAAAATTACATATAAATAGCTGAATTCTTTACAGAAGCGACTACTCCTTCTTAACCTTTTTCTTCAGTTTGTCGGCCAGGCTCTCTTTGTAAGGATAGGTTTCAGTCCTTTTGTAGCCTTCCATGTAGGCAGGCTTTGAAGGAGGTTGCGGTGCTGGCTGGACTGGTTGTTTTTCAAACTTGGACAATGTGGTTTGTTCCTTCGAGGGTTTCTTGGCGCCGCCACCAATGCCCTTTATCTTCTCCTTTATTTTGTTAAGCTGCGCAATTATCGGGTTCTTGGCAGGACCGCGATACCCGTAAACAGGATGGTAACCCTTTTTGGGCGGAAGCAGCAGGTAGACCAGGAAAACCACAATAACCACAATGACGACAGCTATTGCAACCCATGTCCATATGCCGCCCAGCTGCAGGGCCCCGAAGATGGAACCCTCGGAAAGCAATTGGTTTATCTGGGCCTCAAAGGTAACAAGCGTGGCATTCATGTCCTCCAGAACATCGGCGGCATCCGCGTACTGGTTATTGCTGAGATATCCTTCAATCTGGGTCAGCATGTTCAACAGGCTGCCGTACGTCCGGTTGGTCTTCGTAAAGTTTACATCAGAAACGGTTGCAGGCTGTATTGCAAGGAACCTGGATTTTAATGTTTCGAAAAGGACCTTGTAGTTGTCATAGGTCTGGTTTATCTCCTTCTTTGTTGCCTCAAGCGGCTCAACAGAAAGGGTGATTGTTTTTGTTGCTGAAATGTCTTCATCATCTTTCTCGTGTGCCTTTACCGTAATGGGATGGTTTCCTACCTTGGTTGTGTTGGTAAGGGTGAACTTAACAGTGAAGGAATACGTTTCATCAGGATCTATGTTGTAGGCGCTCGGAGTAATGGTCTGTGTAACACCCGTAACGTTATGAGTAATATCCAACTTGACATCCAAGGCAGTATTCCCTGTGTTTTTTACCCCGATCTCTGTTGTGACAGAATCTCCCTGTACAACGCTGACTTTCGATTCGTAGTCAGTTATGGACAGTGTCTTTTCGTATGGATTACATTTGTGGTCGCTGACAAAACCGTCCGTGCAGGTAACCGCTTTACATACCCCAGCCGAACATTCGTATGCATCGGTACAGTCGCTGTCAGAGGAGCACTCATCACCTCCTCCAGCGCCATTTCCGTCTTCATCACCGTTACCATCTCCTGTACTGACCTCCTTGATCAGCATGTAAATGTCTTCGAGATCTCCATGCGACTTTTTGTTTGTTGAAGTTACCGTGAAATAGCATGACTTATTGGTCGTCGAAATATTGGAAACGTCCAGCTCAAACCTAATCCAACAACCGGATGCATGGAAGGGATTCAGCTCGTAATCCAAATACGCTCCGCTTGCATTTGAACTTTTGCTTGGATTCCCGAAGCAACTACCAGCGTAATCCTTGACAATTGTTGTTAGTTGGCTTGTACATCCTCCTTCATGGAAGTATACCCTTCCTTTGGGCGAATAAACCTTCAAGGGACCGTAGTTCTTTACTGTCATGTTGAAGTACAGATTTTGCGTTCCCTCATTTATCTGACCGAAACTCATTGCAGATATTGCGGTCAGGTAAACCCCGGTATCGTTTATCTTGAAATTGTTGGTAGTGCCTACTCCTGTCAGGTTAATCCCTGTCCCTCCAAACATTTTCGTGTTCCAGTCAATGGCTACGTATACATTGAACTGTCCTCCGATACTGTTGGCAGGGACTGTTCCGTTTATGTAACAAGGATCAGCCTGGCAGCCAGTTCCTCCTCCGGCAGCGCCGGAAATTATGTTGGTAAGTACGTGACCGTAGCCGGTGACGTTGGTCTCGTTAATCTTGATCTGTGTGAAGTTGTTATAGCTCATGAGGTTGTTATCGGATATAACAGTCCCGTTGACCAGCTTGACCGAGACTCCAAACGTGATGTTATTCGGGGATGTGGGCGGGTGAAGAAGATCCGGATTTATGCTTGTTATGATGATGTCTATCTTGTTTGTGAGATTGGTATAAAGCGTGACGTTGAACGTCTTGAACAGGGAAGACTGCCGTGTCACGTTGGTGGAATTGGTGGTGTTCAAAAGAACGAAACCACGATACAGGCCGGCTATGTCATGCGTGTTTGTCGTGTTTATCTGCACAGAGACATTCAGGAATCCGCTTGTCCCTGGATTTATAGGACCTGTCGGGAAATCTGAAAGGAAGAAGTCGACGTAGTTCGAATTGTTGCCTATCTGATACATCCTGTTGCCTGTTGTGTTCTCAACACTTACATACAAAGGATATCCGCCCGTGTTGTTGTAGGGAATCTTGATCAAAAGTGGTGCTGAGACCGTATTGAAACCTATGTTATGAGTTGAATTCCTGCTGGTCACGCTGATGTTCTCATCCACGATCAGTGTTCCGGTTCTAACGTTGAAAGAGATCGGTAACCTCACCTTCCACTTGGATGCCTGGTAGTACTCAAGGAATCCTTCGTAACTCCCGTTTAAAACATTGGTTTCGGGTGTGGTTACGTTGACGTTCACGGCCCTGGTGTAGTTACCCACACCTGAAGAATTGAGTGTGGTTGTTGAGTAGTTGGTTGTTAACCAGGAGTTCGGAGCATATATGTAAGCGGTCAGGTTGTAATCGTTCAGGTTGGCGGAGCCTAATGACTGGTTCTTTACTGTCACATTCCAGAAGCCGTCGTTGCTCTCCGTGAAGGTCCCGGCATTCCCATATTCTATGTATTCCTCAAGAACAGAGGAACCTGTTGTCTTGTTGGCATTTATGTATTTTCCGTTTGAAGTTTCCACCAAAACCCTCCTCGAGTCTCTGAGGTAAAGAGTCCAGTTGGTCACGTTCTCTCCGGCATCCTGTCCCCATTCAAGCCTGATCTTTACCTTCTCCGCGAAGTCAGGAACGAGTAGCTGGAATGTTTTGTCCGTGTTCTGGTTTAACCAGCTGTCAACATGATAGACCTCTTTCCTCTCCATAACGTTGGTAAGAACCTGATCGTCCTCGTTTCTTAGAACAATAACCTGGTCAGAGGAGCTCCCGTTGGCGTCCAGTTCACCGAAACCTACTGAGCTGAGTTCTGCTCCGGATGTGTCTGTTATGTTGAGTGTTGAGAAGTACAGGTAACCCTGGTAGTTTGCACTAACGTTGCCGTAAACCCTGATTTCGTACATCTCCGATGCGCCCGGAACGTCGTAGAGCAGTTCTTCGAGGGAGGACGATCTGTTTATCGACTTGGCAAGGAAGTTCCCGGAACTGTCGTAAAGGAAGACGTCCACGTCATTAGAGGAGGACGGCCCAAGGGTCAGGGTGAGCTTTGTAAGGTTCTGGGTCAGAGCGGTGTCAAAGTAATAGGAATGATAATAACCGTAATTAGAAACAGTCGCTCCTTTGAAGAAACCGGTATTCGTTGTCGCATTGAAGGTGTTTTGTTCATCTATAGGAATCTGGAAGGATACGTTAATCGTTAGGTTTTCCGTTTGGTTGGTCACGTTCTTCACATAAAAATAACCATAATACTTACCCGGAGGACAGAATACGTATGGTGTTAGGTAAAAGAACGTCGTGTTCGTTTCGTTAAGTAATGTGCTCGTGTTCGTGTAGGCCAACGTTTCGTCCTGCACCCTGAATTTCAGATTCTGCGAACCGCCGGGGGTCGAGTTGAAACAAAGATTCCAGCTCGTGTCATTAAGGTTATCGTAATTCCCTATTTGATATCTATTATACTGGGAATAGTTTGAAAATACCTGTGTACTTGAATTTTCTATGAATACGGTGAGGTTATCTGAATTTGAAGTTAGGTTTATGGTCCCGTTGGTCCAGTTGATGTAGATAAAGTCAGGCGTTACTGTGAAGGTTCCGTGGGAACTGGTCTCTGCCATGATCGGGGGTATGAAAACAAGTAGCATTAAAAACAGGATTAAAATTCCCCCAAACCCTAGGACGTCCCTATTCATAAGACCCTCAGATATTTTAGTATATTAATTAATTCACTTTCCTATTTTTTATTCTTTTATGCAGGTTTATACAGGTTGTAATTATTTTAATAACCCGATTTAAATTATTTTTATGCCAAGGAACAGCAAAAGATTTCTTTTGTCCCTTTCCGTTTTCATTATAGGATTAGTTTTGGGGATGTTTATATTGTCCGCTTTTTCGAACCGCCCTGTAGATATAGATGAAAATCAGATTTTGCTTCTCACGGACAGGGACTACTTCGATGGGGTCCACACCCACCTTTCCCAGGCAAACCAATCGATCCACATGGTAATGTTCGATATAAAGTATTATCCCGAGTATCCTGAAAGTCTTGTAAATTCGCTTCTCACCGATCTTGAAGAGGCAGCAAACAGAGGGGTTGACGTCCGGATAATAACGGATGAGTATCTCACGGAAAAGCCCGTAGTCCGAATACTGAAAGAAAACGGAATTGATATAAAGTTCGATTCCAAAGAAACAACAACACATTCGAAACTTATAATAATCGATTCCAAAATAGTTATTATAGGATCAACAAACTGGAGCTACCATTCGATCGAAAAAAACCAAGAGGCAAATGTTATCATAAATTCGAAACCCATCGCGGAAAGATTTGAGGGCTACTTCGAAGGCATATGGGTGAGATCTTGAGCGAAAAGGAAGCACATTCGGAAATTCAGGAAAGAAAAACGAAACTCGTCCAGCTGAGAAAGTCCGGGGAAGACCCTTACAAGAGAAAATACGATAAAACCCACATGGTAAGCGAAATCACAGAGAAGTCAAAGAAAATCAAGAAAGAGGAAAAGAGAAGGAACTTCAAGGTTTCTCTCGCTGGTCGCATCCACTCGGTGAGGAAGCATGGGGGAGTGATATTCTCTGATCTGCAGGATTCCTCCGGGAGGATACAGCTCTTCATAGAAATGAAAACCGTTGGAGGGAAAAAGTTCAAATTCTTTGATGAGGTGATCAACACAGGAGACATAGTGGGGGTGAAAGGCTTTGTCTTCCGGACGAAGAGAGGCGAATTGAGCGTGTGGGTTAATAATTTCGACCTCCTCACAAAATCCTTACGGCCTTTGCCCAAGGAATGGTTCGGCCTGAAAGACAAAGAGATCCGCTACCGGCAAAGGTATCTCGATCTCATACTAAACCCAGAAGTTAAGGATACGTTTGAGAAACGAGCTAAAACGATAGAAGCCATCCGCGAATTCCTGAAGGGACGGGGGTTTGTCGAGGTGGAGACCCCTATCCTACAGCCCATATACGGAGGCGCCAGCGCACGGCCTTTCGAATCGAAACTTCATGCACTCGACATGAAGGTTTACATGAGAATCGCGAATGAGATGTATCTGAAACGATTGATTGTCGGTGGGTACGAAAGGGTTTTCGAATTCTCCCAGGACTTCAGAAACGAGGGGATCGATAAAACCCACAACCCAGAATTCATGCTCATGGAAACCATGTGTGCCTATGCGGATTACAGGGAAAGCATGGAAGTCACGGAGAAGATGATAGAGCACGCGGTGAAGAAGGTTGCGGGAAAAACAAAGATAGTTTATCAGGGAAAGGTTATTGAATTCAAGACCCCTTGGAAACGAATGAGTATGCTTGCAGCTATAAAGAGATATACGAAAAAAGATCTCACAAAAACGGACAAGGAGAAGGCATACAAAATCGCTAAACAGCTTGGCGTGGAAGTTGACAAATCGATGTCCTGGGGAGAGATCGTGATGCAGATATTCGAGGAGAAGGTGGAGGAACATCTGATACAGCCAATCCACATATACGATTTCCCTGCGGATGTCTCGGGACTGGCGAAGAGGAGACCGGATGATCCCAGACTCGCAGAACGTTTCGAGAGTTTCATCAACACCTGGGAGTTCGTGAACTCCTATTCAGAGGGAAACGATCCGGAAGAATTACGAAAGTACTGGGAGAAGGCAGAGAAAGACCTCAAGCGAGGGGACAAGGAAGCGCAGAGAATGGACGTGGATTTCATTCGCGCTTTGGAATATGGAATGCCTCCCACATCAGGGATAGGTCTTGGTTTAGATCGACTGGTAATGCTTTTAACAGATTCACCTTCTATTCGCGACGTGATATTATTCCCCTTCATGAAGCCTGAATAGAGCAATTTTTATTTTTAAAAAGAAACATCATAAATATTAAAACCATGGCCGCGGTGGTGTAGCCTGGAACTTTCGCTCCTCGCGAAGCGAGTGGGCACTTAGCACAAGGGATTGTGGATCCCTTAGCCCGAGTTCAAAGCCACTTTTCCGGCAGCATCCGCTTGCACAAAAGCGGCTGGCCAAAAGTGAAGGGGAATCTGGCCCGGCCCACTACCAAAAAGAGGCTGGCCAAAAGTGCGTGAAATTCTCGGCCGCGGCCTAAAACACACCTATTGATGCGATGGCGTCTTCTATCATTTGTCCAAACAATAAGATAGACCCGACCGAAACGAGAAAGTAGACGGATAGTGAAACAATCAGCATCTTTCCGGTCAAATACCATTGCGCCGTTCTATTCTCGCCCTGGGTTATCTTGGTGATGAAAAAGGCGAGTATGAATATAACCTCGATGAGGTAGATTCCTATTATAATCTGGAAGATTGCAGGTGATATCGCAGTCCCTTCACCCCCGAAAATCCCCCCCACATCCAGAGGGAATGTCGTTCCTGTTGCAAGCTCTGCCAGCTGTTTGGTCAGAATTGATAGAATCTGTATTATCACCTGCGCCATTGCGACTATAAGACCCGTAACCAGGGGTGTGAGCATATATGCCTGGAAGGTCATCGAGGAAACGGATTCCTGTAGGAGGTCACGGATGTATTCCTGCGTTTCACGAATATTCCGGAGGTACCGGGAAACAGTGAGCATCCCTTCTGCTGCGTACTTGAATCCCTTTTTCGCGATGTCAACGATCATGTACATTATGTTCTTTATCAGTCTGCTTGGGTAGTAAGCGACAGACCCCCACTTGGGATGGAATAGAGCATCCCGGAAGGTCATCCCGAGACTCTTCATGTTCTTCAGGGTCATGATGAACAGGCCGGCGATGCTCAGATCCTTCACATCGTCTATTGATTTTTCCAGTGCAACCTCTGTTGGCGTCCCGCCTGATATTCTGTTTCCAAGCTGGAACAGGGCGAGTTCGAACTCACCCTCTGTCTTCAGGACATCGTCCTGAATCCTGGATCTCTGGAAATTAGAAAGGATGAAATAACTTGCAAAGAAAAACCCTATACCCAACGTTATGAAGCAGGACATGGCCAGCGACATAGCTGTATGTGGGGGAGGTTCGCCCTCTGCTGGGAAGAGTATGCCCGGGTTTTCAGAAAAGAAGTAAACAGAAGGAAGTATGAAGAGCAGGGCTATGGCCGCTGCTATGGGCAGGACAGGGATCATAACCTTTGTTTTTCCTCTCTTGAGAATAAAGCTTCCTTTTGGAGGAAGATCAGGATGTCTGGATGTGTCCACCTGAGAGAAGGTGGTTGGTCTCTTCTTAAGGATAGTACTTATGAACCATACCAGGAATATCGGAAGGATAATGTCGTAACCTATGACAAAGAATTCCGGCCTGACCATGTCTGCCAAAAACACGGCAGCCAAAGGCGCCATGATAGAACCCAGTACGGGAAGAATTATACCCATCATGTGTATGATCGTAACGGGCATGCTCAGTTCTTGAGCATAATGCTTCATCCTGGTCTTCGTTCCATCAAGTATTATCTCAAGGGATTCGTTCAGGATCGCTTCTGAACGTGCTCCGGGGTGTGTCTGCGAGTCCCTTATAAGCCTCAGGGCCTCTGCAAATTCCTCGTTCTCGGGTTTCCACTTCGCGATGTAGTCCGTGAGGGCGTGCGAAGCCGAATAATACTTCCTCATCTCGATATCCCATATGAGTCTTCGCATGTCCCATGCAAGCGGACCGGAAATGTTTGCGGACGCGAATCTCAGGGCCTGTTCAAGATTGGGGGAGATCCTCATCGAAACAACCATGTAGAGGACTGCGAGAACGACCTGCGAGGAAGCCCTGATCCTGTAGGATTTCAAAAGATTTACAGGGTACTTCAGGAGGTAGTAAGAAAGACCGACTCCGATTGCCGCAACAAACAATGCACCAACCAGAGGGATAAAGCCTGAGAACAAAAGTATGACGGCAATGCCGATGGATAAAATAAGGTCAATCACAACCAACGCCATCACATCCTGTGGTGTGACCCTCATGCCTGTGAAGGCGATCGCGTTTTCCATTTCCCTTCTTGTGTTTTCGTCAGGATTCGCCTGCAGGACCTTCCCGGAAATTTTTGCAAGAAATTCAAACCAGCTCAAGCGTTTTTCTTCTTTTTTCTTGAAGATCTTGAATTCCCTGGAGACTATGCTCGGCCTGGTCTCACTCGGTATCCTGAGTGTCCGGTATTGCCTTATGAATTCTTCTGCGGTGCCTTTCTTTTCCTCCTTTTTCTTTTTGCGAAAAAAACTGACCATATTTATTAATTGTTCTTCCCCCGATAAAAAGAATTTGAAGGCTCAATTTTATTTTTCAGCCTTTTTCAATTTTTCCTTGATCCACTTTTCCCATTCCTTGAAAACCCGGTCAGCCTCTGCCGCCCCCACCTCGGTCCTCAGTTTCTCCGCAATCAGATGAAATTCGGAATTCGATCTCGTCACCCATTCGGCCTCCAGGAGTTCTGGCATTTTCAATTGTTCCGAAAGTTTAACGAGCGTTTCTTTTATTTTGGCTCTTAACTTTATGTTACTCCAGACGGCATCCCAGTTTCCCGACCACTCCTTAACGTAGGAGGCAATCCTGTTGATAACCTCTGATTCAGCATTAACCAGAGTGTCCGTGGGTTTCAGCTTATCCTCCTTTCCGGAATACTCCATCAGATTTATGAAACCTCCCTCTTTCGTTGGATTGGTTTCCCAGTGTTTCCTGACCTCTGTTATCTCGGTCAGTCTTCTGAAACGATGGAGACCATCCGCTGAACGTAATGACTTGCATATGGGTATGACATCTGTCGCCTTGAAGCTCGTTGGGGGGACGCCAAGATCGTTAACAACCCTGTCGTAAACCCCGTATGCGGATTCCCCGTGTATCGTTCCCGCAACAACATTTGATAGAGCTCCGATTCTCATTGCTTCATACAGGGCCTTCGCCTCCACTGATCTGACCTCTCCCACGATAAGGGCAGAATCACCCAATCTGAGCGCCGTCCTTAGCGCCTCGTCCGCCGGCATCTCGGACTCTATCCTTGTTATCACAGACCTTGATTTCAGGGATTCCACGTTATACTTCAGATCCCTTAGATGTTCCACGGGAAGTTCCAGCGTATCCTCTATGGTAACGATCCTTGTTTTAGGAAGTATCTCCAGCATGAGCGCACCCAGAACGCTCGTTTTCCCGGATCCCCTGCCACCAGCGACGAGCATGCTCACACTCCCGTCTATCATGAAAGAAAGCAGACCGGCTGCCAGTGGATCCATCATTCTGGCCTTGACGAACAGGGGCAGGGTCCACGGTTTGTCTCTGTGTCTTCTTATCGCGAATCCAAAACCATGCGGTGATAAACCTTTCGTTATGACAGCGAACCTGGCCTTCCCTCCTGGAACGCCTATGTCTGTGTCCAGAACAGGGTTCGCCTCATCCAGCGGCCTTCCAGAGTGTATCCTAAGGCGTGTTGCCCAGGATTCGGCATCTTCCCTTGTCGGTATAAGGTTCGTGTTGCACTCCTCAAAATCCTGGTGGAAAATAAGGATGGGCTGAGTTTCTATGGGTGAGTTTATGTAAACATCCTGGATCTTCTCGTCCGAAAGCAGGATTTCCAGAACACCCAACCCTGCCGTGTACCTCGTCAGGATGTTCGAGAGCTGTTCGAGATCTTCCGAAGACATGTAAATGCCCATTTTGTCCGCGATCTCTCTTATCATATCCCTTCCTATATTGTAAAAAACATCGCGTACTTTCTCCGACCGGACGAATTCTGCTGTCCTCGGACGATGGGTCGCCATGTATCTTCTAGCTGCATCCAGGACCGCGTACTTCTCCTCTGAGAGATCAAATTCCGGAGGAACGATATGGTAGAAATAGCTCGCCTTGTGGGGGAGCTTGTATATCTCAATCTGTATGTCCTTGACTTTGTATCTATCAACCACCTTTCCCTTTTCAGGCGGCGTGATCATGTATCTTGTAAGCATGAAGTTCGGGCGGACGCTTGGCGTGAACAACTGCCTGTATAACCCTCTCGTCCCAACATGATAGCCTGAAAGATGGGGCTTGGCAAACTTTATTATTTCTGTTTCCTCGAATCTCTTCTGGAGAGGAGCCACAATACCTTCCAAATAATGCTTGTAGCATTTGTAACACTTCGTTCTCCTCCCCATCCTTATTTTAAGGGTCCTCCCCTCCCTCAGGAGTTCCACGTAGGCTCCTATAGGATCGCGACGAAGGAGGTTGATCGTTATGTACTGCAATTTTTGAGGGAAGTCCGGATAGCATTTGCTGCAGATATCAGGCCTCAGCTTTGAATAAGAAATTAGTTTCTCCCTGACAACATCCTCTATTATTTTCGCAATTTCCGTCAGCATCTTTATTTGGTCCCCTGAATACTCGTACTCCCTTTCCTTCGCAAGAACAACAGATTTTACATTCTTCAGGGTGAGAAGCTTATCAACAACCATGGCCATGCATACATCGTAGTCCTCGACACTCGCTCCATACACACAGCCCATGCAGTCTATCCTAAGCCTTCTGGCTCCCTCATCATAGGTGTAATCACAAACAGCCATTCGCACCAACCTTTACGTTATCTATATTATATATTGTTTTTCATTGTTTAATTAATATGGATTTGGGAGAATCTGGATTCTCTGGTTTCGATATAGAACTCGAGGATTTTGAACTTGTCAAAAAGGAACATTTGTTTAAAAGAGGACTGGAAGTAGGTCCTGGTGGCAGCATACTGAGCGTTCCCAAAATAATAGAAGGTATTGTATATTTTGGCTCAATGGATTTCTACATCTATGCTTTGGATTGTGAGACAGGGAAACTTATCTGGAGATTCAAGACAGATGGCGACATGGCGTGCAACTCTGCGGAAGGTGATAAAGAAAGGATATACATGGGAACGAAGGGCGGTTCTTTATACGCCTTTGAAGCAAAAACAGGTAAATTGATATGGAGGTTTAAGGCAGGAGACGGAGTTATAACGAAACCCTTTGTTTGGAGGGATAAAGTTTTTTTCCCATGTCTGGATGGAAATCTTTATTGTTTGAATAGTGAGGGTAAGGAGATCTGGCGTTTCAAGACAGGTGATTCAATTTTCTACGCCCCGGCCGTATACAGTGACAAGATATATTTCGGTTCCGCCGACGGGAACTTTTACTGCCTGGATACAAAGGGAAAAGAAATCTGGAGGTTCCGGGCCGGGGAAGAGATCACAAACGAATTACCGGCAACCTATTACAAGGGCGTTATATATTTCGCTTCAATGAATAATTTCCTTTACGCCGTGGACGCGGAAACAGGGAAAGAGATATGGCGTTTCAGGACAGGTAAATACGGCAACTGCTGCTCCCCAATAATTTACAACGATGTCATTTTCCATTCCTCCAGAGACGGAATTATATATGCGATAACTCTTGACGGTGAAGAGATGTGGCGCTTTCGCGCAGGGGGTCTTACAGGTATCTCGCTAACCTATTATAAAAACAGATTATACTTCGGTTCAGAAGATTCCAACATCTACTGCCTCGATCCCAAAACAGGTAAGGAAATATGGCGTTTTAAAAGTTCAGGTCCTATGTGGAGTCCCCCCGTGGTATGGAAAGATAAATTGTACGACGGTTCATGGGATTGTCATTTCTACTGTATTGACCTCAAAGGGAAAGAAGTATGGAGATTCCCGACAAGCAATCAGACAATATCCGAGTTCAAACCTCCCTACAGCATGTTCGAGGTCACGATAAAAAAGAAAGAGGAAACTGAAGAGGAGGGAGAGGAGAAGTACGGTTTTGACCTGAGGACAAGAAGTTCCGAAGACGAATATTCTGTTAAGAACGAATACGCTTCCGAAACGGCGTACGCAACCAAGAAGGATTACGGAGACTAGCAAATGCCTACCCCTAAACTTTCCATTATCCCGTTCTTTACGTAGACAGGCTTTTGAAACCTTACGGCTACAGCTATCGCATCGCTCGGTCTGGAATCGAGGTTAAGGATCTTGTTGCCCTGGCGGAGAAGGAGCTTGGCATAGTAGGTCCCATCCCTGAAATCATCAACCTTCACCATTAGAACTTCTATACTGTAGAGTTCGAACGTGTCTTTCATAAGATCATGCGTATTCGGCCTGATACCCGTGGCGTCTCCGAGACCGCTCGCTATGGAATACGTCTGCTGCTCGGTGGTCGCTATTGCCAGTTTAAGGCATTCTGAGGTTAGGTATATGTTATTGATGTCAACGTTCACGGAAACCGGTGAGAAATCAACCGTCGAGAGGTACGGGGTCCTCTCGATGATCC